>NZ_QTPQ01000069.1:0-26297 GCF_003853425.1 Burkholderia sp. Bp9140
TAGGCTTAAACATAGGCGGAAGACTACCTCAAAGTTTAAGCGTTACCTCGTGTCCGGTTTTCGCCGGGGCCGGCCCATCCACGTAAAATTTGCGAATCTCCATCCCTGCTGCATCCAGAACGATGAGCGCCGCCACTCAGATAGCTCGGGCCGTCTGCCCGCACGATTGTCCGGACACGTGCGCAATGCGCGTGACCGTCGAAAACGGTCGGGCGATCAAGGTGGCGGGCGATCCCGACCATCCGCCCACGCAAGGCGTATTGTGTACGAAAGTCAGCCGATATGCCGACCGCGTTCATCATCCCGACCGTCTTACCGTTCCGCTCAAGCGCGTCGGCGCGAAGGGGGAAGGGCATTTTGTGCCGATCAGCTGGAGCGAAGCGTTCGACGAGATCGGTGGTCGCCTCGGTGAAATCGCCGCACGCGCGCCGGAGGCGATCGTGCCATACAGCTATGCGGGAACGATGGGGCTCGTGCAGGGCGAAGGCATTGCGCAGCGGTTCTTCCACAAACTCGGCGCGTCACGACTCGAGCGCGCAATTTGCGCCGCGGCCGGTGCGGCAGGGCTGCGCTATACATACGGCGGAAACGTCGGCATGCATCTCGAGCATTTCGAGGAAAGCGAGCTGATCCTGATCTGGGGCGCCAATCCGATCGCATCGAGCCTGCATTTCTGGACCCGCGCGCAGGAAGCCAAGCGTCGCGGTGCCCGCCTGGTCGCAATCGATCCCTACCGTTCACTGACGGCGGAGAAATGCCATCAGCACATCGCATTGAAACCGGGCACTGATGGTGCGTTCGCACTCGGGATGATGCATGTGCTGATGACCGAAGATCTGCTCGATCACGACTACATCGCGACTCATACGCTCGGCTTCGATGCACTCAAGACGCGAGCCCTGTCCTATCCGCCGGAGCGTGTCGCACAGATCTGCGGCATCGACGCGTCGGAACTGATCGAACTCGCACGTCGTTACGGCGCGACCCGCAAGGCATCGATCCGCCTCAATTACGGTATGCAGCGCGTGCGCGGCGGCGGCAATGCCGTGCGTGCGATTGCGAGCCTGCCTGCGCTGACGGGCGCGTGGCGCGATCGGGCCGGCGGGCTGCTGCTGTCGTCGTCGGAATCCGCACCGGTCAATCAGGCGGCGCTGCTGCGGCCCGATCTGATGCCCGGCTGGCCGCACAAGCTGCCGCGCATCATCAATATGAACGCAATCGGCGATGCGTTGCTGCATCCCGGCGACGCGACCTTCGGGCCGAAAGTCGAAGCGGTGATCGTCTACAACTCGAATCCGGTCGCGGTCGCCCCCGATTCGTCGAAAGTAGCCGCGGGGTTCGCACGCGAAGACCTGTTCACGGTCGTTCTCGAGCACTTCAAGACGGATACCGTCGATTTCGCCGACATCGTGTTGCCGGCCACGACCCAGCTCGAGCATCTCGACGTCCACAAGTCGTACGGCCATACCTACGTGATGGCGAATCTGCCGGCGATTCCGCCGGTCGGCGATGCGAGGCCGAACACCGAAATCTTTCGTGGCATCGCGCGCAGCATGGGGCTCGACGAGCCCGCGCTTTATCACAGCGACGAAGAGGTCGCGCAGGCCGCGCTCCGTTGGGACGACCCCGCGCTCGACAGCGACTGGGATACGCTGAAGCGTGCCGGCTGGCTGAAGCTCAAGGTGGCGGACGCGCCTTTCGCAAATGGCGGCTTCCGAACGCCATCCGGCAAATGCGAGTTCTACAGCGCGCGACTCGAGCAGATGGGCATGGACCCGGTGCCCGATTACCTGCCGCCGTTCGAATCGGCGGAGGCTGCGCCCGAGCTCGCCGCCCGCTATCCACTCGCGATGATTTCGCCGCCCGCCCGGCACTTCCTGAACAGCACGTTCGTCAACGTGGACAGCCTGCGCAGCACGGAAGGCCAGCCGCACCTCGACATGCACCCGGCCGACGCCGATGCGCGCGGCATCGGGGAGGGCGACGTCGTCCGCATCTTCAACGACCGCGGATCGATGCAGGCGGTCGCGAGAGTGACTGATCGCGCGCGGGCGGGCCTCGTCGTCGGGCTGTCGATCTGGTGGAAGAAACTGTCGGCGGACGGACGGAACGCGAACGAAGTGACGAGCCAGGCGCTGACCGATCTCGGCAACTCGGCGACGTTTTACGATTGTCTCGTGGAAGTTGAACGGATTTGACCGAACTTCGAGATATGATCGGACGAATTCATTCGAAAGTTCGAAGTGGGCATCTAACCCTGTTGTCTCGGGGCGGGCGAGCCGCTACGATGCGTTTTAGCACGACCATTCGAAAATATGTGAGGAGACGCGCAGTATGGACAAAATTTGGCTGAAATCGTACCCACCCGGCGTTCCAGCCGAAATTGACGCGTCCCCGTATCCTTCCGTCCCGGATCTACTCGACGAAAGCTTCAAGCAGTATCGCGACCGCAAGGCGTTCGTCTGCATGGGCAAGAGCATCACGTATGGCGAGCTCGATGCGCTGTCGCGCCAGTTCGGCGCGTGGCTGCAGTCACGCGGTCTGAAACGCGGCGCGCGCGTCGCACTCATGATGCCGAACGTGCTGCAGTACCCGGTGGCGATCGTCGCGGTGCTCCGCGCGGGCTACACCGTCGTCAACGTCAACCCGCTGTATACGCCGCGCGAACTCGAGCATCAGCTGAAGGACAGCGGGGCGGAAGCGATCGTCATCCTCGAGAACTTCGCGTCGACGCTGCAGGCCGTCATCGCCAATACCGTGGTCAAGCATGTCGTGGTCGCGTCGATGGGTGACCTGCTGGGCATCAAGGGCTGGCTCGTCAATTACGTCGTGCGCAACGTGAAGAAGATGGTGCCGGCCTGGCAGCTTCCGTCGTTCACGCGCTTCAAGGCCGCGCTGTCGGACGGCGCGCGGCAGACCTTCAAGCCGCAGAAGCTCGGCCCCGACGACGTCGCGTTCCTCCAGTACACGGGCGGTACGACGGGTGTTGCGAAGGGCGCGACGCTGCTGCACCGGAACATCGTGTCGAACGTGCTGCAAGCCGGCGCGTGGCACCATCCCGCACACGAAAAATACCCCGAGGTGAAGCAGTTCGTGACGGTTGTCGCGCTGCCGCTCTATCACGTGTTCGCGCTGACGGTCTGCGGTTTCCTGACGATGCGCACGGGCGGCATGGGCGTTCTGATCCCGAATCCGCGCGACATCGGCGGGATGATCAAGGAACTGAAGGGTTACCAGATCTCGACGATCCCGGCCGTCAACACGCTGTACAACGCGCTGCTGAACCATCCCGAATTCAACCAGCTGGATCTTTCGAAGCTCGCGATCGCCAACGGCGGCGGCATGGCGATCCAGGAAGGCGTCGCGAAGCGCTGGTATGAGAAGACCCACACGGCGATCGTCGAGGGGTATGGCTTGTCCGAAACGTCGCCGGTTGCCACCTGCAATCCTGTGACGGCGACCGAATACAGCGGGACGATCGGCGTGCCGCTGCCGTCGACCGAGGTTGCCATCCGCGACGACGCCGGCAACGACGTCGCGCTCGGCGAGCCGGGCGAGATCTGCATCCGCGGGCCGCAGGTCATGGCCGGCTACTGGAACCGTCCGGACGAAACCGCGAAGGTCATGTGCCCGGACGGTTTCTTCAAGACCGGCGACGTCGGCGTGATGGACGCGCGCGGTTATGTGAAGATCGTCGACCGGAAGAAGGACATGATCCTGGTGTCCGGCTTCAACGTGTATCCGAACGAGGTCGAGGACGTGGTGGCGTCACACCCGGGCGTGTTCGAGGTGGCGGCCGTCGGCGTGCCGGACGAGCACTCGGGCGAAGCCGTGAAGCTGTTCGTCGTGAAGAAGGATCCGGCGCTCACCGACAAGGATATCCTCGCGTACTGCAAGGAGCGGCTCACCGGCTACAAGCGGCCGAAACTCGTCGAGTTCCGCACGGAACTGCCGAAGACGAACGTCGGCAAGATCCTGCGGCGCGAATTGCGCGACGGACGCGCGTAACACCAAAGTCGAACGAACGAGCCCGGCCGGTGCCGGGCTTTTGGGTTTGTGGTGCCGGCATCGGGGCTGAGGCGCACCATTCGGCTATCGTCGGAATGATGCGCGTTCGACCGGGCGCGTAGTGGCTGGCGGAACGACTCGCCCGGGCCGTTCGCGGCCGCGTCGATTCGAATGGCGCGTCACCTCGATACATGCCGCGGGCGGCAGGCGGCGTGCGCGTCGATGGAGCACCCGAACGGTTCGTTGCAGTGAACGGGACGCGCGGCGATCGTCCTGCTCACCGCTCACCGCTCACCGCTCACCGCTCACCGCTCACCGCTCACCGCTCACCGCTCACCGCTCACCGCTCACCGCATCGCAGCCGCACAAGAAAAAGGCGCCCGAGGGCGCCTTCAATATGCTGCGGCTTGTCAGACAAGCTGATTAGAACTTGTGACGGATGCCGACGCGCGCCGCAACCTGGTTGCTGGTGGTCGACGGGTCGAGACCGTTGATCGAAGCATGTGCCTGAACGACGTTGCCAGCCGAGTCGAGCGCGTTGCCCGATGCATGCTGATACACGCCGATCACGTAGACGTCCGTGCGCTTCGACAGGAAGTAATCGACGCCCAGCGAGCCCTGGTGGTACTTGGCTGCCGAGTTGCCGTCGATCTTGCTGCCTTGCGTGTAGTCGTACGCGGCGCCGACGATCAGCGCCGGGGTCAGCTGATACTTGAAGTTGATTTCGCCGTTGTTGAACGTCGCGGTCTGGTTCACGAACGGACCAACCGAGAAGCCCTTGAACTTCGTGTTCGAGTACGTCGCCCCGATCGTTGCCGCGCCGAACGTGTACGCACCGCCCGCGCCGATGACCTGGTACGTGTTCGCGCTGTTCGCATACGCGCCGTAGACCGGCGACGACACGGCCGTCGCGGCAGCCGACGCGCCGGTGTTGAACATGCCGCCGAAGTTCGCCGGCGTGCGTGCGTTCAAGTAGCCGACACCCAATACCAGCGGGCCGTTGTTGTAACCGGCGCCGAGCGACCAGACCTGGTTCTTCGAGAACTGGCCGGCCTGGCCGCCGAAGCTGTACATGCCGCCGAACGAGAAGCCGCCGTAGGTCGGGCTCGTATACTTGACCGCATTGTTCACACGGTACGCGTTGTTGAAGTTGTCGAGGTCACCCGGGTGAGCGGCAATGTAGCCGCCCCACTGGTCGCCTGCCTCGAGCGGGCCGACGAAGTCGACGACGGAGTCGTACTGACGGCCCAGCGTGACCGTACCGTACTGGCTCGACAGGCCGACGTAAGCCTGGCGGCCGAACATCAGGCCGCCCTGGCCGAGCTTGCCGGAGTTGACGTCAAAACCGTTCTCGAGCACGAAGATCGCCTTCAGGCCGCCGCCCAGGTCTTCGGTGCCGCGCAGACCGAAGCGGCTGCCTTGCATCACGCCGCTTGCCAGACCGTACAGATGGCCGCCCTTGGCGTTGTTGTTGAAGATGAAGCCTTCGTCGATGATGCCGTAAAGCGTCACGCTGCTTTGCGCATGGGCTGCGCCAGCAAACGCGCCCAGCGCGACGAGCGCGAGAAGCGACTTTTTCATTAACGGATCTCCAAGAATCACTGAATTTTTTTGGCGGGGCGGATAGTTATGGTGTGTTGACGGGCCCCATCAACTTCGCAAGAAGTCGGACGTAATGTAGCAAAGCCGTTTTTTCCGACAAAGCGAAATGCCGTGGCTCAAGGTCGCCATGTTTCCTTTATGCAACAATGGTTAAAATCACGGGTTAACCGCAATTTCCGCTGAATAATCAAGTCGGTTACGCAGCGGAACTCGTGCCTTTGCCGCTCGCGGCGGCACACGCAGCCAGGAGAACAGGATGGTGTTGGATGAACTGATCAGCGAATTCGATCGCGGCTTGCGATCGCTGACCGGCATTAGCCGGATGAGCCGCCCGGTGCCCGTGCCGGCGGAGCCGCCAACCGGCGAACTGACGCCCGCGGAGCGCACGCACGCCGCGGGACTGATGCGCGTGAACCACGTCGGCGAGGTCTGCGCGCAGGCGCTTTATCAGGCGCAGAAGCTGACCGCTCGCTCGTCGTCGTCGAAGGCGATGTTCGAGGAAGCGGCGCGCGAGGAGGAGGATCATCTCGCGTGGACCGCGCATCGGCTGAAGGAACTCGATTCGCGCCCGAGCCTGCTCAACCCGCTGTGGTACGCTGGCGCGCTCGCGATCGGCGTCGCGGCCGGTACGCTGGGCGACAAGGTCAGCCTCGGCTTCATGGCGGAGACGGAGCGTCAGGTCGAGAGCCACCTCGACGGGCATCTGTCCGAACTGCCGGCGACCGACACGGCGTCGCGCGCGATCGTCGAGCAGATGCGGCTCGACGAGGTGAAGCACGGCAAGGCCGCGACCGACGCCGGCGGGATCGAACTGCCGCTGCCGGTGCGAATGCTGATGCGCGCCGCGTCGAAAGTCATGACGAGCACTGCATACTATCTCTGACATTCGGACCGGGGCGCCGCACGACGCCGCCCCGGTTCGCCGTGCCCGATACCGCCCGTTTTTTCCGCGTTTTCCCGCCCCCGAAAGCCCCGTCCGCACGCCAGTCTGGCCCGCCTTTCTCATGTATCACCTTCACAAGTTGCACTAGCTCATTCATTTATAACGATTTTTGGAATGAGGGGGCGCATGAGCATGTGCGCGTAAGTCCTTGTTCTAACTAACAAAATTCGTCAAAAAACCGGGCCGCTCCCTTGACCGTGCCAAACCCTTCCTCTAAAGTGGGAGACAGTGTGAGAAAGTGTATTTTTGTGTGATTTAGCGGGCTATTCCGGCTAAATTCTTGAGCATTGAGCGGGTGCTTCGGTGCCCTGAACGGGAGAGCGGAAAGTGTTCCAAGGGGCGTCGGCGCTGACGCTCGATGCGAAAGGGCGGATGTCGGTGCCGGCTCGCTATCGCGAAGCGCTGCAAGGACAGGCAGAAGGACGGGTGACTGTGACCAAGCACCCGGACGGCTGCCTGTTGCTGTTTCCGCGCCCCGAATGGGAAGTATTTCGCGCCAAGATTGCCGCGCTGCCGATGGACGCCCATTGGTGGCGGCGGATTTTTCTCGGCAATGCGATGGATGTCGATCTCGACAGCGCGGGCCGGATTCTCGTATCGCCCGAGCTGCGGATGGCGGCAGGACTGGAAAAGGAAGTCATGTTGTTGGGAATGGGTAGTCACTTCGAGCTGTGGGATTCGCAGACCTACATCGCGAAGGAGCAGGCAGCGATGGCGCAGGGCATGCCCGACGCGCTGAAGAACTTTACGTTCTGATTGCGGTGACGGAGACGCCCGCGATGGGAAACGAATTGCAGCATCGGACCGTGTTGTTGGACGAAGCCGTCGAGTCGCTCGTGACGCGGCCGGACGGCATTTATGTCGACGGCACGTTCGGTCGGGGCGGGCATAGCCGCGCGGTACTCGCGCGGCTGGCGCCGGCAGGCCGGCTGATTGCGTTCGACAAGGATCCGAGGGCGATCGAGACGGCGCAGCGCATCGAGGATGCGCGCTTCTCGATCGTGCATGACAGCTTTGCATCGATGCGCGACGCGCTTGCGGCGCGCGGCGTCGAGAAGGTGTCGGGTGTGTTGCTGGACCTGGGCGTGTCCTCGCCGCAGGTGGACGATCCGGCGCGCGGCTTCAGCTTTCGCGCGGATGGCCCGCTGGACATGCGAATGGATCCGACGCGCGGCGAGTCGGCGGCCGAGTGGCTCGCGCGGGCTTCGGTGCAGGAATTGACGGAGGTGATACGGGATTATGGGGAAGAACGGTTTGCTTTTCAGATTGCAAAGGCGCTTGTTGCTCGCCGGGCAGAGTCCGACCGTCTTGGGCCTCTCGACACCACGGGCGAGCTTGCCCAAATCGTGGGTCACGTCGTCAAAACCCGTGAGAAGGGCAAGGATCCGGCAACCCGCACCTTTCAGGCTATACGGATTCACGTCAATCAAGAGCTTGCGGACCTGCAAGTCGTACTAGACGCGGCATTGTCGTTGCTGGAGCAAGGGGGGCGGCTGGTGGTCATCAGCTTTCATTCACTCGAGGACCGGATCGTCAAGCGATTCATGCAGGCGCACGCCAGTGCGCCTGCGGTCGATCGTCGCCTGCCGATCCGTGCCGTCGACCTCCCGAGCCCGCCGCTCAAGATAATCCGCCGTCAGTTCCCGAGCGAAGCGGAAGTCGTCGCGAATCCGCGCGCCCGGTCGGCCGTGATGCGCATCGCGGAGCGCGTCACGCCATGAGCCGCTTCAATATCTTCCTGCTGATCATCGTGATGGGCTGCGCGCTGTCGGTCGTCAACTCGACGAACCAGCAGCGCCAGATCTTCATTCAGCTGCAGCGCGCGCAGTCGCAGGAGCGTCAGCTCCAGCAGGACTATGCGCAGCTTCAGTATCAGCAGAGCGCGCTGTCGAAAACGTCGCGTATCGAGCAGCTCGCGAACGACTCGCTGAAGATGCAGCCGATCACGACGGGCCGCACCCAATACCTGACGCTGCCTCCAGGCGCCGTGAAGGCGATCGACGCGCCCATTCCCGCTTCGGCCGACGCGGCCGCCAAGGGCCACGGAGGCGCGCGATGAAGCCGTCGCAAAAGCGCCAGGACGTGAAATTCTCGTCGAGCCCGGTGCTCGGCGTGCACCTGCCGATGTGGCGCTCGAAACTCGTCGTGTTCATGCTGTTCATGGCGTTCGTCGCGCTCGCCGCGCGGGCGTTCTGGATCCAGGGGCCGGGCAACGCGTTCTATCAGAAGCAGGGCGAAAGCCGCTATCAGCGCACGCTCGAGCTGCCCGCCACGCGCGGCAAGATCCTCGACCGTAACGGGCTCGTGCTCGCGACGAGTCTGCCCGTGCGCGCGATCTGGGCGATTCCGGACGCCGTGCCGGACGATCTCGGCGCGGACAAGATCAACCAGCTCGGCAAGCTCCTCGGCATGACGCCGAAGGAACTGCGCGTGAAGCTGTCGGAAGACAAGGGTTTCGTCTACGTGAAGCGCCAGGTGCCGATCGACGTCGCGGACAAGGTCGCCGCGCTCGATATCCCCGGTATCTATCAGCGCAATGAGTACAAGCGCTTTTATCCGGAAGGCGAGATCACCGCGCACCTTATCGGCTTCACGAACGTCGAGGACGAAGGTCAGGAAGGCGTCGAGCTCGGCGACCAGAAGCTGCTGTCCGGCACGTCCGGCGTGCGCCGCGTGATCAAGGACCGGCTGGGGCACATCGTCGAGGACGTCGCCGAACAGGTTCCCCCGCACAACGGGACGGACGTCGGCCTGTCGATCGACAGCAAGATCCAGTACATCGCCTATGCGAACCTGAAGGCCGCCGTCGAGAAGTTCAAGGCGAAGGCTGGCGCGGCGATGGTCGTCGACGTGCGTACCGGCGAAGTGCTCGCGCTCGTCAACTACCCGACGTACAACCCGAACGACCGCTCGCGGATGACGGGCGAGCAGTTGCGCAACCGGATCATGACCGACGTGTTCGAGCCGGGCTCGATCATGAAGCCGTTCACGGTATCGCTCGCGCTCGACCTGCACCGCGTGACGCCGAACACGCTCGTCGAGACGGGCAACGGGCATTTCGTGCTCGACGGCGCGCCGATCACCGACGACGCGGGCTTCGGCACGCTGACGGTCGGCGGCGTGATCCAGAAGTCGAGCAACATCGGCGCGACGAAGATCGCGATGACGATGCGGCCCGAGGAAATGTGGAATATGTATACGAGCATCGGCCTCGGCCAGGCGCCGAAGGTCGGGTTCCCGGGCGCGGTAGCCGGCCGCCTGCGTCCGTGGAAGAGCTGGCGCCGCATCGAGCAGGCCACGATGTCGTACGGCTATGGCCTGTCGGTGTCGCTGTTCCAGCTCGCACGCGCGTACACGGCGATCGCGCACGACGGCGAGCTGATGCCCGTGACCATTTTCAAGACCGACCCCAATCAGCCGATCGCCGGCACGCAGGTGTTCAACCCGACCACCGCCCGCGAAGTACGCGCGATGCTCGAGACGGTCGTCGCGCCGGGCGGCACGTCGCCGGACGCCGCCGTGCCGGGCTATCGCGTCGGCGGCAAGAGCGGTACCGCGTACAAGCATGAAGGCCACGGCTACACGCGCAAGTACCGCGCGTCGTTCGTCGGGATGGCGCCGATGCCGAATCCGCGCATCGTCGTTGCAGTGTCGGTCGACGAACCGACCGCCGGCAGCCACTTCGGCGGCCAGGTGTCCGGCCCCGTATTCTCGGCGATCGCCGGCGATACGATGCGCGCGCTGAACGTGCCGCCGAACATGCCGATCAAGCAGCTGGTCGTGTCCGACGACGCGCCGGGCGCGCCCGCCAAGCCGGGTCCGCAAAAGCTCGCCGCGGGCAGCGGGGCGAAGCATATGATCGTATCCAGCACGACACGTAATTCACCAGGAGTTGTTCGATGAGCGCCGCTCGCAGTTCCCATCCGGCGCATCAGCAGATCGCAGCCGCGCTTGCGTGGCTGCGCCAGCATGTGGCCCCCGCGGCGCAACTGCATGCCGACACGCGCAGCCTGCGGGCCGGCGACGTGTTCCTCGGCTATGCGGTCGACGGGGCAGACAATCGCACCTTCATTTCCGATGCCGTCGCCCGCGGCGCGGCCGCCGTGCTGTATCAGCCGGACGGCCTCGCGGCCGCGCCGGCCGTGCCCGTCGCACTCGCGGTGCCGGCGCTCGACCAGTTGGCCGGCGAGATCGCGAGCGGCTGGTACGGCGACCCGAGCGACAGCCTGCTCGCAATCGGCGTGACCGGCACGAACGGCAAGACGTCGTGCACGCAATGGATCGCCGCCGCGCTGACGGCACTGCATCAGCCGTGCGCACTGATCGGCACGCTCGGCAGCGGCATGCCCGGGCAGCTGGTGCCGACCGGCTTCACGACGCCGGACGCACCGCAGCTGCAGCGCAGCCTCGCGCAGCTGCGCGATGCGGGCGCGAAGGCCGTCGCGATGGAAGTGTCGTCGCACGCGCTGCATCAGGGCCGCGTGAACGGCACGGCATTCGACATCGCCGTGTTCACGAACCTCACGCAGGATCACCTCGACTATCACGGCACGTTCGACGCGTACGAAGCCGCGAAGACGAAGCTGTTCGCATGGCGCGGCCTGCGCGCGGCAGTCGTCAATCGCGACGACGCGACCGGCCGCCGCCTGCTCGAGAAGCTGGCAGGCCGCGTGCGTACGATCGCATACGGAATCGGCGATGCGCAGTCGCCCGACGCCGATCGCGAGCTGGTCGCGCTCGACGTGCGCGCCACCGCTGCGGGCACGGCATTCCGCCTGCGCTCGTCGTGGGGCGACGCGGACGTCGAGGTCGGCACGCTCGGCGCATTCAACGTCAGCAACCTGCTCGCGGTGCTCGGCTCGCTGCTCGCGGCCGACGTGCCGTTCGACGCGGCGGTCGCGGAGATCGCGCGGCTCGAGTCCGTCAACGGCCGCATGCAGCGCCTTGGCGGCCGGCTGCAAAACGACGAACCGCTGGTCGTGATCGACTACGCGCACACGCCCGATGCGCTCGAAAAGACGCTCGACGCGCTGCGGCCGATCGCGGCGCAGCGCGGCGGCCGGCTCGTCTGCATGTTCGGTTGCGGCGGCGATCGCGATGCGACGAAGCGCCCGCTGATGGGTGCGATCGCCGAGCGGCTTGCCGACGAAGTCGTCGTCACGAGCGACAACCCGCGCAGTGAAGATCCGCAGCGCATCATCGATCAAGTCATCGCGGGCATGACCGCGCCCGATCGCGCACGCCGCATCGAGGATCGCGCAAGCGCGATCCTGCAGGCCGTGCGCGGCGCCGCCCGCGAGGATGTCGTCGTGCTGGCCGGCAAGGGGCACGAGGCAACGCAGGAAATCATGGGCAAGAAGCGCACGTTCTCCGATCAGGATCACGCACGGCTCGCGCTCGCGGCACGCGCGACGCACGGCAAGGGAGGCGGCGAATGACGATGCTCAGTCTCGGCGAAGCCGCCCGCCTGATTCCCGGCGCCACTGTCCACGGCGATCCGGGCACGACGTTCGAGCGCGTGTCGACGGACAGCCGCACGGTCGGCCCGGGCGACCTGTTCGTCGCGCTGAAGGGCGACCGCTTCGACGCACACGACTTCCTCGGCGACGTGGCCGCGCGCGGCGCAGCCGCGGCGCTTGTCGCGCACGTGCCGGCGGGCCTCGCGATGCCGGTTGTCGAGGGCGGCGAAACGCGTGCCGCGCTCGGCGCGCTCGCGCACGGCTGGCGCAAGCGCTTCGCGGTGCCGCTCGTCGCGGTGACGGGCAGCAACGGCAAGACGACCGTCAAGGAAATGATCGCGTCGATCCTTGCCGCGGCAGTCGGCGCCGACGCGCGGCTGGCGACGGCCGGCAACCTGAACAACGACATCGGCGTGCCGCTGACGCTGCTGCGCCTGTCAGGGGCGCATCGCGTCGCGGTGATCGAGCTCGGAATGAATCACCCGGGCGAGACCGAAATCCTCGCGCGTCTCGCGGCGCCGACCGTCGCGCTGGTCAACAACGCGCAGCGCGAGCACCAGGAGTTCATGGCGACGGTGGAAGCCGTTGCGCTCGAACACGCGGCCGTGATCCACGCGCTGACGCCTGACGGCGTCGCGGTGTTTCCGGCCGACGATGCGTACGCCGGCATCTGGCGCGTCGCGGCGACCGGCAACCGGATTCTCGATTTCGCGCTGCACGACGCCGAACGGCAGATCGAAGCGCAGGTCACGGGCCGCCTGCTCGGCGGCGAGCTCGCGATCGACACGCCGTCCGGCGCGGTGACGGTGCGGCTGCGCGCGCTCGGCGAACACAACGCACGCAACGCATTGGCGGCAACGGCGGCGGCGCTCGCGGCCGGCATCGAGCTGGCCGCGATCAAGCGGGGCCTCGAGTCGTTCGAGCCGGTCAAGGGGCGTCTGCAGGTCCGGCAGGCGGACGTCGGCAGCCTCGCGGGCGCGACGGTCGTCGACGACACCTACAACGCGAACCCCGACTCGATGCGCGCGGCGATCGACGTGCTGGCCGCGCAACCGGCACCGCGCGTGCTGGTGATCGGCGACATGGGCGAGGTCGGCGACGAAGGCCCGGCATTCCACCGCGAGATCGGCGCGTATGCGCGCGAGCGCGGCATCGATGCGCTGTTCGCGCTCGGCGATGCGTCGCGTGATGCGTGCACGGCGTACGGCGACACGGCCCGCCATTTCGGCGACGTCGGCGCGCTGGTGGCTGCGCTGCTCGCGGCAGGCTACGGCGCGCAGGCGACGGTGCTCGTGAAGGGCTCGCGGTACATGAAGATGGAGCGCGTGGTCGACGCGCTGACGAACCAATCCGCGGCGGGCACGGTGCCCGCTGCCCACTGAGTAGAAGGAAGGAAGCATGCTGCTGGCGCTGGCGCAATGGCTGCAAGGAGACGCAAGCTTTTTGCGCTTGTTCACGTACCTCACGTTCCGTGCGGTGATGGCCACCATCACCGCGCTCGGGATCGGGCTCGTGTGCGGACCGTGGGTGATCCGCAAGCTGACGCAAATGAAGGTCGGGCAGGCCGTGCGCAAGGACGGTCCGCAGAGCCACCTCGTCAAATCCGGCACGCCGACGATGGGCGGCGTGCTGATTCTGATCGGCATCGCGGTCGCGACGCTGCTGTGGGGCGACCTGACGAACCGTTTCATCTGGATCGTGATGCTCGTCACGTTCGGCTTCGGCGTGATCGGCTGGGTCGATGACTACCGCAAGGTCGTCTACAAGGACCCGCGCGGGATGTCGTCGCGCGAAAAGTATTTCTGGCAGTCGGTGATCGGCCTGTTCGCCGCCGTCTATCTCGCGTTCAGCGTGTCCGAGGCGAACAACGTGCGCGTGTTCGACCTGTTCATGGCGTGGGTGCGCAGCGGCCTGTCGATGGGGCTGCCCGCGCGTGCCGACCTCATGCTGCCGTTCCTCAAGTCGATCAGCTATCCGCTGGGCGTGTGGGGCTTCATCGTGCTGACCTACTTCGTGATCGTCGGCGCGAGCAACGCGGTCAACCTGACCGACGGCCTCGACGGCCTCGTGATCATGCCGGTCGTGCTGGTCGGCGGCTCGCTCGGCGTGTTCGCGTACGTGATGGGCAGTTCGGTCTATTCGAAATACCTGCTGTTCCCGCACATCCCGGGTGCCGGTGAACTGCTGATCTTCTGTTCCGCGATGGGCGGGGCAGGGCTGGCGTTCCTCTGGTACAACACGCACCCCGCCCAGGTGTTCATGGGCGACGTCGGCGCGCTGGCGCTCGGCGGCGCGCTCGGCACGGTCGCGGTGATCGTGCGCCAGGAGATCGTGCTGTTCATCATGGGCGGCATCTTCGTCGCGGAAACGCTGTCGGTGATGCTGCAGGTGTCGTGGTTCAAGTACACGAAGAAGCGTTACGGCGAAGGGCGGCGCCTGCTGAAGATGGCGCCGCTGCATCACCATTTCGAATTGTCCGGCTGGAAGGAAACGCAGGTGGTGGTGCGTTTCTGGATCATCACGCTGATGCTGTGCCTGTTCGGTCTGTCCACCCTCAAGTTGCGGTAAAGGAAAGGTAACAAGGATGTCTGGCGAGATGTTTGGAGATCGGCAGCGGCCGATGGTGCTCGTACTGGGGCTCGGGGAATCGGGCCTCGCGATCGCGCGGTGGTGCGCGAGGCACGGGTGCCGGCTGCGTATTGCCGATACCCGCGAGGCGCCGCCGAACCTTGCCGCGCTGCAGGCCGAAGGCATCGACGCGGAGTTCGTCGGCGGGCCGTTCACGCCCGCGCTGCTTGACGGCGGCGTCGAGATCGTCGGGCTGAGCCCCGGCCTGTCGCCGCTCGAACCGGCACTCGCGGCACTGATCGCGGCCGCGAACGAGCGCGCGATCGCGGTGTGGGGCGAACTGGAATTCTTCGCGCAGGCGCTGCGCGCGCTCGGCGCGAGCGGCTACCAGCCGAAGGTGCTCGCGATCACCGGCACCAACGGCAAGACCACGACGACGAGCCTCACGGGCCTGCTGTGCCAGCGTTCGGGCAAGAAGGTCGCCGTTGCCGGCAACATCAGCCCGGCAATGCTCGACCGGCTCGCGGGCGCGATCGACGATACGGCGCTGCCCGACGTCTGGGTGCTCGAACTGTCGAGCTTCCAGCTCGAGACGGCGCGCACGTTCGCGCCCGATGCGGCGGCGATTCTCAACATCACGCAGGATCACCTCGACTGGCACGGCAGCTTCGACGCGTATGCGGCGGCGAAGGGCCGGATCTTCGGCGCGACGACGACACGCGTGCTCAACCGGGACGATGCGGCCGTCATGAAGTTCGCGCCGGCGGCAGGCGCCGCGGATGCGGCGCGCACGATCACGTTCGGCCTGAACGAGCCGACGCAGGACGGTGACTACGGCCTGTCGCGCGACAACGGCATCGCCTGGCTGGTCGAGGCGGTCGACCGCGACGCGCCGGACGAGACGACGAGCCGCCGGCGCAAGCGCGACGGTGCGCATACGCCCGACATCGCGCAGAAGCGCCTGATGCCGGCCGACGCGCTGCGTATCCGCGGGCTGCACAACGCGGCGAACGCGCTGGCCGCGTTCGCGCTCGCGCGTGCGATCGACCTGCCGGCCGCGCCGCTGCTGCACGCGCTGCGCGAATACCGCGGTGAAGCGCATCGTGTCGAAGTGATCGCGACGATCGACGACGTGGACTACGTCGACGACAGCAAGGGAACGAACGTCGGCGCGACGGTTGCCGCGCTCGACGGGCTCGCGCAGAAGATCGTGCTGATCGCCGGCGGCGACGGCAAGGGTCAGGATTTCGCGCCGCTCGTCGCGCCGGTCGCCCGCTGGTGCCGCGCGGTGATGCTGATCGGCCGCGACGCGCCGGCGATTCGCGACACGCTCGCCGAAACCGGCGTGCCGCTCGCCGGTCACGCGACGCTCGAAGATGCGGTGCATGCGGCCGCCGATCTCGCCGAGCCGGGCGATGCGGTGCTGCTGTCGCCTGCCTGCGCGAGCCTCGACATGTTCCGGAACTACGCCCATCGCGCGGATGTGTTCCGCGCGGCGGTGGATGAAATCGCCATCGGCAAAGGAGCGACGCCATGAGCTGGTCCGATCGCCTCGTCTCCCGTTTCAACGACCGGCGCGACACCGGCGGCAATGCCGCGGGCGGCCGTGTCGCGTCGGCCACGCGCGCCGCGACCGGCGGCCTGGCGAGCGTCGTCAACGGCGTGCGGCCGAGCCGCTCGCGAATGCTCGACTTCGACTACTCGCTGCTGTGGGTCGCGATCGCGCTGCTCGGGCTCGGTGTCGTGATGGTGTATTCGGCGTCGATCGCGATGCCTGATTCGCCGAAATACGCGTCGTATCACGATTACGCGTTCCTGATGCGTCACTGCGTGTCGCTCTTCGTCGCGTTCGTCGCGGCCGTGATCGCGTTCCGCGTGCCCGTGTCGACCTGGGACAAATACGCGCCGCATCTCTTCCTGATCGCGCTGGTCGGTCTCGTGATCGTGCTGATCCCGCACGTCGGCAAGGGCGTGAACGGCGCGCGCCGCTGGATTCCGCTCGGCATCACGAACATGCAGCCGTCGGAAATCATGAAGCTCGCGGTGACGATCTACGCGGCGAACTACACGGTGCGCAAGCAGGAGTACATGCAGAGCTTCGCAAAAGGCTTCCTGCCGATGGCGTTCGCGGTCGGTCTCGTCGGTGCGCTGCTGCTGCTCGAGCCGGACATGGGCGCGTTCATGGTGGTCGCCGCGATCGCGATGGGCGTGCTGTTCCTCGGCGGCGTGAACGGCAAGCTGTTCGGCGGCCTGGTCGCGACGGCGGTCGGCACCTTCACGATGCTCGTGTGGCTGTCGCCGTGGCGTCGCGAGCGGATCTTCGCGTATCTCGATCCGTGGGACGAACGCTACGCGCAGGGCAAGGCGTACCAGCTCACGCACTCGCTGATCGCGTTCGGCCGCGGCGAGTGGTTCGGCGTCGGCCTCGGCGGCAGTGTCGAGAAGCTGAACTACCTGCCCGAAGCGCATACCGACTTCATCCTCGCGGTGATCGGCGAGGAACTCGGCTTCGTCGGCGTGCTGGTCGTGATCCTGCTGTTCTACTGGATCGTTCGCCGCGCGTTCGAGATCGGCCGTCAGGCACTCGCGCTCGACCGCACGTTCGCGGGCCTGATGGCGAAGGGCATCGGCATCTGGTTCGGCGCGCAGACGTTCATCAACATGGGCGTGAACCTCGGCCTGCTGCCGACCAAGGGCCTGACGCTGCCGCTCGTGAGCTACGGCGGTTCGGGCATTCTGCTGAATTGCGTCGCGCTCGCGGTGCTGCTGCGGGTCGACTATGAAAATCGCGTACTGATGCGGGGAGGGAAGGTATGACCTCCCCGCGTCAGTACGCGATTTCGGCGAAGGCTAACTTCGTGCGCGAAGCGTGCGAAGTTAAGCGTAGCGGCCGTAGCCAAAACGTTCGTTCATTCTTGTCGATGCGGGGAGGGAAGGTATGACCGCGTCGCGACGCACGCTGATGGTGATGGCAGGCGGCACCGGGGGCCACGTGTTCCCGGGGCTCGCGGTCGCGCACCGGATGGAAGCGGCGGGCTGGCGCGTCGTATGGCTCGGCAATCCGGCCGGGATGGAAGCGACGCTCGTGCCGAAGCATGGCATTCCGATGGAATACGTGCGCTTCGGCGGACTGCGCGGCAAGGGCCTGAAGGCCAAGCTGACGCTGCCGTTCAACCTGCTGCGCGCGTGCTGGCAGAGCCTCGGCGCGCTGCGCCGCGTGCGGCCGGACGTCGTGCTCGGGATGGGCGGCTACATCACGTTCCCGGCGGGCGTGATGACCGCGCTGTCGGGCCGTCCGCTCGTGCTGCACGAACAGAATTCGATCGCCGGTCTCGCGAACAAGGTGCTCGCGAAATTCGCGAAGCGCGTGCTCGTCGCGTTCCCCGGCGCATTGCCGCACGCGGAATGGACCGGCAACCCGATTCGCGCGGAACTTGCGCGCACGGAAACGCCCAAAGCACGCTATGCGTCGCGCAGCGGTCCGCTGAACGTACTGGTGGTCGGCGGCAGCCTGGGCGCCGCCGCCCTGAACGAAGTCGTGCCGCGCGCGCTGGCGCTGCTGGCGCCGGGCGAGCGCCCGCGCGTCGTGCACCAGGCCGGCGCGAAGCACATCGAGGCGCTGAAGGCGAACTACGAAGCGGCCGGTTTCGCCGGCGGCGGCGACGTACGGCTCATGCCGTTCATCGACGACATGGCGAGCGCATACGCGGCGGCGGATCTCGTGATCTGCCGCTCCGGCGCGATGACGGTGTCGGAGATCGCGGCGGTGGGCGTGGCGGCGCTGTTCGTGCCGTTCCCGTACGCGGTCGACGATCACCAGACGACCAACGCCGCGTTCCTTGCCGATGCGGGCGCGGCGGTGCTGGTGCAACAACGCGACCTGTCGGCGGAACTGCTCGCCGACTGGCTGCGCGGCCAGTCGCGGGCCTCGCTCGCGGACATGGCGGAACGTTCGCGCTCGCTGGCAAAGCCCGAGGCCACCGACGAAGTCGCGCGCGTCTGCGCGAAGGTGGCCGGCGCGAACCTGGAACAACTGCAATGAAACATATCGTCAAACACATTCATTTCGTCGGGATCGGCGGCGCGGGCATGAGCGGCATCGCCGAAGTGCTCGTCAACCTCGGATACGAGGTCAGTGGCTCGGACCTGTCGCGCAACGCGGTGACCGATCGTCTGGAGGCGCTCGGCGCGCGGATCGCGATCGGCCATGACGCGGCGAACATCGAGGGCGCGAACGCGGTCGTCGTGTCGACGGCCGTGCGCTCGGACAACCCCGAAGTGCTGGCCGCGCGTCACCAGGGCGTGCCGATCGTGCAGCGCGCGGTGATGCTCGCGGAGCTGATGCGCCTGAAGCAGGGGATCGCGATTGCCGGCACGCACGGCAAGACCACGACGACGAGCCTCGTCGCGAGCGTGCTCGCGGCGGGCGGTCTCGATCCGACCTTCGTGATCGGCGGCCGGCTGATCAGCGCCGGCGCGAACGCGCGGCTCGGCACGGGCGACTTCATCGTCGCCGAGGCCGACGAGTCGGACGCGTCGTTCCTGAATCTGTATCCGGTGATCGAAGTCATCACGAACATCGACGCCGACCACATGGACACCTACGGCCACGATTTCGCGCGGCTCAAGCAGGCGTTCATCGAATTCACGCAGCGCCTGCCGTTCTACGGCAGCGCGGTCGTGTGCGTCGACGATCCGAACGTGCGGCAGATCATCCCGTTCATCTCGAAGCCGGTCGTGCGCTACGGGCTGTCGCCGGACGCGCAGGTGCGCGCGGAGGACATCGACGCGCGCGACGGGCGCATGCACTTCACCGTGATCCGGGAAGGCCGTGCGCCGCTCGCGGTGGTGCTGAACCTGCCGGGCCTGCACAACGTGCAAAACGCGCTCGCGGCGATCGCGATCGCGACCGATCTCGGCGTGACGGACGACGCGATCCAGCTGGCGCTGGCGGAATTCAACGGCGTCGGCCGGCGCTTCCAGCGCTACGGCGAGGTGCCGAGCGCGGACGGCGGCCAGTACACGCTGATCGACGACTACGGCCACCACCCGGTCGAGATGGCCGCGACGATCGCGGCCGCGCGCGGCGCGTTCCCGGGCCGCCGCCTCGTGCTGGCTTTCCAGCCGCACCGCTACACGCGCACGCGCGACTGCTTCGACGACTTCGTCAACGTGCTGTCGACCGTCGACGCGCTGGTGCTGACGGAAGTCTATGCCGCCGGCGAAGCGGCGATCGCGACGGCCAACGGCGACGCGCTGTCGCGTGCGCTGCGCGCGGTGGGGAAGGTTGACCCGGTATTCGTCGCGGCGGTCGACGACGTGCCGGATGCACTGGCGAAGGTCGCGCGGAACGGCGACGTAGTGATCACGATGGGCGCGGGTTCGATCGGCGGCGTGCCGGCGAAGGTCGTGCAGAACACGCAACAGAAGGGATGACATGAGCGGGATCGATCCGAAACGTTTCGGCAAGGTGGCGGTGTTGTTCGGCGGCGAATCCGCCGAGCGCGAGGTGTCGCTCACCTCGGGCCGCCTCGTGCTGCAGGGCCTGCGCGACGCGGGTATCGACGCGCATCCGTTCGACCCGGCCGAGCGGCCGCTGTCGGCGCTGAAGGATGAAGGCTTCGTGCGCGCGTTCAACGCGCTGCACGGCGGCTATGGCGAGAACGGCCAGATCCAGGGCGCGCTCGATTTCTACGGGATTCGCTATACGGGCAGCGGCGTGCTCGGCTCGGCGCTCGGCCTCGACAAGTTCCGCACGAAGCTCGTGTGGCAGCAGACGGGCGTGCCGACGCCGCCGTTCGAGACGGTGATGCGCGGTGACGACTACGCGGCGCGCGCGGCGGACATCGTCGCGAAGCTCGGCCTGCCGCTGTTCGTGAAGCCGGCGAGCGAAGGCTCGAGCGTCGCGGTGCTGAAGGTGAAGACGGCCGACGCGTTGCCCGCCGCACTGTCGGAAGCCGCCACGCACGACAAGATCGTGATCGTCGAGAAGAGCATCGAAGGCGGCGGCGAATACACCGCGTGCATCGCCGGCGATCTCGACCTGCCGCTGATCAAGATCGTGCCGGCGGGCGAGTTCTACGACTACCACGCGAAGTACGTCGCCGACGACACGCAGTACCTGATTCCGTGCGGCCTGCCCGCCGAGCAGGAAGCGGAACTGAAGCGCATCGCGCGCCGCGCGTTCGACGTGCTCGGCTGCACCGACTGGGGCCGGGCCGACTTCATGCTCGACGCCGCCGGCAACGCGTATTTCCTGGAAGTGAACACGGCCCCCGGGATGACCGACCACTCGCTGCCGCCGAAGGCCGCGCGCTCGATCGGCATCGGCTATTCGGAGCTGGTCGTGAAGGTGCTGTCGCTTACGCTCAACGACTGACGCAGGAACGGAACGACGTATGTGGAACAACGTTCGCCAACTCAACCTTGCCGCCAGCGCGCTGTACGCGCTGTTGCTGCTCGTGTTGGCGGCGGCCGGCTGCTACTGGCTGATCCAGCGTCCGACGTTCGCGCTGCGCGAGATCCGGATCGACGGCGACACCGAGCACATCAACACGCCGACGGTGCGTGCGGGCGTGGTCGGCCGGCTGAAGGGCAATTTCTTCACGGTCGATCTCGACACGGCGCGTGCCGCGTTCGAGCAGATGCCGTGGGTGCGTCACGCGAGCGTGCGCCGGGTATGGCCGAATGCGCTGGCTGTCACGCTCGAGGAGTACAAACCGCTCGGGACCTGGGGCAGCGCGCAGCTCGTGAGCGTCGATGGCGAGCTGTTCACCGCGAACCAGGGCGAACTCGATCAGGAACTGCCGGCGTTCGACGGCCCGGAGGGCAGTGCGAAGGACGTCGTCACGCGATATCGCGACTTCACGAACTGGTTTGCGCCGCTGAAGGCGGCGCCGGAAGAAGTGACGCTGTCGGCGCGCTACGCGTGGACGGTGAAGCTGTCGAACGGCATGCAGGTCGAACTGGGCAAGGAGCGCACCAGCGAGACCCTGCATGACCGGAGCCAGCGCCTCGTCGCCGCGTGGCCGGCCGTCACGGAGCGTTGGGGCAACGACATCGAGTACGCGGACCTGCGTTATCCGAACGGATTCGCGATTCGTGCGGCAGGCATGCGGTTCCTGACCGATACCGACAAGCGCAAGAAGTAACGAGAGATCACACGCAAGAGCACTTTATGAGCAAAGACTACAAGGATCTGCTGGTTTCCCTCGACATCGGCACGTCGAAGGTGGTGGCCATCGTCGCCGAGCTGAAGGGCGAAGGCCATTACGAGGTGATCGGCCTCGGCCAGAGCGAATCGAAGGGTCTGAAGAAGGGCGTGGTGGTCAATATCGAGGCCACCGTGCAGTCGATCCAGCGCGCGCTCGAGGAAGCCGAGCTGATGGCCGACTGCAAGATCACCAACGTGTTCACGGGGATTGCCGGCAGCCACATCCGCAGCTTCAACTCGAGCGGGATGGTCGCGATCAAGGACAAGGAAGTCACGCAGACCGACGTCGCGCGCGTGATCGAGACCGCGAAGGCGATCAACATCCCGACCGACCAGCAGGTGCTGCACATCCTCACGCAGGAATTCATCATCGACGGCCAGGAAGACGTGCGCGAGCCGATCGGGATGAGCGGCATCCGCCTCGAGGTGAAGGTGCACATCGTGACGGGTGCGGTCAGTGCCGCGCAGAACATCGTCAAGTGCGTGCGCCGCTGCGGGCTGGAAGTGAACGACCTGATCCTGCAGCCGCTCGCGTCGTCGCTGGCCGTGCTGACCGAAGACGAGAAGGATCTCGGCGTGGTACTGGTCGACGTCGGCGGCGGCACGACCGACATCGCGATCTTCGCCGAAGGCGCGATCCGCCATACCGCGGTGATTCCGATCGCCGGCGACCAGATCACGAGCGACATCGCGATGGCGCTGCGCACGCCGACCCCGGACGCGGAAGACATCAAGGTCGGCTACGGGATCGCGAAGCAGGCGCTCGCCGATCCGGACGAGATGGTCGAAGTGCCGGGCCTCGGCGAACGCGGTCCGCGCACGCTGTCGCGCCAGGCGCTCGCGGCGGTGATCGAGCCGCGCGTCGAGGAACTGTTCTCGCTCGTGCAGCAGGTCGTGCGCGAGTCGGGTTACGAAGAACTGCTGAGCTCCGGCGTGGTCATTACCGGCGGCGCTTCGATGATGCCGGGCATGGTCGAGCTCGGCGAAGACATTTTCCTGAAACCGGTGCGCATCGGCGCGCCGGAATACGCAGGCGGCCTTGCCGACGTGGTGCGCAATCCGCGCTACTCGACGGCGATGGGCCTGCTCGTCGAAGGCAGTGCCCAGCGCATGCGCGGCCGCAAGGTCGCCGTGCAGTCCGGCAACGCGGGGCAGATCTTCTCGCGGATGAAGGAATGGTTCCTGAGCAACTTCTGACACACCGAATCAAAATTCGCGCTGGTGCCGGCGGCTGGCGCGCGACAGGGGGTTGCCCGATCTCCTGCCGAATAACGGCCGAGTAGGTTTATTTTCTTGACGGAGGCAACAATGGAATTCGAAATGCTGGAAACCGAAACCAACGGCACCATCATCAAGGTGGTCGGCGTTGGCGGCGCTGGCGGCAATGCCGTCCAGCACATGATCAACCGCGGCGTGCAGGGCGTCGACTTCATCGTGATGAACACGGATGCACAGGCGCTGTCGCGTTCGCGCGCATCGTCGGTGATCCAGTTGGGCAACACGGGGCTGGGCGCCGGTGCGAAGCCGGAAATGGGCAAGGCGGCGGCGGAAGAGGCGCGCGAGCGCATCGCCGATGCACTGCGCGGCGCGCACATGGTGTTCATCACGGCCGGCATGGGCGGCGGCACGGGCACGGGCGCAGCGCCGGTGGTCGCGCAGATCGCGAAGGAGATGGGCATCCTGACGGTTGGCGTCGTCAGCAAGCCGTTCGAGTTCGAAGGCGGCAAGCGCATGCGCGTCGCGGAAGCAGGCTCGCAGCAACTGGAGGATCACGTCGACTCGCTGATCGTCGTCCTGAACGACAAGCTGTTCGACGTGATGGGCGATGACGCCGAGATGGACAAGTGCTTCCAGTGCGCGGACGACGTGTTGAACAACGCGGTCGCGGGCATCGCCGAAATCATCAATGTCGATGGCCTCGTGAACGTCGACTTCGAAGACGTGAAGACGGTGATGGGCGAGCAGGGCAAGGCGATGATGGGCACGGCGACGGTCGCCGGCGTCGATCGCGCACGCCTCGCGGCGGAACAGGCCGTGGCGAGCCCGCTGCTCGAAGGCGTCGATCTGTCGGGCGCGCGCGGCGTGCTGGTCAACATCACGTCGAGTCGTTCGCTGCGCCTGTCGGAAACGCGCGAAGTGATGAACACGATCAAGAGCTACGCGGCGGAAGATGCGACGGTGATCTTCGGTGCGGTGTACGACGACGCGATGGGCGATGCACTGCGCGTGACGGTCGTGGCGACGGGTCTGGGCCGTGCGGCGAAGAAGCAGCAATCGGCGCCGATGACGCTGCTGCGCACGGGTACCGACAACCAGCCGGTCAGCGCGGTCTCGCACGGCTATGCGCAGCCGCAACACGTCAGCACGGCGGACTACGGCGCGCTCGATACGCCGGCGGTGTGGCGCAACTCGCGCGAAACCGCGGCATCGCACGTGCAGGCGCTGCAGGAGAAGGGTGTCGACACGTACGACATCCCGGCTTTCCTGCGCAAGCAGGCTGACTGACGACGCACACACAGGCGAAGCCGCGGCGCAATCGTTGAGATTGCCGCGGTAACGCCGGCGTGACGGATGCCACGGACCACGACAGGCCGCGTCGAATGCGACGCCGGGCCGGGAAACGTGCCCTCTTCGCATGAGCGGAGCGGGATGGGACGTGCTGTCCGCAACACGCTGAAAAACCGTATCGCTATGAGGGACCAGCCATGATTCAAGTGGGCGACGCGCTGCCCGACGCGCAACTGTTCGAGTTCATCGACGACGCGCGCGAAGGCTGCACGCTGGGGCCGAATGCCTGCAGCGTGCGCGACCAGGTTGCGGGAAAGCGGGTGGTGATCTTCGGATTGCCGGGTGCTTTCACGCCGACCTGCTCGGCGCAGCATGTGCCGGGCTATGTCGAGCACGCCGAGCAACTGCGCTCGGCGGGCATCGACGAGCTCTGGTGCGTGTCCGTCAACGACGCATTCGTGATGGGCGCATGGGGACGTGATCTGCACACCGCGGGCAAGGTGCGCATGATGGCGGACGGCAGCGCTGCTTTCACTCATGCGCTGGGGCTGACGCAGGATTTGTCCGCGCGTGGCATGGGAATCCGTTCCCTGCGCTACGCGATGGTGGTCGACGACGGTGTGGTCAAGACGCTGGCCGTCGAAGCGCCGGGCAAGTTCGAAGTGAGTGATGCGGCGAGTGTGCTCGCGACGTTGACGTCCTGATCGTGCGGTGCACCGTTGCCTGCCGGCAACGCTGCGCACCGGCCTCAGGGCAGTTGTAACACGGGCCGATGACCGGAAACGCCTCCGTTCCGGGCATCGGCCCGTCCCGTATCGACGCGGGTAAACAGTCGAAACAGATTGATACGCAGTTTCAAACAGCGTTGAATAGGGAATTACGCTATACTCCCATCTATCGAATATAACTCCTGATTGATATTCTCAATCAAGATGAAGAACACCATGCTGAAGCAGCGCACCATCAAATCGATCGTGAAGACCGTGGGCATCGGTCTCCACTCGGGCCGCAAGGTCGAACTGACGCTCCGCCCGGCCGCGCCGGGCACGGGGATCGTTTTCTCGCGCGTCGACCTGCCCACGCCCGTCGACATTCCGGCATCCGCGATGTCGATCGGCGACACGCGGCTCGCGTCGGTGCTGCAAAAGGATGGCGCGCGCGTGTCGACCGTCGAGCACCTGATGTCGGCGTGCGCCGGCCTCGGCATCGACAACCTCTATGTCGACGTGACGGCCGAGGAAATCCCGATCATGGACGGCAGCGCCGCGTCCTTCGTGTTCCTGATCCAGTCCGCGGGCATCGAGGAGCAGAACGCGCCGAAGCGCTTCATCAAGGTGAAGAAGCCGGTCGAAATCCGCGAGGGCGACAAGTTCGCGCGTCTCGACCCGTATTTCGGCTTCAAGCTGAAGTTCACGATCGACTTCCGTCATCCAGCGGTCGACAAGACCGGCCAGGAGCTCGAGGTCGACTTCGCGAACACGTCGTACGTGCGCGAGATCGCGCGTGCGCGCACGTTCGGTTTTGCCCATGAAGTCGAAATGATGCGCGAGCTGGGCCTTGCACGCGGCGGCAGCATGGACAACGCGATCGTGCTCGACGAGTACCGGATCCTGAACAACGACGGGCTGCGCTACGACGACGAGTTCGTGAAGCACAAGATGCTCGACGCGATCGGCGACCTGTACGTGGTCGGCCATCCGCTGCTCGCGTCGTACACGGCGTACAAGTCGGGTCACGGGCTGAACAACGCGCTGCTGCGCGAACTGCTTGCGCATGAAGACGCGTACGAGATCGTCACGTTCGATGATCCGCAAGCGGCGCCGAGCGGCTTCGCGTTCGACACGCAGACGGCCTTCGCCTGATCGGCGTCCGGCACGAGCGATAAAAAAGCGACCTTCGGGTCGCTTTTTTGTTGGCGGTGACCCGTCCTGAAATAGGTTGACACTTTTTCGACGAATCGAAGAGGTGCCAAGTGGAGCAAGGGATCAAGCGGACG
>NZ_QTPQ01000070.1:0-26217 GCF_003853425.1 Burkholderia sp. Bp9140
TTCGCGGAGTTCGGCACGCAGGAGCGCAAGCTGATGTTCGCGGATCACCTGCTGAAGCACGTGCCGCTCGCCGCGCGGATCAAGAAGGTGCTGAACGAGCGCCCGGGCCATCGCGCGCCGCGCGTGCGCTTCGAGCAGGAGCTGGAGGATTTCCTGTCGGACGGCGCGGCCGAGGAAACGCTCGACGCGGTGATCGACTGGGGTCGTTACGGCGAGATCTTCTCGTACAACGACCAGACCGAAATCTTCAGTCTCGAGGACGTCGAGTCCTGAGCCGCCGAGCCGGGCCGTGCGGCCCGGCATCCGCATGCGCCGCGCTTGCCAGGCGCCGCGCATCGTATCGTTACTGCAGGTTGCCCCACCGATCGACGGCCGGTTCCGCCGATGCCCACTTCCAGTGCGTGCCTTGCTGGCACGCATTCGCGAAATACCAGTCGGCCTTGTCGCCGTCCTTCACCGAGAACGCGAATTCCTTGCACAGCGCAAGCGCCGTCGAGTACGCGCGCGTGACGCGCACCTCGCCTTCGCCGTTTTCCAGTGGCAGCGTGTTCTTCACCTGCCACGGTTTCACTTCGCCGACGGCCAGGCTGCCGGCCGCCTTCGCGATCGCGTCCTGCTGGTTCTGATGGAGCTGCTTCATCGTGCGGTTGACGGCTTCGTCCGTCGCCGCCTGCACGGCAATGCCGACACCGACGCCGACGGCCGGATTCGCGGTGACGAGGCCCGTCGCCGCGCCGGCGAGCGCGCCGCTCGCCGCGCCGACCGAGCCGCAGCCTGACAGCGCGGCGCTGGCCGCGCACAGCGCGCCGATCGCCGCGATACGGATCGCGACGCTCATTGCAGCGCGCCCCAGCGTTCGGTCGCCGGTTCCGCCGCCGCCCATTTCCACACGGGACCGTCGCGGCAGATCGTGGCGACGTAGAACGCCGATTGCGCGGCCTTGTCGGCCTTCGCGGGCGTGTCGACCGCGAACACGATTTCCTTGCAGTCGAGCGGACCGATGCTGATCATCCGGCTGACCGTCACGCGGCCCTGTTCGTCGTCCTCGATCGGGAACGAATGGTGCGTCGACCACGGCGCGACGCCGCCGACGTCGAGCGGGCCCGCCGCCTTCGCGATCTGTTCCTGCGTGTAGCGGTGTGCGACGCGCTGCGTGTACTGGACGCCCGCCCGCGCGCCGGCCACGGCGCCGAGGCCGATGCCCGTCGCGACGGCGGCATTGTTGGTGACCTTGGAGGCGATCGCGGCGCCCGCGATACCGGCGCCGGCGGTCGCGCCTTCGCTGTACAGCGAGTTGCAGCCGGACAGCAGTGCGGCCGTGGCGAGCGCGGCCAGCACGGTGCGCGCCGTCATGGCCCGGCGCGGCGGTTCGAAACGAATGTTCATCCCTGAGTGCAAGTCCTGTCTGGGTGAGCGGCGACGCATGCGCGCCCCCTTGCCGCGTCATTGTTTCGCAATTGTCATAGGAAAATTGCAAAGCTTTGACAAATCGCCGCGCGGCGGCTCGCGCGCATACGCGCGGCGCTATTGTCGGACAGATGGCTGGACCGGGGTCGAAACGTTACAAATTGAAGGTAATTGTTACCGTGGCGTGCGAGGAAGCGACCTAGACTGTTTAGTTATGGAATGTTTCTACGACGGCTCCGAGCCGCGCCATATATGAGACACCCAGCCATGCGCCGTTCGAAACGGTTTTCTCCCCGGCCGCCCGATGCGGGCGCCGAGCGTCCGCAGACCGACACGCCGGCCGCACCGCCTGCCGGCGCGCCCGACGCGACGCCGTCCGACGGCGATCACAACCAGGGCGGCGCACGCCCGGAAGGGCTCGACTATCAACGCGACCTCGGCCAGGAGCAGGACGCTTGATCCCGTCGCCGTTGCATTCCGCTGCCGCATTTCATTGCGCTCTTTGTCGCATCGCTCACATCTGAATCGCCGCGCGACTGCCTCCGGGCCGTCGCGTCCGCCTTGGCGCGCGCCGCGCGTCATCCAATCGAATCGAGGAGGGGAAGCCGCATGAGCAGATTGATCGTGGTATCGAACCGTGTCGCCGCCGGCGAGGACACGCGCCCGAGCGCAGGCGGTCTCGCGGTCGGCGTGATGGACGCGCTGAAGGAGACCGGCGGCGTCTGGTTCGGCTGGAACGGCGAGATCGTCGGTACGCCCGACGCCGCCCCCGCGATCCAGCGGGACGGCAACGTCACGTATGCGACGGTCGGGCTGACCCGGCGCGACTACGATCAGTACTATCGCGGCTTCTCGAACGCGACGCTGTGGCCGGTGTTTCACTATCGCGGCGATCTCGCGCGCTTCGACCGGCAGGAGTACGCGGGCTATCTGCGCGTGAACGCAATGCTCGCGAAGCAGATCGCCGCGCTGCTGCGGCCCGACGACCTGATCTGGGTGCACGACTACCACCTGCTGCCGTTTGCGCATTGCCTGCGCGAGCTCGGCGTGAAGAACCCGATCGGCTTCTTCCTGCACATTCCGTTTCCGTCGCCCGACATGCTGCGCGTCGTGCCGCCGCATGAGGAACTCGTGAAGTTCATGTGCGCATACGACATCGCGGGTTTCCAGACCGGCGCCGACAAGCAGGCGTTCACCGACTACATCGAGCGGCGCGGGATCGGCGCGGCGAGCGACGACGGGATGCTGCACGCGCACGGCCGCGTCGTGAAGGTCGCCGCCTATCCGATCGGCGTGTATCCGGACGCGATCGCCGAGGCGGCCGTCCAGTACGGCGCGCGCAAGCCGGTCAAGATGCTGCGCGACGCGCTCGACGGCCGCAAGCTCGTGATGAGCGTCGACCGGCTCGACTATTCGAAGGGGCTCGTCGAACGCTTCCAGTCGTTCGAGCGGATGCTCGCCAACGCACCGGGCTGGCAGGGGCGCGTATCGCTCGTGCAGATCGCGCCGCCGACGCGCTCCGACGTGCAGACCTACCAGCGCATTCGCGAAACGCTCGAAGGCGAGGCCGGCCGCATCAACGGCCGCTTCTCGCAGCTCGACTGGACGCCGATCCAGTACCTGAACCGCAAGTACGAGCGCAATCTGCTGATGGCGTTCTTCCGGATGTCGCAGGTCGGCTACGTGACGCCGTTGCGCGACGGGATGAATCTCGTCGCGAAGGAATACGTCGCGTCGCAGGATCCGGCCGATCCGGGCGTGCTCGTGCTGTCGGAATTCGCGGGCGCGGCGGCCGAGCTGACCGGCGCGGTGCTCGTCAATCCGTACGACCTGTCGCAGATGGCCGACGCGCTCGAGCGCGCGCTGTCGATGCCGCTCGCGGAGCGGCAGGCACGGCACGAAGAGAACCTCGCGCGGCTGCGCGAAAACAACCTGTCGGTCTGGCGCGACACGTTCGTCGCCGACCTGCGCAGCGTCGCGGCGGCCGCGTCGGTCACGCAGCGCGCGGGCCGGCGGGCCGCGCATGTCTGAGCGCGTGGAGGCGGGCGGCGCGGCGGACGACGCGTCCGCCCGCTTCTTCGTCGTCACCGGCGGCCCCGGCTCGGGCAAGAGCACGTTGCTCGATGCACTCGAGCGCAGCGGCTTCGCGCGCTCGCACGAGGCCGGCCGCGGCGTGATCCGCGACCAGATGGCGATCGACGGCCCGGCGCTGCCGTGGCGCGACCGGGCCGCGTTCGCCGAGCTGATGCTGAACTGGGAGATGCGTTCGTACCATCTCGCGCGCTGCGCGCGCGGGCCCGTGTTCTTCGATCGCGGCGTGCCGGACGTGATCGGCTACCTGCGGCTCACGGGCCTCGCGGTGCCCGCGCATGCGGAGGCCGCGGCGCGGCGCTTCCGCTATCACCGGCGCGTGTTCATCGCGCCGCCGTGGCCCGAGATCTACGCGCAGGACACCGAACGGCGGCAGGATTTCGCGGAGGCCGTGCGCACTTACGACGCGATGGTCGATTGCTATACGGCGTACGGCTATCGGCTGATCGAACTGCCGCGCGTGAGCGTGAAGGCGCGCGTGCGCTTCGTGATGGACGCGCTCGACGCCGCATGACGTGCGGACGCGGCGCGCGGCGGCGTCAGGTCGCCGCGTCGGGCCGCGGCGACGCGATGCGCAGCATGCTGACCACCGCGGCGACCGCGGCGAACCCCGTGGCGACATAGAGTGCGATCGTCGGACCGCGGTCGGGCGCGAGCCCGAAAATCAGTGCGACGAGCGCGGCGCCGAGCGTCTGGCCCGTCAGGCGCGCCGTGCTCAGCATCCCGCCCGCGCCGCCGCTGCGCTCGTGCGGCGCCGACGACAGCATCGCGCGGTTGTTCGGCGACTGGAACAGCCCGAAGCCCGCGCCGCACAGCGCCATCCGCCACACGATGTCGACGGTGCCCGGGTGCGCGCCGATCGTCGCGAGCGACAGCAGCCCGGCCGCGAACAGCGCGAGCCCGATTCCGCCGAGGATGCCGGCCGAGTAGCGGTCCGACAGCACGCCCGCGAGCGGCGCGGCGATCACGATCACGAGCGGCCAGGGCGTCATGTAGAGGCCGGTCTCGACCTGCGAGAAGCCGAGTGAATTCTGCAGCCAGAACGGTAGCGCGACGAACGCGAGCATCTGCGACGTGAACGACGCGACCGACGTGCAGATCGACAGCGCGAACATCGGGATGCGCATCAGGTCGACCGGCAGCAGCGGCGCCGGCTGCGACAGCTGCCGCTTCACGAAGAAGTAGCCGACGCCGAGCGCGATGGCCAGTTCGACCGCGACGTACGCGCGGCTTTCGCCGTGACCGAGCCCGTCGACGGCCATGATCAGCAGGCCGAACACGCAGGCGTTCATCAGCGCGCTCGGGAAGTCGTACGGCGCGTCGTGCAGCGGGTTGGCCGGCAGCGCACGGAGGCTGCCGAACACCGCGGCGATGCCGATCGGCACGTTGACCGCGAACAGCCAGGGCCACGACGCGAACGACAGGATCGCCGACGCGACCGTCGGGCCGATCGCCGACGACAGCGCGACCACCATCGCGTTGATCGACAGTCCGCGCCCGAGCATCGACGACGGGTAGATCATCCGCACGAGCGCCGCGTTGACGCTCATGATGCCGGCCGCGCCGAACCCCTGGATCACGCGCATCACGGCAAGCGTCGGCAGCGAGCCGGCGAGCGCGCAGCCGAGCGACGACGCGGTGAAGAGCGCCAGGCCGGCGATGTAGACGCGGCGATAGCCGACGCGCTCGCCGAGCGACGCGAGCGGCAGCAGCGTGATCGTGACCGCGAGCTGGTAAGCGTTGACGATCCAGATCGATGCGGCGTCGGACGCGTGGAGGTCGCGCGCGATCGTCGGCAGCGCGACGTTCGCGATGGCGCCGTCGAGCACGGCGAGCGTGATGCCCAGTGCGACGCAGACGATCGCCCAGTAGCGTTGCGGAAGCGGCAGGCCGGAGTCGGCGTTCATGACGGGAGCGAAAGCGTGGTTGTGCGCACGCCCGGGTGCCGGTTGCGTGCGCAACCATGCTTGCGGGTGGAGGCGGCGGTGAATGGCCCGGCCGGCCTGGCGGCGCAGGAGCGGGACCGGTCGAGTGTATCACCGGGCCGCATCGCGCGACGCCGGCGCCGCCGGCCGCCGGCCGGCGCGTGCATTCAGCCTTCGAAGTCGAGGCCGCCGAGCCGCACGAGCGGGTCGGCCTGCGTGCGCGACGCGAGATCGATGTCCCGCGCGCCCTGCCATGCGCTCAGCTTCCTCGGCAGCGCGCTCAGGTAGTGCTCGAACCGCGCGGGCCCGTCGGGCTCCATCAGCCGTTCGATCTCGTCGGTGTCCCAGGTCAGCTCGAGGTTCAGCGGATGCACGAAGCCGCTCACGTGCTCGTGCGGCGCGCTGCGGATCTGCACGCACGTCGGTTGCCCGTGCCCGCCGTACGGGACGACGTCGGTCAGCACGTGATCGGCGAAGAAGGCGGCGATCGCCTGCGCAATGCGCGGCGCGAATTCGGTATCGAAACGGCGGGCGGTTTCGGGCTGCATGAAGGCGTCTCCTGTGTGCCGAAAATCGTAGCACGGCAGTGCCGCGTTCCGGTGTGCGTGATACGCGTAATGGCGCGTTACCACTTGCTGCATCTATTACGGCCGCGGGCAGCCACAATGCATCGCATCCAGTACCACTTCGCGTGGGAGTCCATCATGAAAAAGATTGCCGCAGTATGTGTCCTCGCCGGTTCGCTCGCCGTGGCGGGCCCGGCGTCCGCGCATGGCCGCGACGGGGGCGCCGTCATCGGCGCGCTGATCGGCGGCGCGGTGCTCGGCGCGATCGTGACGTCCGCGATGAGTCCGCCCGTCGCGTACCAGGCGCCCGTGTATCAGGCGCCGGCCTACCAGCAGCCGACGTACTACCAGGCACCGGCCTACCAGCAGCCGGCTTATCCGACCTACCAGCAGGCGCAGTACCAGGACGACGGCCCGAACTATTGCTACGACCGCTATCAGCGCGCGTACGTGTGCGGCGCGCCCGTGTCGGGCGGCTATGCGCAGCCGGCCGGCTGGTAAGCGGGCGGGGACTGGGCCCGGCGCCCATTGAATCGCCGGTGCGCCGGACGACAAAAGCAAAGGCCCTCGCGTGATGCGAGGGCCTTTGTCATGTCGGGGGCGCCGCTATTTGCGCGCCAAACGGTGGTTGAGCGAGGCCGCGTGCGGATACAAACGGTTGCAATTGGATCCGCGGGATCAGTGGCGATGGCCGCCGTTGCCGCGCCCGCCGTCTCCGCCTTCGTTCCAGTCGCCGCGGCGTCCGCCGCCGCGTCCCCAGCCGCCATGATCGCCGCGATCGCGATCCCAGCGGCGGTAGTCGCGGTGTCCGCGATCCCAGTCGCGCCCGCCGCCGCCACCCCAGATATTGACCGTGCCGTAGACGGGGGCCGCCCCGTAGGCCGGCCCGTACGCGTAGCCGGGCTCGGAATAGTAGGGCTGGCCGTAACCGTACCCGTACCCGGCGTCCGGGCCGACGACGCAGCCGGCCAGCAGCGTGGCGACGCCGGCGGCAGCAATGAGCTTCAGCATGATGTTCTCCGTTGATTCCGCTATAAGTACCGCGTGCGGGGATTCCCGGCTGTTTGCAATTGTGTCGACAAATTACAGCGTCGTAAGGTCTCGCGGCGAAAGTGTTAGCATCCCGGGCCTATTTGTCTATCAGGAGCACATCGATGAAATTCGCGATCCGGGCCGTCCTGGCCGCCTTTTGCGTGACGACCGCCGCCGCCTGCGCGGCCGGGCCCGCATCGGCGCCCGCCGTGCCGGCCGAATCGATCAAGATGTTCCCGCAGCCGGCGGCCGGCCAGCAGCGCGCGGTGATCGCGCTGCCCGCGCTCGAGAACGAAGGCGATGCGCGTGTCGAGTTGATGATCGGCAAGACGCTGCAGACCGACTGCAACCAGCAATGGTTCGGCGGCGAGCTGAGCGCCGAGGACGTGAAGGGCTGGGGCTATACGTACTATCGGCTGACCGACGTGAAGGGGCCGGCATCGACGCTGATGGCCTGCCCGGGGCAGGCGCCGCAGCGGCGGTTCGTGCAGGTGCGTGGTGACGGCCAGCTGCTGCGCTACAACAGCCGCCTGCCGCTTGTCGTGTACGTGCCGGACGGTTTCGACGTGCGCTACCGCGTGTGGCATGCGTCGAAGGACGTACAGCACGCCGTGACGCAGTAAAGCACCGACCGGCGCGGTCATGCGGGGGCGCCTGCCGTCGCACGGCCGCGCGTGCGTTTCGCGGGTTTCTTTCCGGGGCCCGCCGTTATCCGCCGCTCGCGCCCGCGAGCGCCGGCCACGCGGCCAGCGCGGCTTGCGCGACCGCTTCCAGATCGCGACGGCTCGCGCCGTTGCACGCTTGAATCGACATCCCCTGTTGCACCGTCACGTAGTCGCGCGCGATCGCGTCGAGGTTCGCGTGCGTGGAGAGCGCGCCCGTTGCAACGCCCTCGCCGAGCCGTGCGCGTAACGCGGCGACCGTCTGCTCGCGCATGGCGATCAGCGTTTGCCGGACCGTGTCCGATCTGCGCGCGGTGATCGTCGCGTCGCAGGTGGCCGCGCGGCATCTCGGGGAGGGCGGGCGCATCGTGTCGGCCGGCAGCTGTCTCGCGACGCGCGTGCCCGATGCGGGGATGAGCCTCTACGCGGCGAGCAAGGCCGTGCTGATCGGCTGGACGCAGGGGCTCGCGCGCGATCTGGGCGCGCGCGGCATTACGGTCAATCTCGTGCATCCGGGGTCGACCGACACCGACATGAATCCGGCCGACGGCGAGCATACCGGTGCGCAGCGTTCGCGGATGGCCATTCCGCGGTATGGCAAGGCAGAGGACGTCGCGGCGCTCGTCGCGTTCGTCGTCGGGCCGGAAGGGCGGTCGATTAATGGTATCGGGTTGACAATCGATGGCGGTGCGAATGCATAAGCGTAGAACTGCGATGTAATTCGCTTGTGTGCTGCCGGCAGCCGAGGCACCGATGCCGCGCGCGCCGGAATCCGATCCCGAGGTCTGCGTATTGAAGAAGGTTCGGGCTTCTACGCAATACCGGATGCGTGTCAGCCGCGATGAATGACAGAGGATAACGAACGGATTGATGCGCGTCACGACAATCGCCGCACGGAATTCATTTACAAAGTGGCCTGGCGTACCTACGATGACGCCAACTTGGGATAGCGGAACATCGTATGCGTACAGTCGATCGGGCGATGCTTGCCGCGCTCTGCCTTTGTCTTGCCGCATGTGGCGGCGGCGACGACAACGCGGCACCGGCATCGCAAACCGTTGCGGGCACATCGACATCGTCCGTCGCACCTGCCGGTGCCGCATCCGGCGCATCGGCTTCATCAGCGAATTCCGGCAGCCCGGCGCCGGCCGCCGGGGCGACCGGTGCCGCGTCCGGCTCGACGCTTCCGCCTTCCACCGGCACCAAACCGGTTCTCGTCGCCGATGTGACGGTCTCTCCGGCCGCCGACGGCAGCGACCAGGCCGACGCGTTGCAGAAAGCATTCGACAGCCTGAAGGCCGGCCAGCGCCTCGTCATCGCGCCCGGGCGCTACGTCGTCGGGCATTCGCTGGCCGTGACGGTGCCGCAGGCGGTGATTTCCGGATACGGCGCGACGCTCGCCGCCACGAATCCGGCCGACCAGACGATCGTGATGAGCGGCGCGGGTTCGACGCTCGTCGGCGTGACGCTCGCCGGCACTGGCGCGACGCGGCTCACGACACCCGAGTCGACCAAGGTCGAGGTGACGGGCACGGACGTTCAGGTGCTCGGCGTGACGATCCAGGGCGGCGCGAGCGCCGGGATCTTCGTGTTCGGCGGCAGCGGTATCGCGATCGTGGGCAATACCGTGCGCGCGACGCTGGCCGACGGCATCCATACCACCTACGGGTCGACCAACGTGCTGGTGCAGAACAACACGGTGACGGGCACCGGTGACGACCTGATCGCCGTGGTCAGTTATCTCGGCGACGGTCGGCTCAGCAGCAACATGCTGATCGACCACAATTCAGTGTCGGGCAACCCATGGGGGCGCGGTATTGCCGTTGTCGGAGGGCAGGCGGTGACGATCTCGAACAATACGGTCGACGGAATCGAGAAGGCGGCGGGCATTCTGGTCGCGCAGGAAGACAGCTGGAAGACTTACGGGACATCGAACGTCGTTGTCACCGGCAATACCGTGACCAACATCCAGAACTCGAACGTGAACAATGGGCTGCAGCCGACGCAGCAGGGGGCAATCGAGCTCGATACGTGGACGGGGACGGTGTCGCTTGTCGCGGTGACGGGCAATCGCATGACGGGCTCGGGGTATGCGGGATTCAGGGCGTACGGGAATGTCTGTTCGTTCAGTGCGACCGGGAATACGTTCTCGGCGATTGCGGGTACGCCAGTGTCGCTGTTGATGAATGGTTGTGCGGCGAATCAGATCGTTGTCGATGCGAACGCGCTGGCGGACGGCAGTGCGTTGGCCCGGCCTGCGGGGGCGTCGGCGACGGGGACGTTTATCGTGACGGGGGCGGATGCGAGCTTGATGCCGCCGGTCAGGACGGGGTTGATGCAATGAGCGGTGACTATTGCGCGGCGGCGCATGCGGGTCGTCGAAGGTATGACGATAAGCCCCGCAGATCAGAGCCGGTGGCGTATTCCGGGCGGCGAATTTTCGGGAAAAGTCTGGTTCCCGTCAGAATTCATGCATCAGGAATGGAACGGGTGCGAGTCGAATGGCGTGGATGGAAATGGCGTCAGACCACGAAATCGGTAGTCGCCCGCGCCTGATTGGGGTTGCGACTACTTTCGTTCCGAGCGGGAATCTGTTGTAATTTCGAGTTCAGATACATGTTGTCGCGTGGGATTTCGATCCATCGACGAGATGCGTCGGTTCGGAAAGGTGCGTTCGTGTCCTCGAGATGTTCTGCCATCCTGCCGCCGCCCTTGATTGCATCTGAAGCAACCGATGTTCCACCAGCGGCGCGACAATCCTGACATCTGAAAGCCGTATCCTTTGCGTTTTCGTACAATCCTTGCACTCCGACGTGTCCGGCAAGGTTGCCAACCAGGGCATCCGGCGAGGATATTTGGGTCGTCAAACGAAGTGAAACAGCTCCTCCAAATTGTCCCGTCGCGACATCGACACGCGAGTCGCGACGACTATCCGGCTCGTCACGTTAGTTGAGCACGCGATCCGCTGTTGTCACCCCTCCGGGCAGGGCAGCTAGCCCGCTCGACGTTCAACGTTCAACACAGGATTCTGATGAAAGCAGTCATTCTTGCGGGTGGGCTGGGAACGCGCATTTCGGAGGATACGGTCAACCGCCCGAAGCCGATGATCGAAATTGGCGGCAAACCGATCCTCTGGCACATCATGAAGATTTATTCCGCTTACGGTGTGAATGACTTCGTGATCTGCTGCGGGTACAAGGGCTACATGATCAAGGAGTATTTCGCGAATTACTTCCTGCATACGTCCGATGTCACGTTTGACATGCGGACCAATGAAATGCAGGTGCATCAGCAATATTCGGAGCCCTGGAAAGTCACGCTGGTTGATACCGGCGAATCGACCATGACGGGGGGGCGTCTTCGTCGCGTGAAGAATTTCGTCAAGGACGAGGCAGCGTTCTGTTTCACGTACGGTGATGGCCTGAGTGACGTCAATATCACCCAACTCATCGAGTATCACCAGAAGAGCAACACGCTCGCCACGCTCGTGGCCGCGTTTCCGCCTGGCCGCTTTGGCGCGCTGGATATTCACGGCAACAAGGTCACGTCGTTCAAGGAAAAGCCCAAGGGTGACGGCGGCATGATCAATGGCGGTTTTTTCGTACTGTCGCCGAAAGTGATCGATCTGATCTCCGGCGATGCATGCGTCTGGGAGGAGGCGCCGCTCGAGCAACTCGCCGAGCAGGGCAACCTCGCCGCCTACGAGCACGAAGGATTCTGGCAGCCGATGGATACGTTGAGGGACAAATTGCTCCTCGAAAAACTTTGGCAGACCAATGAGGCGCCATGGAAGGTGTGGTCATGATCGCCTCGTCGTTCTGGTCCGGAAAACGTGTCTTTCTGACAGGTCATACGGGCTTCAAGGGGAGCTGGTTGACGCTGTGGCTCCGTTCGCTCGGAGCAGAGGTCACGGGTTATGCGCTCGCGCCTGACACGACGCCAAACCTGTTTTCCCTCGCACGAGTGGAGGAGGGCATCGAGTCCGTCATTGGCGATATTCGCGATCGCGGACAGTTGCTCGACGCGCTGCGCCGTGCCGAGGCGGAGGTCGTGATCCACATGGCGGCACAATCGCTCGTTCGTACGTCGTATTCGAGCCCGGTTGAAACGTATGAAGCCAACGTAATGGGCACCGTGCATGTACTGGACGCAATCCGTCAAGTACGCAGTGTCCGATCGGTTGTGATCGTTACGACCGACAAATGCTACGAAAACCGCGAATGGGAATGGGGCTACCGCGAGAACGAGGCGATGGGCGGCTACGACCCGTATAGCAGCAGCAAAGGATGCGCCGAACTCGTAACCGCCGCGTATCGCAATTCGTTCTTCAACGAAGCCGCCTACGATACACATCGCGTGGCAATTGCGAGTGCACGTGCCGGTAATGTGATCGGCGGAGGCGACTGGGCATCGGACCGCCTCATTCCGGACATCGTCAAGGCGATCAGCGCCGGCGAAATCGTCAACATCCGCAACCCTCATGCGATTCGCCCCTGGCAGCACGTGCTGGAGCCGCTTGGCGGCTATCTGCTGCTTGCCGAGAAACTCTACGTCGAAGGGGCATGTTACGCCGGCGCGTGGAATTTTGGGCCTAACGATATCGATGCACAACCGGTGCAAGCGATTGTCGAGCGCCTGACTTCCCGGTGGGGCGACAACGCACGCTGGCAGTTGGATGGCGGCGATCATCCGCACGAGGCTACCTACCTCAAGCTCGACTGCTCAAAAGCACGTGCCCGGCTTGGATGGCATCCCCGTTGGAATCTCGATTTCACCCTGGACAAGATCGTCGATTGGTACAGGGCGGCGCACCAGCACGAAGACGTAAGAGCACTGACGCTCGCCCAGATTGCCGACTACACCCGGTCATAGCTATTTATCGCCGCAATGAACAAAGATCAAATCCGCATGCAGATCATCGAGCTCGTCAAACAATATGGCGAACTCGCGACTCGACGCCCTGCCTTCGAGCCTGGCCAGACAGCCGTGCCGCCGTCGGGCAAGGTAATTGGCGCACGAGAAATGGAATTCATGGTCGAGGCATCCCTCGACGGCTGGTTGACCACGGGACGATTCAACGAAGCCTTCGAAAAAAGGCTCGCGGCGTATCTTGGCGTCGATTACCTGATCACCGTGAATTCCGGTTCGTCGGCGAATCTGGTGGCATTCTCGACGTTGACATCGCCGAAACTGGGTGATCGTGCCATTCGTCAGGGCGACGAAGTAATCGGTGTCGCAGCGGGTTTTCCGACTACGGTCAACCCGATTCTTCAATTCGGTGCGGTTCCGGTATTCGTTGACGTCGAACTGGGTACATACAACATCGACGCGACGAAGATCGAGGCGGCCATCTCGCCCAAGACCAAGGCGATCATGCTCGCCCATACGCTTGGCAACCCGTACAACCTCGAAGCGATCACCGCGCTGTGCCGGAAGTACAACCTGTGGCTGATCGAGGACTGCTGCGACGCACTCGGTGCAACTTACAATGGCCAACTGGTCGGCACCTTCGGCGATATCGGCACGCTCAGTTTCTACCCGGCCCATCACATCACGATGGGCGAGGGCGGTGCAGTGTTCACCAACAACCCCGAATTGAAACTCATCGCCGAATCGTTCCGTGACTGGGGGCGCGACTGCTATTGCGCGCCCGGCAAGGACAACACGTGCGGCAAGCGCTTTTGCTGGAAGCTCGGCACGCTCCCGGAAGGCTACGACCACAAGTACACCTATTCCCATCTCGGCTATAACCTGAAGATCACGGACATGCAGGCGGCATGCGCACTCGCGCAAATGGACCGTCTGGATGGATTCGTCCAGGCGCGCCGCGAGAACTTTGGCTATCTGCACGAGCGTTTGCAGACTTGCACGGAACATCTGATCCTGCCGCATGCGACACCGAACGCTGATCCGTCGTGGTTCGGCTTCCCAATCACGCTCAGGCCCGAGGCAGAGTTCTCGCGCCTCGACTTGCTGACTTACCTCGACCAGAACAAGATCGGCACCCGCCTGCTGTTTGCCGGCAACCTCACGCGTCAGCCTTATATGATTGGCCAGGAATATCGCGTGAGCGGCGATTTGACGAATACCGACATCGTGATGAACCAGACGTTCTGGGTTGGTGTTTACCCGGGGCTGAGCCACGAAATGCTTGATTTCATCGTCGAGAAAATCGAGACGTTCGTCGGCGTCAATTTCTAGGTGGTGACGTCAATGCGCAAGCCGTACCCACGAGAAGATCTCGAACTGGTCGTTCAGCATACGGCGGATGTCTGGTCGGCTTTCCGTGGAGCGCGATTATTCATCACGGGTGGCACGGGTTTCATCGGATCCTGGTTGCTGGAAGCGGTACAGCACGCCAATCGGGTACTCGGTAGCGGGATCGAGGTTGTCGTACTGAGTCGTAACCCCGAGAAAGCGCGCGCGTTTGCACCGCATCTTTATGCAGCCCCCGGCCTGGCATTGTACGAAGGCGACGTCATCGATTTCGAAACGACGACAGGCCCAATGGGGGCGATCGACCTTTGCATCCATGCAGCGACCGACGTCGCGGATATCACAAAGGCTGGCGATGGCTTGCGGGTGTTCGATGCGAATGTGACCGGTACGCGTCGGGTGCTGGATTTCGCCCGCTCGAATGGTGCGACACGCTTTTTGTTGACGTCGAGTGGCGCGATTTATGGGCATCAGCCCTCGACGCTGGAACGGACGCCTGAGAGCTATTGCGGCGCGCCTGACACGCTCGATACAAAAGCAGCGTACGGGCAAGGGAAGAGGTCGGCTGAATGGCTCGCGTCGACGTACGGCGAGCAGCACGACATCAATGTTTCCATTGCGCGAATCTATGCGCTCGTCGGCCCAGGTATCCCGGCAGACGGTCCATTTGCAGCCGGCAACTTTATTCGCGATGCGCTGGCGGGGCAGCGCATTGTCATCAAGGGCGATGGGCGGCCTCTACGCAGCTATCTGTACATCGCCGATGCCTGCATCTGGCTTCTGCGCATGCTGCACGGCGGCGTGACGGGGCGCGCCTATAACGTGGGCTCCGAACGCGCCGTGTCGATTCTCGAACTTGCGCGCATGGTGGAGACGCTATGCGGCGCACGCGAGGCCACCGTGCCCGACATGGCACCTGCGTCTGGTCCGGCGCCACGCTATATTCCTTCGACCGCGCTAGCGCGTCATTCGCTTGGTGTGGAGGAGTACACGCCTTTGGAGTTGGCTCTTACCAAGACGATCAACTGGAACCGAAACACGGTCACTGCATGAAGACATTCGAATCGTCCCGGATTCGCAAGACCATTCTCGATATGGCGTTCGCCGGATCGACCGTCCATATCGGTTGCGCATTTTCCATCGTTGAACTGCTGGCTGTGCTTTACCGCAAACACCTGCGCTACGAGCAAAGCGATCCGCGTTCTCCCGGGCGCGACTATATGGTGCTGAGCAAAGGCCACGGTGTGATGGCTCAGTACGCTTGTCTGAATGAAATCGGCTGGCTCTCCGATGATGAAATCACCCGCTATTTTGGCAATGGCACGCGTCTCAAGGGACTCGCCGATGCGCACGTGCCCGGCATCGAAACGACGGCCGGGTCACTCGGACATGGTCTTTCCGTCGGCGTCGGTCTTGCGTTGGCTGCGAAGCGAAACGGCACCGATCAGAAGTGCTATGCGCTCGTTGGAGATGGTGAACTGAATGAAGGCCCGATCTGGGAAGCGGCGCTCTTTGCGGCCCAGTTCAAACTCGACAACCTGATCGTCATCGTCGACGTGAATGGATTCCAGGCCATGGGCACGACAGACGAAGTGATCGGACTCGGCGACATCCAGGCGAAGTTCGAGGCATTTGGCTTCGATGCCATCTCTGTCGACGGTCACGACGAAACCGCAATCGATCGAGCGTATCAGACCCTGAAGACCCGAAAGGACGGGCGCCCGAAAGCGATGGTGGCTCGCACGGTCAAAGGCAAGGGTGTCTCGTTCATGGAGCACGAAAATATCTGGCATTACACGCGGCTCACGGCGCAAACGTATGACATCGCGATTGCCGAGCTTGGAGAGAAGCAATGAGGGATGCGTTTTCTGATGCGATCGTCGGCGCGGCGCGACAAGATCCCAAGATTCTTCTGCTGACAGGTGATCACGGCTATGCGCTCTTCGATGCATTTCGCAAGGCATGTCCCGATCAATACATCAATTGCGGTATTGCAGAGCAGAACATGGTGGGGGTGGCCGCGGGTCTGGCCAAGGCCGGATTCAAACCCATCGTCTACGGACTCGCCGCATTCGTGCCTATTCGCGTTCTCGAGCAGATCAAGATCGATGTCTGCTATGAAGATCTGCCGGTGACGTTCATCGGCGATGGCGCTGGAGTCGTCTACGCCCAACTGGGTACGAGCCATCAAAGTACGGAAGACATCGCTGCGCTTCGCGCGATCCCGCAACTGTCGATATATTCTCCTGCTGACCGGTTCGAACTGACTGCCTGCATGCGGGACATCTCGGACAGACAGGCGCCTGCCTATCTGCGGATGGGCAAGGCGGATCTTGGCGATGTGCATGCTGCACCGCTCAACTCGTGGCGCAATGGCGATGCCGTTCCGTTGACGAACGAAGCGCACCCAAGCCTTTTCATTGCGACAGGTTCGGGCGTGAAGCTGGCTCAGAAGGTCGCTGCTGCTACCGGTGGCGCGGACATCGTTTCCGTGCCCTGCATCAAACCCTTTCCTGTCGATTCGATTCGTAAACTTGCAGCGGGCCGGCAAGCGATCGTGACGTTTGAAGAGCATTCGATTTACGGTGGACTGGGCGGCGCTGTCGCGGAAACACTGATGGGCAGTTTTGTCGGGACGTTCGTGCGTGTAGGTATTCAAGACAGGTTCAGTACGTTATGTGGAAACTATCCCTATCTGATGGAAAGCCATGGCCTTTCCCCGGATGCCGTCAAAGAGCAGATAAAAAAGGCACTCGATGCAAGTGTCTAATTCCGACCGTGAGCCTTTGACAAAGACGCTTGTCCAGCTATTGCGTTTTCTGGTTGTCGGTGGGCTGAACACACTGGTTGGCTACTCGTTATTTGCGGTCCTGACTTACGCGGGTCTCGCTTATCCCGCCGCTATCGGGCTCGCCACCGTTGGCGGTGTGCTCTTCAACTTCCAGAGCGTCGGACGGCTCGTATTCGACGGTGCGCCGCGGTCGTCATTCTGGCGATTCGTCGGCGTCTACTGTGTGATTTACCTGTTGAATCTCGGCGGAGTGCGGTTGCTGCTCGGCCTTGACGCAAACATCTACATTGCGAATGCTCTGACGCTGCTTCCGCTGAGCGTCATTGCGTTTATCCTGAACCGCCGCTTTGTCTTCAACCTGCCATGAAGCATATAACCGTTGTCACGCCTTGTTTCAATGAAGAGGAAAACGTCCGGGCTGTCTACGAAGAGACTCGTCGCGTGTTCTCGACGATTCCGGAGGTGACCTATGACCATCTCTTCATCGACAACGCGTCGACGGATTCGACGGTCAGCATCCTGCGAACGATCGCCGCGGACGATCCGGCGGTCGGCGTAATCGTTAATGCACGGAACTTTGGGCACATCCGATCGCCGATGCATGGTCTTTTGCAAGCAAAGGGCGATGCCGTCATTCTGCTGGTCGCCGACCTGCAGGACCCGCCCGACCTGATGCGCGAGTTCGTGAAGAACTGGCTGGCTGGCGCGCCCGTCGTGGTCGGCGTAAAGCCCGAGTCAAAAGAATCGGCGCTCTTCTTCGCGCTGCGCAGAATGTACTATCGCCTGGTCACGCAGATCGCCAACGTCACGCTGATCCAGAACTTTACGGGGTTCGGGCTTTACGACCGCAAGGTCATCGAGATCCTGCGACAGATCGATGATCCGTACCCTTACTTCCGCGGACTCGTGTGCGAGATCGGGTTCGAGATCAAACAGATTCCATACGTCCAGCCGCGCCGCAGACGGGGCATATCGAAGAACAACTTCTACACGCTCTACGATATCGCAATGCTGGGTATTACCTCGCATTCGAAGGTACCGTTGCGGCTCGCCACAATCGCCGGGTTCTTCCTTTCCGGCCTGAGCCTTTTCGTCTCGTTCATGTATTTCGTCCTGAAGCTTGTGTTCTGGAGCAGTTTCTCGATGGGCAGCGCTCCGATGCTGATCGGTCTGTTTTTCTTTGCATCGGTACAGTTGTTCTTTATTGGCCTGCTTGGCGAGTATGTCGGCGCGATTCTTACCTATGCGCAAAAGAGACCGTTGGTGGTCGAGCGCGAGCGGATCAATTCGGGCGGGACCGCTATCGAGGCACAAGTGGCCTCGCGGCCGAATTGAGCGACAGTCCAGATAACCTGCTGAGTCAGCGGCATGAACGATCGACCTTCCGACAGAATCTCCCACGTGCAATCGTCTGAAAAGCGATTGGTTTCCGAGTGGGCATTTTCAGGCGCGCTGATGCTGGTTTCCCTGGTCGCCGCCTGGCAGCTATCGGGTGCGGCCTATCTCGGCCTTCATCTGCCGCTCATCTATGGAAGCGATGGCATTTTCACTCTCTCGTTGATACAGCTTGCGGTGAGGAGTCACTGGTTCCTCAGCACTGAACTATTGGGCGCGCCGTTCGGCGCTAGTCTGTATGACTATCCGATTCCAGACTCGGGCAGTATGCTCGTGCTCAAGGCTCTTGGCCGGACTTTCGGCAATCCCGCGACCGCGCTCGACATCTACTATTTGATTGGATTTCCGCTCAATGCGATCGCGGCGTACTGGGTGCTGCGGAAGTTTCAGATATCGAAGGTGCTGAGTTTCGCGGGGGGATTCATCTTTACGCTGCTCCCGTTCCACTTCCTTCGACTTCATCATCTCTTCTATACCTGGTACTTTGCCGCACCGATGTTCGTGTGGTTCGCCAAGCGGATCTGGGATGGCGAACTGCCTTTCAGCCTGCAGCGACGTGCCGCGAAGAGAACGCTGTTCGACGCGTTGATCCTTCTCGCGCTTTCATGCTTCGGCGTGTATTACGCGTTCTTTGGCGTGCTTTGCCTGCTGACAGCCGGCCTCGTACGATGGGTTCAGCAGAAAGCGATCAAGGCGATCTTGCCTGCCTTCGTGGCCGTGGCGATCGTATCGTTCGGCATCGTGGCCAATGTCAGTCCGAACCTGATCTACCGGATGCAGCACGGCGTCAATCAGGAAGCAGCGCAGCGCTCGCCCAGCGAAGCGGAGCTATACGGTCTCAAGATCGACCAGCTTCTGCTGCCGCGGCCGGATCATCGCTTCAAGCCGTTCGCGAGGCTCACGGCGAACTACTCGACAACCTTTCCGCTCGTCAACGAAAATGCCTTCGCGTCGCTTGGCATCATCGGCAGCGTTGGCTTGCTAAGCCTCGTGATTTTTGTGGTCGCGCCGACGCGGCGGCGCGTTCCTGAAGGGCACCTGCAAGTCCTTGCAAGTCTTACGATCGTGCTGGTGTTGTTCTGCACGATCGGTGGATTTTCCGGCATATTCAGTCTGCTCGTCAGTCCGATGATTCGGGCCTGGAATCGCGTCAGTGTATTTATCGCCTTTACGTCGATTGCCGCGGTGCTGCTATTGATCCAGCGATATCTGATCGCTGGTGAACGTGCTTCTCTCCGGGGCGCGGCGCTCTGTTTGGCGTTGTGCACATTTACGCTCTGGGATCAGACAACGACGCCTTCTCTGACTCGCCTTGAAAAAAACAAGGCTGAATTCAATAGTGATGCGAGTTTCGTGCATGCGATCGAACAACGGGTTCCGGCCGGAAGCGCGATCTATCAATTGCCGTATGTCGAGTTTCCCGAAGGACCGATGCTCAACCGTCTCGAGCCCTATGACCTGGCACGACCCTTTCTGCATACCAGCGCACTCAGATGGAGCTTCGGCGGCATGAAGGGGCGCGATGGCGATCTGTTCTTTCGCAACCTCGCGCTCGAGTCCGTCGCGCGGCAGATAGAAGTGATCAAGCGGATCGGCTTCAACGGTATCTATATCGACCGGCGCGGTTATGCCGACAACGGCGCTGCCCTCGAGGCCGAACTTACCCGGACCCTCGGTATGGCGCCGATTGTCAGCCGGACCGGCGATCAGGTTTTTTTTGCTCTTGCAAGGCAGTCGGCCGAAAGGAGCAACGTGGATCTGTCCGGAATGACCGCGCATCAGATCATGGAACGGGCCGGCTATGTGGTCGACAAATTGGGGCCGAGGAACAACAACACACTCAGTGAAGGCTTCGACCTCGCCCAAACAAGTCTTCCGATGTTCCTGGAGAATGTTCGAGGTCTATCGGCGCGAGAAGGCTGGGGGCGTTGGTCGGATGCCAATGTGTTCCCGGATGTGGAACTGAGCTTCGTTCAGTCGCTTCCGGCACGCTTCACGCTGCATATCCGCATGCAGGGATACGGTCCGAACATTGGGCAATCTTCGAGCGTCATGGTTGGTCAGCAGACCCGGACCGTGATTCCGGGTGCAGAGATGCGCGAGTTCGCGTTGCGCTTTGACAATCCGGCTGCTGCGCGCACGATCCGGATCCGACCGGCATTGCCACGTTCTCCGCAGCAAAGCGGTGCGGGTAATGATGGCCGACTGCTTGGAGTCGGCATACAGAAACTCTGGATAACGATCGGGGAGGACAAGGCGCTCGAAAGCGAATCCTGACAATACCCCGCAAGGGCGTGATGCCGGGAACTGGGGGGCCAGATCGGCTTGAGCTTGGAGTTTCTTGTGAATCTTGGGGATGGTTTGGGGCTTGGCTGGTCCCCGACAGAATTCATATCGCTCGGCTGCAAAAGGCCTCTCGGCGAAGCTTATCTATAGATACCAACAGAAATACCAACAAGCAACCGAGCATAGGCCGAATGGGTGCTAAACACGACCTCGTCTGCCGCCGGAAGAAAAAAACTTGGAGAGTTGGAGATAAGTACGTTTTTTCGTTTGTCAGCCTTGTCTGGTAAGGCTTCGACTATCTCCAAGTCTATCTCCAGAACACACATTTTCTTGGAGACAAAGTTGGAGATACGCTGCCGGTGCGGCTGGCGGGGCACCGTTTTTCCGTGAACTGACCGCCGTCTGGAACTCTCCGCGCAAAAAATCTCCCCGCGCCACCGCCGCCCGCGCGTTGGAAATGGTGTGGTGGGACGAGTATCGTTGCGGCCGTCGAATTTCTGATTGGAGTCGCTGGCGACCCGTACGTTACTTTGGCCAGCTATCGTCGGCATAGGGAGTTGCGGCATACTTCCTTGACTGCGGGGCACCACGGGGGCGCGATGATCCGTACTATTTCGATTCAAGCTTATAAGAGCTTCGATCCCGACAGAGCAACGGTTGTGGACGTGCATGACGGCACCGACCAACCTGTTCTCTTTTTTGGGCTTAACGGCGCGGGTAAGTCATCGATAGGGGAAGTGATTGACGGAATATCCCGACGCGATCCCCGATTTGATCGATGCGGTTTGGCCACAACGAACGGTGGCCCGTTTCGCTACATGGTTTACAACCAAGCATTTGTAGACCGTGTAATCGGCGAGCCGCGCGGTATGCCCGGCATTTTCACTTTGGGCGAAGTCGACACCGAGGTCCAGCGGGAAATGGACGAGGCTGAGGTGCGCCTTCAAGGCCTCGCGGAGCAAGAGACTTCACTCGGGACTGCGATCGAGAAGACGAATCTTCTGATATCGAGAAACTTCGAAACCTCAAAGGAGCGCGTGTGGGAGGCGCATACGAGCCATGTCACCGATGCGCTGAGCAAAGAGTGGTTGCGCGGATATCACAAAGACAAAGTTGCTTTTTTCGATAAGTTGAAGTCCGTCCAACTAGAGGAAGGCGAGGCTATCGATACGTTGGAACAGCTGAAGCTCCGCTGGAAAGATACCGAGAGCACCGAGGATGCGAAAGGCGTAATCTCTCTTGGCGTTTTGTGGGCGGAAGCAATCGAAACTGACCCAGTTTGGCGCGAACGGATCATTGGATCAGACGACAGCCGGCTCGCTCCGTTCATTGAGAGGTTGGGGAATGCGGACTGGGTTGGAACGGGGCGAGCGTACGCACATGGCGACGACTGCCCGTTTTGCCAACAGAAACTGCCAGACGACTTCAAGACTGAACTGGCCAAACTCCTCGATGGTGATCGCCAGGACAGGATCAACCATATCGAGGGCTTGGTGAAGCAGTACGAGGCAAATCTCGACACACTGAAGGCGACCGCCGAGCTTGCTCAGAAGGAGACGTTCGCCGTCGACGACGCTACCTTTCGCCCGAGTTGGGAGGCCTTGGCGGCACGTCTAGATGCCAACTTACTTGTTATGAAAAGTAAGCTTGCGAAGCCCGGCGATCCCGTCGACGTGATTTCGAGCAAGAGCTTGTCCGATGACATGGACACTGCGACCAAACGAGTGAACGAGCGTATTACACAATTCAATGCTCGTGTATCGGATCGAAAGGCGGAGCGAGGACGTATCCAATCTGCCTTCTGGAAGCTCTTGCGCCATGACCGTGACGAGGTTTTCATCGCATACGAGCACCATAAGAAGCCTTTGGACGAAGCGCTCGTGCTAGATCAAAACCAGTTGAAGGACGTTCGACGTAGCGCGGGCGAAGTTCGGGGCCGGCTGTCAGAACTGCGCAAAAGGCGGACAGGGGTGGATGCAGCCGTGGATTCGATCAACGACCGCCTGAAGGCTATCGGCGTCGACTCATTCTCCATCGGCAAGAAACAGGGTGAAGACAGCCTCTATTGTTTGTTGAGGTCGGAGCAGCAAGAGGGGGATTGGGAGTCGCTAAGCGAAGGCGAGAAAACGATCATTTCGTTTCTCTACTACGTAGTCTTGCTGAGCGGATCGGAGACCGAGAATCTGGAATTTCCTCTGGAACGCACAGTCGCAGTCATCGACGATCCGATTTCTAGTTTGTCGTACAACTTCGTGTTCGACATAGCCAGCATTATTCATCATGATCTGATCAAGCCGCCCGCCGATGCGCCCAAAGTACGTCAAGTCATCGTGCTGACGCACAACCTGTTTTTCCTGCACGAGTTGCTTAAGCTTAACCGGCGAAAAGCAACGCTCAAGCGCGTTATCAAGCGGGAGTTCTCATCGGTCGAGCCGATGGACGCGGACGATCTGCAGAACGACTACGACGCGCTTTGGCAAGTAATGCGGGATGCAAAGGAGGGTAAGGTGCCAAGAATGGTGATCCCCAACACCATGCGCTGCATTCTTGAGCACTTTTTTTGGTTTACGCAGCGTCAGGACGATTTCGCAAAGGCGCTGGCAGCCATCAGCGATAGAGACAAGAATTTCAAGCCGTTGGAGCGGTTCTTGAACCGTGGATCACACAAGGACGGCATCAATGTCGCGGTGATGGACTATGGACAATTCGATCCTGTCTACTACCTCGCTAAGTTCGAGGAGGTCTTCAAGGAAACGCACTTCGCGGACCACTACGCAAAATGGATGCACATTCAGAATGCTGCGGGGGAGAAGGCACCCGCCGGGTAAGCGGTGCCGTTGATGGCGTGCTCAACCAGCGGACGCGCGTATGCGCATGATGGTCTGGCGACTCGTGCCGTACTCTCTCGCAAGACTGGCAATGCTTGCTCCGGCGCTGAGCTGCTGGCGCACCTTGTCCTGCTGTTGCTCAGTCAACGCAGACGGACGGCCCATGGTTTTTCCTTCTGCCTTTGCTCGTGCGATCCCGGCTTGTGTTCGCTCGATCAATAAGTCACGCTCAAATTCGGCAACGGCGTTCAATACCTGCATTGTCATCCGGCCGGCTGCGCTGGTCAGATCAACGCCACCGAGCGCGAGGCAGTGAATCCGAATTCCGCGATCTGCCAGAGCCTCAACGGTTGCTCGCACATCCATCGCGTTCCGGCCGAGCCGGTCGAGTTTCGTTACGATTAGCACGTCGCCTTCTTCAAGTCTACGGAGCAAGTCGGCAAAGCCGGGCCGCTGCTCCGCGCTGACGCTACCGGAGATGCCTTCCATTACGACACGACGCTTATCGACATGGAAGCCGGCCGCCTCGATCTCGCGAAGTTGGTTCGCTGCTGTCTGGTCGGTCGTGCTGACGCGGGCGTATGCGAAGGTCCGGGACATAGGGTGCTCTAATCTGTTCGAAATGGGTGTCCGAATCATAACCTATGTACGAAATACGGAAAAGCTTATTTTCGGACATTCATTAACACCCATGTCCGTAAGGGAACGGTTTCGGACATGCGCTGCTACGACTCAACGCTGTTCAATACGAGCAGAGTCATGGTCGCGTGCCCCATGTTGATCCACTAAGGTCGTGTGATCGTGTAAAGACTTAGTTGTATATATTTATCGAAAATTTCCTCAGGCTTGGCTTGTTTCCTACTTGACGATGCGCACTGGCGGGGGCATGTTATATGTTCCAAAGAAATCGGGGGAATATAATGCAGTCAGGTGAAAATAAGGGCGATGTATTGAAAATGATAAGAGGGGCAAAATTCAGTCTGCAAGCCGTTGTGATAATCTTGCTTATCGAGTTTTTCGTTCTACATTTTCTGTATTCTGCGATATATGATTTTTCTGATGTGAAAAATGTTGTTTCGGAGGTTGAGTTTGGTGCGACTTTGATATCAATTGTTCTGGCAATAGTGGCGATTTTGTACACTTTTTGGCAGGGAATTTCTCAGGGCGACTTTAATGCAGCTCTAATGGGGCAGCTTGGGCGATTGGAGACGATTGGATCTAATCTCTCAACAAATAATGAGAGGCTTCACGAGAACGTAATATATTCGAAAAATATCTCAGATGACCTGACGCGAATTAGTTCTGCCGTGTTCAGTGTAAAGGATGAGGTTTCAAATCTTGGCGGAAAACTGCAGGCCTTTGTTGCGCCTGCAAACGCAAGCGGTGCGTCGAGTGTGCTAGCCGTCGCTGAAGATAAAAGGTCGGACGCTATCCTGCGCCCACAATCCGAGAGATTGGCAGATTTGGCGTTTCTCTTTGGGTCGCCAATTGGGAGGAAAGCTATTGTGTATGCGTTTTATCGGAATAATATAAATATGGCGAAACCATTTGGCGTCTGCAGGGACTTCACAAAACTTGAAGAGCCGGGGAAGGAAGATGATAACGCAACTAGTTATTTGTATGGGGGAGCGCTGCTCACTGTGTTGGCGGCATTGCGTGTGGCTGGGATAATTTCCACTAAGAAAGATCTCGTGCCAGATGATAAGGTGAAGATTGTCGAGGTTGCGCCGGAGTGGCGGGTTGTGGTTGATGGCTATCTGAGTAACCAGAAGAAGGACGCGAGTTTGGAGAAATTTATCAAATCAGTGGATGATGCGAATAAATTGCAGTAAAAAATATTGGTAATGGCTGGTTGCGTAGTGGTCCAAGACTACATTTGCTCAATGCGTTGACGGTCGTGAGACAATGCGGATTGTCGAGCCTAGGGCGGCCACCTGAAAACCGGATACCTTCACCGGCTGGCTCGGCATTCTTCGTGAAGGCCGCACAGAAGGGTGCGCTATTGCTACGTATAAAGACGCCTAGTCCCGCTCTCAAGCACAAACCACGCGCCGGTTTTCGCTCGCGGCGATCGAGGCAATGTGTCAGAAGAAGCATTCTCTCTTTCGCCGCCATAGATGCAAAACACCGAGCGTCTCAGCCTTTTGCTGCGGAGGACGGTGAAAGCCCATTCGGGCGGATGCAAGACATCATTCCACGCGATGTGCCGGTTGGCGAGGCGATGGCCTTACTGGCCGGCCTGCTCGTCAAGTGCATTGACGAGGATGATCTGCGCACGGCGCAAGAGCTGATGAAGCATGAGTTGTTTAATAGCCGTACGTTGGAAGGAGTGGTGCTATACGCGCGCCGTGAAACGGAATCCACACTGCTTGAACGAATTAATGCGTTGCATGATCAGCTTGCCGAGCACGCCGAAGAGCGCGACATGTCGCAGGCGCATTTGGTGCAGCTACAAGCTGAACAACGAGAACGGCAAGAGCAGGCCATGCGCGAGAGGCAAAAGGCCATCAAGCCGGCTCAGGCTGCGCGGCTTGCTGGTGCAAAGAATACAAAGATCGTCGAAGAATTTAATAGGCGTCGGCGTAGTGGTGAGGACTTTCAGGGGCGCAATGTTTGCTCAGATATTGCGGCTCGCTTCGGCGTCACGGCTGATCACGTGCGCAAGCTGAAACGGGCTTGGCTTGCGACGTGAATTGATAAAACGCGATTGACGCAGCGATAGTCTTGTTTTGCATGGTGCTAAACGCGATTGTCGATACGTCAGTCGCGTTTGGTGCTTCAAGCTCCCGGTTGTGCCGATGGTGGCACAGCTATGCTCAGGGAGCACAAATGTCTGCAAGTAATACATTCGCGTCACAGGCCCCGGTCGGACTGCCGCTTGACGGCTTTTCGCGTTGGAGTGACCTGCGTCCCTTTGTTCCGTTGTCCCGTGAGACCGTTCGTAAGCGGCTAGCCAACCCGTCTTGAGTTTGACCGAGGCGCTTGGGAGTATCGTGTCCACCTAACGAATAAGCGGAC
>NZ_QTPQ01000071.1:0-22389 GCF_003853425.1 Burkholderia sp. Bp9140
GCATCGCGAAGTCGAGCACGCGGACCCAGTAGTTGCCGCCGGCCGAGCCGATGATGATCGGCGCGGCGATCACGAAGACCGCGGTCAGGATGCCGATGATGACGGTCTTGGCGGTGTTGCGCTCTTCGACGAGGGTCATCGGGGTTTCGATCGGTTGAGTCGAATTCACATCAGTCTCCTTAAGCACGATCGGCAACACGTTCGCCCAGCAAACCGGACGGACGGAACACCAGCACGATGATCAGCACGATGAACGCGAACACGTCCTGGTAGTTGCTGCCGAATACACCGCCGGTGATATCACCGATGTAGCCGGCCCCCAACTGCTCGATCAGACCGAGTACCAGGCCACCGACCATCGCGCCGCCGAGGTTGCCGATCCCGCCGAGCACCGCCGCCGTGAACGCCTTCAGGCCAGGGATGAAGCCCATGTAGAAGTGCACGTTGCCGTATTCGGATGCGATCATCACGCCGGCCACCGCGGCAAGCATCGACCCGATCACGAAGGTCGCGGAGATCACGAAGTTCGGGTTCACGCCCATCAGGCTCGCATTGTTCGGATTCTCCGCGATCGCGCGCATCGCGCGGCCGAGCCTGGTCTTGTGCACGAGCAGCAGAAGGCTCCCCATGACGACGAAGGCGACGGCCATGATCACGATCTCGGTCAGCGAGATCACGGCGCCCGGCGTCGTGTCGGTCGGCTTGATCACGTTGATCGGATCGGTCGACATCAATTGCGGGAACGGCAGCGGGTTGCGCGACCAGATGATCATCGCGGCCGTCTGCAGCAGGATCGACACGCCGATCGCGGTGATCAGCGGGGCGAGCTTGGGCGCGCGACGCAGCGGCCGGTACGCGACGCGCTCGATCGTGAAGCCAAGGAATGCGCACACGGCCGCGGCGATAACGAGGCCGATCGTCAGCGTGGCGATGTTGCCGAGTCCGGGGAAGTGGTTCTGCAGCACGGTGATCGCCGACAAGGCGACCATCGCACCAACCATCATCACGTCCGCATGCGCGAAGTTGATGATGCCGAGAATGCCGTACACCATCGTGTAGCCCAACGCGATGATGGCGTACACGCTGCCGAGCACCAGCCCATTGAGAATCTGCTGAACGAAAATATCCACCGACACTCCATAACGCCCCACTCGCTGAGGCAAATTGAATGAACCGACCAGCACCCATCGCTGGCATGACGACGCAATGCGCGCCGCTTCCCGACGGCACGCCTTCAGAACGGCCGAAATGGCCGCTGCCGCCGAACCGCGACACCTTCCGCGCCGCCCTCAAAAATCCCCGAAAAAAATAGTTTTTGCAAATTTTGCGCGTCGCGTATAGTTACATCCAGACGTTGACACCGGACATCACCCAGCGGAACGAGACAACAAAATATCACTTATAAACAATAACTTAGACAATCAATCCGGGACACACCGGAACGCGGAAGACGAAAATTAATTTGTCTCTGTTGACATCACTGTAAGACGTCACTCATCATATGTCAACGAGCAAAAAACATCGGTTCCGTACCCGTTTGAGATCAGGTGCCGAGCCGGCAAGGATCGTGATGGGCATCCTTCGCGCCCTCCCCACAATCCGCTGTTCGTGAATCGCGAATCCGCCCCGCACATGCCGGGCGCATGCAATGGTTTAAACAGGAGAGTCATGGTGGCCAGTCACGACAAGGCACGAGTCGGCGTAGATATCGGCGGGACCTTTACCGATGTCGCGCTCGAACTCGGTGGGAAGCTCTTTTCCACCAAGGTCCTTACGGATTACACAGCGCCCGAACGCGCGATCATCAAAGGCGTCGGCATTGTCGCGAGCAAGGCCGGCATCGAGCTGAAGGACATCGGCGTCATCATTCACGGCACGACGCTCGCCACGAACGCGCTCATCGAGCGACGCGGAGCGAAAACAGCCTTCATCACGACGGAAGGCTTCCGTGACACCATCGAGATGCGGACCGAAAACCGGTTCGAGCAATACGACCTGAACATCAAGCTTCCGCCGCCGCTCATCGAGCGCTGCGACCGCTTCACGTTGAGCGAGCGCATCGATGCACAAGGTGGCGTCCTGCTGGCCCCGACCGAGGCACAGATCGACCGCGTCGCGGATCGCATCGAGCAAGGCGGATACGAAAGCATCGCTATCGGCTTCATTCATGCGTACGTCAACGGCGTTCACGAGCGCATGATGCGCAACGCGCTCGAGAAGCGGCTGCCGAACGTGTCGGTGTCGATCTCGAGCGAAGTGTCGCCGCAGATTCGCGAGTTCGAACGCTTCAACACGGTTTGCGCGAACGCATACGTGCGCCCGATCATGAAATCGTATCTGGACCGCCTGCTGGGTCAGGTCCGCGCCGCCGGCGCCGTGTGCCCGATCTTCATCATTCACTCCGGCGGCGGCATCGTATCGATCGAAAGCGCATCGGAGTTCCCGGTGCGTCTCGTCGAATCCGGCCCGGCCGGCGGCGCGATCTTCGCCGCGCATATCGCCGCGCAATACGGGCTCGACACCGTACTGTCGTTCGACATGGGCGGCACGACCGCCAAGATCTGCCTGATCGACGACTTCACGCCCAAGACCGCCAACACGTTCGAAGTCGCGCGGACCTATCGTTTCAAGAAAGGCAGCGGCATGCCGATCTCGATCCCGGTCGTCGAGATGGTCGAAATCGGTGCGGGCGGCGGTTCGATCGCGTCGCTCGACGTGATGCGCCAGATCCGCGTCGGCCCGCAAAGCGCCGCATCGGAGCCGGGCCCCGCGTGTTACCAGCGCGGCGGCATGCAACCGACCGTCACCGACGCCGATCTTCTGCTCGGCCGACTCGATCCGAACAACTTCGCCGGCGGCTCCATCCCGTTGTCGGTCGACAACGCGTCTCGTGCCATGCTCGACGACGTCGGCGCCGCGCTGTCGCTCAACCCCGAGGAAGCCGCATACGGCGTGGCGGAAGTCGTCGACGAAAACATGAGCAACGCCGCGCGCGTGCACGCGGTCGAAAGCGGCAAGGACATTGGCGACTACACGATGATCACGTTCGGCGGAGCCGGCCCGCTGCACGCCGCGCGGCTGTGCGAGAAGAGCGGCATCAAGAAGTTCGTCGTGCCGCCCGGCGCCGGCGTGGGCTCGGCGATCGGCTTTCTGCGTGCTCCCTTCGGCTATGAAAGCGTCCGAAGCGCAAGCATGCGGTTCAACGATTTCGATGCGGACGTACTCAACGAGATCGTCGAGCAACTCAGCACCGAAGCGAACCATTTCGCGCGCCAGGGATCGGGCGACATGGAGCCGGTGGTCGAGGTGAAGGCGTTCATGCGGTACGTCGGCCAGGGCTGGGAAATCCCCATCGCGATTCCCTATCGCCGATTCGACGCGGAAGATCGCGCCACGTTTGCCGAGCTGTTCACGAAAGCCTATACGCAATTCTTCGGCCGTCCGATCGACGGACTGGATATCGAGATCGTCAGTTGGGCCGTGAAGGCAAGCTCGCCGCTCCCCCCGGTCGAACGACTGAAACTGGTCGAAGGGCTCGATCCGGTCGGCACGCCGCAGACGCGCCAGATCTTCGATGCGGCACTGCATCGATCCGTCGAGGCCGCCATCGTCGAGCGCAGCTCGCTGCGCGTGGGCGAAACCGTCGTCGGTCCGGCCATCATCGTCGAACCGGAGACCTCGACCCTCGTCACGTCCTCGTTCAACGCGACTGTGCAGCCCGACGGTTGCCTTCTCGTCACGTCGAAAGAATTGACCGCTGCCACCGCGAATCAGGAGTAACCATGTCTCTCAACAATATCGATACGATCCACATGCAGGTCATGTGGAACCGCTTGATCTCCGTCGTCGAGGAACAGGCGATGGCCCTGATCCGCACCGCATTCAGCACCAGCGTACGCGAGGCGGGCGATCTGTCGGCAGGCATTTTCGACAAGCGCGGCCGCATGCTCGCGCAGGCGGTCACCGGCACGCCAGGTCACGTCAACACGATGGCGGAGGCCGTCGAACACTTCATGAAGGAGATCGGCGTCGAGCGCATGTATGAAGGCGACGTCTACCTGACCAACGACCCGTGGCGGGGCACCGGGCACCTGCACGACTTCACGGTCGTATCCCCGTCGTTTCTCGACGGCGAACTGATCGGCTATTTCGCAAGCACCGCGCACGTGGTGGACATCGGCGGACGCGGGTTCGGCCCCGATTCGCGCGAAGTCTACGAAGAAGGTCTGTTCGTGCCGATCATGAAGCTGATCGAACGTGGCGAAGTCAACCGGGACCTCGTCAACATCATTCGCAACAACGTTCGTGAAGCCGACAAGGTCGTCGGCGATCTCTATGCGCTTGCATCGTGCAACGAGACAGGGCACAAGCGTCTGCTCGAGATGCTGCGGGAGTTCGACCTCGCCGACGTCGAGGGTATCGGCGAGTTCATTCTCGCGCGCAGCCGCGAAGCGACGCTCGAACGGATCGCCGCCCTTCCGAAGGGCACGCAGACCAACGAGATGACGCTCGACGGCTATGACACGCCTGTCAAGCTGAACGTCACGCTGACGGTCGCCGACGATCACCTGCTCGCCGACTTCGCCGGATCGTCGCCCGCAAGTCCTTTCGGCATCAACGTCCCGCTGCTGTACGCGAAGGCCTATGCGTGCTACGGGCTGAAATGCATCATCGCGCCCGAGGTCCCCAACAATGCAGCTTCGCTCGAACCGTTCCGTGTGCAAGCGCCTGCCGGTTGCATCCTGAATGCACAGCGACCGAGCCCGGTGGCCGTACGGCATGTGCTTGGCCACTTCGTTCCGGATCTGGTGCTCGGCGCACTCGACAAGATTCTGCCGAATCGCGTGCCGACTGAAGGCGCCGGTGCACTTTGGAACCTCCACGTCAGTGCCCGCCCCGTGAGCGAGGCTTCCGGGCTCAAGGGCGCCGAAATCCTGATGTTCAACAGCGGCGGAACCGGTGCGCGCGCCGAACTCGATGGCCTCTCGGCAACCGCGTTTCCGAGCGGCGTTCACGCGATGTCGGTCGAGGCGACCGAACAGGTCGGCCCGATCGTCGTGTGGCGCAAGGAAATGCGCTCGGGATCGGGCGGCGCGGGCAAACACCGCGGCGGCCTCGGTCAGATCGTGGAAATCGGACCGCGTACCGGTTACGAATTCCGCTTCAATGCGATGTTCGACCGCATCGATCATCCCGCGCGCGGCCACGCAGGCGGGAAATCAGGTGCAGCCGGACAGGTAACGCTGTCCGACGGCACCAGGATGAAGGGCAAGGGCACGCAGGCAGTTGCCGAGTACCAGCGTGTCGTGCTGTCGCTGCCAGGTGGCGGCGGTGTCGGCGCCCCGGAACAACGCAGCAAGGAAGAGCTGCTGCGCGACATCCGCAACGAATACATCTCCGAAGCGCAACTGCGCGACGACTACGGCATCACGCTCGACGCACTGAACGCGTCGGCCACCCGATAAGGACCCGCGACATGACCAACATCACCAAACCGCCATTCAAGAACATCCTGATCACGGGCGCCGGCGGCGCGCTCGGTTCCGTCCTGCGCGACTCGCTGCGCCCCTATGCGGAGACGCTCAGCCTGAACGCCCGCCAATCGCTCGGCGAGGTACGGGAGAACGAAAAGCACTTCATTTGTGACTTGGCCGATCGCGACGCCGTGTTCGAGATGCTGAAAGGCGTCGACATGGTCATCCACATGGGCGGCGCACCGCGCGAGAACACGTTCCAGGTCATTCTCGACTCGAACATCGTCGGCAGTTACAACATCTACGAAGGCGCACGCCAGGCCGGCGTGAAACGCGTGATCTACGCGAGCTCGGTGCATGCGATCGGCTTCTACGAATGCACGCAGACGATCGACTCGAACGTGCCGCAGCGTCCGGACAGCCTGTATGGCGTCAGCAAGACGTTCGTCGAGAACCTGTCGCGCTACTACTTCGACAAGTTCGGCATCGAATCGGTTTGCCTGCGGATCGGCTCATGCTTCCCGAAGCCCGTCGATCGCCGCATGCTTGCCACCTGGCTTTCCTACGATGACTTCTCGCATCTGTGCGTCCAGTCGCTGATGACGCCGAGTGTCGGCCACATGATCGTGTACGGCAACTCGAACAACAGCGCGAACTTCTGGGACAACACGCAGGCCGCCTACCTCGGCTATCGCCCGAAGGACACGGCCGACGTCTACCGCGCGGAAGTCTATGCGAATACGGTCGTGCCCGACCCGCGCCATCCGGCGGTGCGCTTCCAGGGCGGCCAGTTCGCGGCCGACGGGCACTTCGAGGATCCCAAGGTCGACTGAGCGCCGGCCCGGCACGATACTTTTGAAAGGCAAAGAGATGGCACAGCAAGCAGCAAAGACGCACTACGACGTCGTCATCGTGGGCGGCGCGGTCGTCGGGAGCGCAACAGCCTATTTCCTCGCGAAGAATCCCGACTTCAAGGGATCGGTGCTCGTCGTCGAACGCGACTGGACGTACGCGCAGTCCGCGACGGCCTTGTCGAGCGCGTCGATTCGTCAGCAGTTCTCGAATCCGCTGAACATCAAGATCTCGCAGTTCGGCACCGAGTTCATCCGCCGGTTCCACGAACTCGTCGAAGTCGACGGTGATGCACCGGAACTCGGTTTCAAGGAAAACGGCTATTTGTATCTCGGCGATGCGGCCGGTGCGCCGATGTTCGAGCGCAACTACAAGACGCAGCGCGAGAATGGCGCGGACGTCGTGCTGCTCGATCCCGAACAGCTCAAGGCACGCTTTCCCTGGCTCAACACGGATCAACTCGTCAACGGCGTGTACGGGCAAAGCGGCGAAGGCTGGTTCGACAGCTACGGCCTGCTGCAGGGCATGCGCCGCAAGGCACGCTCGCTCGGCATCGAGTACATCGAAAACGAGGTGATCGATCTCGTTCGCGAAGGCTCGCGCGTCACCGGCATCAGACTGAAGAGCGGCGAGACGATCGGATGCGGCCTGGTGGTGAACGCCGCTGGCACGCGCGGGCCGGCGATGGCTCGCCTCGCTGGCCTGGAGATTCCGGTCGAGCCGCGCAAGCGGTGCCTGTTCGTGTTCGACTGCCGCACGCCGCTCGCGGGCACCGTGCCGCTCACGATCGACACGACGGGGATCTTCTTCCGACCGGAAGGGCAATACTATCTGACGGGCTGCTATCCCGATCCCGATCCGCTTGCCGACGTCAACGACTTCGACGTGGTGCATTCGGAGTTCGAGGAGATCATCTGGCCGGCACTCGCTGAACGCATCCCGGCGTTTGAAGCGATCAAGGTGGTCAACTCGTGGGCGGGACATTACGATTTCTGCGTGCTCGACCACAACGCAATCGTCGGACCGCATCCGGAAGTCACGAATTTCCTGTTCGCCAACGGCTTCAGCGGCCATGGACTGCAACAGGCGCCGGCAGTCGGCCGCGGTCTCAACGAGCTGATCACATACGGCGAGTACCGCTCGCTCGATCTCTCGCCGCTCGGTTACGACCGCGTCGTCGAGAATCGACCGTTCCTCGAGGAAGGCGTGATCTGAGGCCACCCCGATACACCGCACAACGAAAGGCAACACCATGAATGCTCAGCCGTACCAAACCGCGCTCGTCACCGGTGCATCGAGCGGCATCGGACGCGCAATCGCCCGCCGGCTTGCCGCGGACGGCCTGAAAGTCTATGCACTCGGACGGGACGCCACCGCACTCGATGCGCTGGCGCAGGAATTCGGCGCGACGCCGATCACCGTCGACTTGCAGGACACGTCGCCGCTGCAGGCACTGTTCGAACGCGTGGAAATCGACGTCGTCGTCAACAACGCCGGGCTGTTGCCGGCCATCGCCAGGTTCGACGAATGCGCGGCGGCCGACATCGACCGCATGATCGACGTCAATCTGCGTGCGCCGCTGCGCATCGCGCAGATGGCCCTTGACGGCATGCTCAAGCGAAAGCGTGGTCACCTGTTCTTCATCGGCTCCAGCGCCGGCCGCTTTCCGCACCCGAACACCGCGGTGTATGGCGCAACTAAAGCCGCAATCAGCATGTTCTGCGACTCGCTGCGCTGCGACCTGCTCGGCAGCAAGGTTCGCGTGACCGAAATCGCGCCGGGCCGCGTCCAGACGAGCCTGTATCGCACCGCGCTCGGCGAAGCCGGCGCAAACGAAAAGCTCTACGACGCGTACCGCTCGATTCAGCCGGAACACATCGCCGAACTGATCGCGACGGCCATCGCCCTTCCCGACTGTGTCGACGTGTCGAGAATGGAAGTGTTCCCGACCGACCAGGCCGCGGGCGGTTCGCAAATCGTGTCGGTCAGCTAGTCACCGTCTTTAGGAACGGAGAATCACCAATCATGAAAAATCAACGTGTTGTCATCGTGGGCGGCGCCTCGGGCCTTGGCCTGTCGGTCGCCAAATTGATGCTCGCCGACGGCGCGGAGTGCATCGCACTCGTCGACAAGAACGGCCCGCTGCTCGATGAAACCGTCCGCACCCTGAGGGCGGACGGTCATCAGGTATTCGGCGCTGAAGGCGACATCACGCGCAAAGACTCGGCGCATGCCGTGTTCGGCCAGGCGCTGGAAGCGTTGGGACGCGTGGATTGCCTCGTCAACAGCGCGGCGATCTATCCGCGCCGCCCGCTGCTCGAAATTTCGGATGACGAATGGGATCTTGAAAACGCGGTCAACATCAAAGGCACCTATCACATGATGGTCGCCGCGATCGAGCATATGCGCACACGGCCGAAGGTCGAAGCTCACGTGGCTGGCCGCATCGTGAACATCACGTCGGTCGACGCGTTCAAGGCGCATCCGCAAAATGGACACTATGCTGCCACGAAGGCGGCTGTCGTCAGTCTCACCAGATCGTTCGCCGAGGAGGTCGCGAAGGATGGCATCCTGGTCAACTCCGTCGCGCCGGCAGGCTTTGCTACCGACCGCGCGAAAAAGCTTGGTTTCCTCGGTGAGCTGGCTGCAGCCAACCCGCTCGGCCGCGCGGCCGAACCCGAGGAAATCGCGCAATGGGTCGTGATGATGGCAAGCAGCCGCAATACCTACGCGACCGGCGAGAACGTGATCGTCAGTGGCGGCTATATCTACGCGTGACGTAGATCAACAAACCTGCGCTCGCCTCGCCCTTGTCCGCGAGGCGAGCGCGGGCGTACCCGCGAGTATGCTAAAGTCATAATATGTCATACGGCGCAGGTCACACAGATAACCGGGCGCCGGCGCGGTATGCCTGCATCCGACAATTGCAGAGCCATCATATCCTGTGTGGAGCACACGGAATGTCTCTGGACGCTGAAACTCTCCTGAAGAATGCCGCCAGTTCCGGGCGGCGACGCAGCCTGACCGAACTCGTCATTCAGGCGCTGAGCGACAAAATCGATCGCGGTGAATATCCGAAGGGCTCCAAAATGCCGACCGAACCGGAGCTGTGTTCGGAATTCGGCGTGAGTCGTACCGTCATTCGCGAAGCAGTCGCGTCGCTCAAGCTCGGACGCCGCCTGATCGCCCGCCATGGCGTTGGCGTGTTCGTCGCAGATGAAACCGATCAGGCATCGGAACTGAATTTCATCGACTCGGCGACGCTGAACAATTCGATGCACGTCCTCGAGTTGCGCAGCGGCATCGAAACCGAAGGTGCCGCTTATGCCGCACGGCGCCGCTCCGAGCCGCATTTGAAGGCACTCAAGGAAGTGTATGCGCGGATGGAGATCGTCGCGATCGACAACGATGCCGAATGCGCGCGGGCGGACTTCGAATTCCATCTGGCCGTCGCCACGTGCTCCGAGAACCCGCATTTCGTTTCGATCCTGCGCTCCCTGGGGCAGGAGATCATCGGCGATCTGCGCTTGAAGCACGCCAAGGCGAATCTGAAAGAGCGCAAGACGTATATCAAGCGGATTCAGCGCGAACACGGCGATATCCTGGACGCCATCGAGCGCCAGGACGAGAGCGGCGCACGCCGCGCGATGCGGCGCCATCTCAACGAGAGCCTCGAGCGCTACCATAACCTGACGAGCGCGCGATCGGAGTGACCCGTCGGGCAGCACTTCCGCTGCATCGGATCGACCGGCACGGCTGCAGGCCGACGACAGGCATGCTGTCGTCGGCCTGCAGTTGCATTCACGGTCGATGAAGTCGCTCAGTGCGTGGCCGCCTCCTTCGAGCTCAAGGAGTCACGGGCGACCCGGCATGCAGCGAGATCCCAGGCGCCGCAACCGACCGTCTTGAACAGAACGGGAGTACCGCGCAGCACACTGGCCGGATCGATCGACCCGATCGATGTGACCTGCGACCAGTCGACATCGGCCTGCAGGAAATCACCGGCTTCGGAACGCGCACCAGCGAGGTTGTCGACGAACAGCGCGCTGCCACGAATCGTCCTCGGCGACAGTTCAGCGGCGTCAGGCGTGGCAGAGCCTGCACCAATGACGAGCCGGTCGGCTCTCGCTTCCTCGTCGTATACGGGCGTCTTGCTCGTCGTCATCGTGATGACCGTGTCGATGTCGGCGGGCACGCCCCCTTCCGCGCGAATCGCCATCACGCCCTCGCGTTCTACCGACTCGCAAAAGCTGCGCTCGGCCGATGCATCGATTCCCTTCACGTACAAGCGCGCACCGGGATACAGCGCAGCGATCGCAGCGGCATGATACCGGGCCTGAACGCCGGTACCGACGACCAGGAACGATGTCGGCGTCCCCGGATGCAGGCGCCGCACGCCGAGCATCGACAATGCCGCGGTACGGCGGCCGGTGAGCGTTGGGCCGTCGAGTACGAATCGCGGCTCACCGGTTCCTCCATCACATACCGTGACCAGGCCAAAAATCGTGGGCAATCCCTTTGCGAGATTGGACGGGTTCACGCTCACCAGCTTGTGGATCGCCAGATCGTCGGCACTGGCCGGCATCGACTGGAAGGTCCCTTCTTGCCGCAATGGCACACCGATTCGAACCGGGCAGTGGATACGCCCTTCGTCGAGCTCGCGACCAGCCGCCTCCAATGCATCCACAAGCGCGCCGAAATCCAGCAGTGCCGCTGTCGCGCCGCTTCCAAATACGGGAATGTCATTCATCGTGTTGCTCTCCTCGAAACGTTTAATGTGAACCGTTACCGCTTGAAGCGATTCGCGCCGAATGGATTCAGGTCAATGGACGTCGCATTGCCGGCGATCAGCTGCGCGACCAGTTCACCGGTCAGCGGCGCAAGCGTGAGGCCGAGATGCTGGTGGCCTGTCGCAACGAATACGTTGCGGGCCGTCGGCAACGCGTCGATCATGGGCAGGTAATCGGGAAGCGTCGGTCGGTCCCCATACCATCGGCTCGACATCCGCGGGGAATTCAGATCGGGGAACAGGCTCGCGAACTGGCTCACCAACATGTCTGCCCTTTTCCAGTCCGGCCCGTCGTCGGCACCGAGTTCGACGGTGCCGGCCAGCCGTATGCCGTTCTCCATCGGGTTGCAGGTGAAGCCTCGCTCGACAAAACTGACGGGGACCCTCAGGCAATCGGCCGCCGGCTCGTGCAGCTCGACGTGATAGCCGCGTTCGCTGGTCAGCGGGATCGTCGTCCCGAGTTTGCCGGTCAGTTCGGCACTGCGAGCGCCGGCGGCGATCAGCACCTTGTTCGCCGCCATCACGTTTCCGCCGGCGTGCACGCCGACGCGGCCGTCAGGCAGCGGCTCGACATGCGCGACGTGCGCCTGTGCGAACGTCGCGCCAGCGGAACGAGCCGCATCGAAGAGGGTGTGAACGACACGCAGCGGATTCGCGACCGAAGCCATGCCGGGAAAATAACGGGCATGACTGATCGCTCGCGTGAGGCCCGGCAGATATTCCGCCCGCACGCGGTCGGCGGAGAGTTCCGTGTAATCGACGTGATAGCGGTCGAGGATCTCCAGATGCCGGCGCCGCGCCTCGGGCTTCTCAGGACGCTCGAAGACGTAAAGCGAACCGATGTCCCGATACAGATCGTCCGGCAACACACGCGATTGAATCAGGCGTTGCCATGCCGGCGCAGCGGCGGTAACGAGACTGGCAAGCGCTTCGGTATTGCGCCGGTAACTGGACGGCATCGATTGCGCAGCGAAAGCGAGCATCCAGGAAGCCATGCGCGGCAGTCCCCGCGCATTCAGACGTAGCGGGCCGTTCGGCTGGAACAGCATGCGCGGAATCCCGGCGACCGTTTGCGGACTCGCAAGCGGCGCAACATGCTCGGCAGCAATGATTCCGGCATTCCCGAAGGAGCAGCCGGAACCCGGCGTCGAACCGTCGACGACATGAACCCTGAATCCGAGACGAGCCAGATTAAGCGCGGCGGAGCAGCCAATGACACCCGCTCCGATAACGATGACTTCTTCCATGCGATCCTTCCGGCGCGGCGCGCCATGCACGTTGGGGCGACCAGCGACATCGTCCGGCCGCCTGAACGGGGAGCCTGCCGATACACGAGACGCGCAGCCGCGGCTGACCAGCGACTGTCTTCGGATCTGTTGTCGTATCGCGAGGCCGATCATGAAGCAGGCGCGCGGAACCGCAACGTCGGTCCCGCGCCGAGCGCTTCACGGACACCCGATGCTCAATTGGCCCTGATGGGTTCGATCTTGTCGCCATTGGTCGTGGCAACCGGTGTCCATTTGCCTTGTTCGACCTTGTACAGCGTGGCGCCCGGGTCCTTCAGATCACCGTTCGGCAAGAACGCCACATCGCCGGTGATCCCCGGAAAGGCGACCGACTTGATTTCGCCGGCATAAACCTTCGGATCGGTCGAATTCGCTTTCTGCATCGCTCGAATCAAGACCCACGTTGCGTCATAAGCGTTCGGGGCAAATGCGACCACGCCATGACCGAATTTGGATTTCATCCGGTCATCGAACTGCTTGCCGTTTTTCGACGCATCGAGCGGTGCGCCATATCCCCACGACAATGCACCCTCCGACGCCTGCGGCCCGGCCACCTGGAGGAAGGTGTCGTTCTGGAAGCTACCGCCGCCCAGCAGCACGGTTTTGATACCCAGCGCGCGCATCTGTTTTGCGATCGTTGCCGCCTGCTGGTCGAGGCCGGCCCAGAAAACAACGTCCGGGCTGACCGACTTGATATGAGTCAGCTGCGCCCGGAAATCGACTGCCTTGTCGGTCGTATATTCGCGCATGGCGATCTTTCCTCCCGCCTTCTGCACGCCCTTCACGAATTCGTCGGCAATACCCTGCCCGAAAGCCGTGCGGTCATCGATCACCGCGATGCTCTTGCTCTTCAACGATTCGACGGCGAAGCGCCCGGCCAGTTGCCCCATCTGCGCATCGGAATTGATCAATCGGAAGACATTGGGGAAGCCTTGCGAGGTGAGCGTCGGATTGGTCGCGGCGGGCGATACCATCGGAATGCGCGCATCGTTATAGATCCGCGAGGCAGGAATGCTCGTCCCTGAATTGAAGTGCCCGACCACGCCGGCCACGTGTGCGTCCACGAGCTTCTGCGCCACCTGCGCGCCGATGCGAGGGTCGCCCTGATCGTCCTCGACCTGCAGGACGAAGCGAATCGGCTGCCCGCCGATGACCAGTTTCCTGGAATTGGCGTCCTCGATGGCGAGTTGAGCGCCGCGTTTGATGTCCTCCCCGTAGTGCGCCGACGGACCGGTCAGTCCCGCCGCAAGGCCAATGGCCACATCTCCGGCATAAGCGCCGGGAGCCGATACGAGAACTCCGGCCGCCAGCGACATGGCGAGCAAGAAGGGCTTGAACAACAGCGTGGTCTTCATGTGATACCTCAACGGTTCTGGAGTGGCTCGATCCGGGCAAGCCCTGCGACGGACGATCGCAACAGGCCATCAATCGATCGAAACATCCCCGTGAAATCGACAGTGAAATCGCCGCGGGGTCGCGGTGTCAGGCTAAGGCGACTACATTCAACGTATTAAGTGAGACGTCATATGCCAAGGCATGAGAAACCCCCATGCAATCATCAAGAGCGGCTCCCGCTTCAGTCGTTCGGGAGCCGTTCAACCGCTCCTGGAGCACGTCGCTCGAAACAGGTCAGAACCGGTGCCGCAGGCCAACCGTCACGATGACCTGAGCGCTCTTTCCGGCATCGATATCCATGGACCCGATCACTGCCTGGGCTGCGCCGGCGCCGCTCTGGCCTGTCGCGTGCCCGTAGGACGCGACCGTATAGATGTCCGTGCGCTTGCTGACGTTGTAGTCGGCACCCACGCTGAACTGGTGATACCTGGCTGACGAATCGCCCAGCGAACGCAGGTAGTTGTAGCCGACCTCGGCCAGCAGCGCCGGGCTGGCTTGCCACACGCCGTATACCGAGCCGTTGTGGTATTTCTCGGATCGGCCGAACGCCGACGAGGCATCGGGGTTGTACTGCGAATAGCTGTAATAGCCACCCAGCGTGAATGCCCCCAGCGCATATCGGCCACCCGCTCGCGCAATGTTGACCGAACGCGCGGAAGCATATGCCGCGTTGACGCTGCTGTTGAACAGGGAATCGGCAGATGTATTCGCGCGCTGGGCGGCCGAGCCATTGCCGTTGTCGACATGCAGGAAGCCAGCCGCGACCGCGAGCGGCCCGTTGGTGTACGCAGCCGCGCCGCTGTACGTCTGGCCGGACCCGGTCGCACCGGCTACGCCACCAAACGAATACATCGCGGAGAATTGCAGCCCTGACCAGATCGGGCTCGACCATTTGATCGCGTTGTTGACGCGCACGCTGTTATCGGCATTGTCGATATCGCCCGGCGACGAGAAGAATCCGCCGAGGTAGTTGTCACCCTGCACCGGTTGCACGAGATCGATCAGCGGATCGTACTGGCGGCCCAGCGTAACCGAGCCCCAGCCGCCTGCATCGGATAGACCGACGTATGCCTGGCGACCGAACATGCGGCCACCTTGGCCGAGGCGTCCCGACGTCGAGTTGAAGCCGTTCTCGATCTGGTAGATCGCCTTCAGTCCGCCGCCCAGTTCTTCACTGCCCTTCAAACCCCACCGCGACCCCGATTCCGTTCCGCTTGCCATCATCAGCTGTGTCGACTTCCCGCCGCTGTTATGGACGTACATCAGGCCCGTGTCGACGATGCCGTATAACGTGACCGTGCTTTGCGCATGGGCATGCGCCGCCATCATGCCCGCGGAAATTACCGCGATCTTAAAATATGGATTCCTCATTTTCTCTTCCAAACCCCTGTTTAGTTCGTATCGTGTCCTGGTCATTTGCTCCGACGACGGCGGCTTCGGCTCGTGCCGCGCCGCGCCGCGCCGCCATTGCGAAGCGCGCTTCACGATGCCGTTCCCGTCAGTTCTTGATCGGCTCGACCTTGTCGCCGTAGGCGATCGCCTGAGGCACCCACTTTCCGCCGATCACCTTGTAAAAGGTCGCGGCAGGATCCTTCATGTCTCCGTTCGGCATGAATGCGATGTTCCCCGACACACCCTCGAACGAAACCGACTTGATGAACGGTGCATAGACCTTCGGATCGGTCGAATTTGCCTTCTGCATCGCATTGATCAGCACCCACGTTGCGTCGTAGGCGGAAGGCGAATAGGCAACGACGCCTTCGTTGTATTTGGCTTTCATCTTCTGGTCGAACGCCTTGCCGGACTTCAGCCTGGTCAGCGGCACGCCGTAGTCCCAAGACACCGCGCCCTCCGCGCTGTTGCCGGCCACCTTCAGGAACGTGTCGTTCTCGAAGCTGCCGCCGCCCAGCAGCGTCGCCCGGATACCCAGCTGGCGCATCTGCTTCATCACCATGCCGGCCTGCTGATCAAGACCGCCCCAGAAGATCACGTCCGGATTGAAGGACTTGATTCGCGTCAGCTGCGCGCGGAAATCCACTGCTTTGTCGGTAGTGAACTCTCGGTCGATGACCGTTCCGCCCGCCGCCTTCACGCCCTTGACGAATTCGTCGGCCATGCCCTGGCCAAACGACGTGCGATCGTCCATCACGGCAATACTCTTGCCCTTGAGCGCTTCGACGGCGGAATGACCCGCGAGCTGCCCCATCTGCGCATCCGAGTTCGTCACGCGAAACACGGTGCTGAAGCCCTGCGACGTCAGCGTCGGATTGGTCGCCGTCGGCGAAACCATCGGTATCCCGGCGTTGTAGTAGATGCGTGAAGCCGGCACGCTGGTTCCCGAGTTGAAGTGTCCGACAACACCGGCGACCTTGGCGTCGACGAGCTTCTGCGCGACTTGCGATCCGGTCCGCGGGTCACCCTGATCATCCTCGGCGTCCACCGTAAAGCGAACGGGCTGACCACCGATCACGAGTTTCTTCGCGTTCGCGTCGTCGATAGCGAGTTCGACGCCCCGCTTCAGATCCGCTCCGTAGTGTGCCGATGCCCCGGTCAACGGCGCGGCAAACCCGATCGCAACGTCAGCGGCATGTGCAAAGCCGCCGAATGTCAGGCCCGTGACGACGAGCGTCGTCGCCATTGAAGCCTGCTTGACGGAAAACGAGATCTTCATTTGACACCTCAGTGAATGTAAATAGGCCGACGCTGCCGGGTCATTGCCATTCGTCATACAAACCTGGCGGCACGACGGGGCCGGACGGCGTTGCAGCGCCCTAGCGGGCGGCAAAAATCGCGTTGAATGAAACACCGACATCGAGCCGCGCAAGCAGCTCAGGCGTCAAGGTATTAGGTGAGACGTCATATGTCAACGGCTCAAAATAATCCGCGAGACAGGGTTTTCCATGCCGTTCGATGTCCGTCCAGCATTGGAATACGTGCACCGCGCGCTGCTACGCCGAGAAAGGGCATCGCCCGACCTTGCCTCGCAACGGGGATCGGAATTGACAGGGAACGAGTAGGAAATGGCGGGGCAACGCGGGCGATCCGTCGTCGCCCGCCGGGCAGCGACGGATCATGTGCAATCAGCGGCAACTTCCGAGCAAGCGGTTTCCGGATACCAGGAATCGCCGAGTCCTGAGCGCCGGGCGAACGCGATCGCCGCCCGCATGCAATAACGGCCGCGCATCGCATTGGAAAAGCAGGGCGACGCGGGCGACAGCCGCCCTTCCATCTCAGATATGGATCACCGGCAAGCGCAACCGACTCGAAACATGCTTCGATCGATGCCGTGCTACATCAGGATCGGCTTCGTTCACACCCACATTGCCTTCAATCGAGCGGCACGGTCAGCCGGTCGATCACCGCGCCCGTTCGCGGGCGCACGCCTCGCCACCACGCGAAGGCCTCGGCTGCCTGCTCGACCAGCATGCCGACGCCATCCGCCACGCCGAGCACGCCGGCCTGCCTCGCAAGTCGCAGGAACGGCGTCAGGCCTTTGCCGTAAGCCAATTCGTATGCGGTACCGTCCGGACCGAACACACCCGGCGGCACCGGCGGAAGATCGCCGGTCAGGCTGGCCGACGTCGCGTTGACCACCAAATCGAAGCGCCCCATCCGCGCAAGCTCCGCGTATCCGCACACGGCGATGGCGCCGTGTCCGGCGACCCGTGATGCCAGCGCCTGCGCTTTGGCGACGTCGCGGTTCGCGACGACCAGTTCGGCGGGACGGGCTGCCAGGAACGGCTGCACCGCGCCACGCGCCGCGCCGCCGGAGCCGAGCAGCAGCACGCGCTTGCCGGCCAACGGCAGGCCGAGATTGACTTCGATGTCTCGAACCAGCCCGATCCCGTCGAAGTTGTCGGCAAGCATCCGTCCTTCGTCGAACTTCAGCGTGTTGGCCGCACCCGCCAGTGTCGCGCGCTCGCTGCACTCGTCCGCCATCGCAAAGGCCGCAAGCTTGAACGGCGCGGTGACGTTCAAGCCCTTCCCGCCCCCCGACGCAAACGTGCGCACGACCTGTTCGAATCCTTCCGGCGGCTCGACCGGCCCCTCGATCGCCGCATAGCGCATGTCCTGCTGCGTTTCCTGGGCAAACAGGCCGTGAATGAGCGGCGATTTGGTATGTCCGATCGGGTTGCCGATCACCGCATACTGGTCAGTCATCATGGGCTCGCTTCGAATAGAGAACGCCGTCGGCCTGCATCGCGGCGATCTCGGCCGCGGCAAAGCCGAGCGAACGCGCGATGTCTGCGTTGTGCTGCCCGAGGTCGGGCGCGACATCGCGAATCGTCGTGTCGCAATCGGAGAAACGGAATGGCAGGTTAGGCAGGCGCAGCGTGCCGTAGCGCGGATGCTGCTGCTCGACGATCATCCCCCGCGCATGGATCTGCGGGTCAGCCAGCACCTCGTCGATACGCTGCACCTTCGCGCACGGCACGTCGATGCCGTCGAGCAGCGCCAGCAGCATTGCAACCGGCCGCTCCGCAACCCACGGCTCGACGACCGCCAGAATGTCCGTGCGATACGCATTGCGGCCCACGCTGTCATGAAAGCGCGGATCGTCGCCGAAGCCTGCCTGGCCGCCGTGTGCTTCGACGAGTGCGGCGAAGCGCTTCCACGCGTCATCCACCTGCGCGGCGATCACGAGATCGCCGTCGGCCGCGCGGAACACGCCGTAAAGCGTCGACGTGGGCATATCGTGGCCGGTCTGCTCGGGCAGCACGCCCTGCAGCGTGTAGCACTGCACCGCGTATTCGTGCATCGATACCAGCGTGTCGTACAGCGCCATGTCGATATGCTGGCCGCGGCCGCTCTTCGCGCGTCCCAGCAGCGCGGCGTTGATCGCCGCGACCGCATGAATGCCGGTGTACATGTCGCCGAGCGAGATGCGCAGCAGCGGCGGGCGCTCGCCCGGCGTGCCGACCATCTGCATGATGCCGCTTCTGGCTTCGGCGATCAGCCCGAAACCCGCCCGATGCGCATCCGGTCCGGTATGGCCGTATGCGGAGATCGAGCAGTAGACCAGCCCCGGGTTGCGGGCGGACAGGTCGGCATACCCGAGTCCGAGCCGGTCCAGCGCGCCGGGCCGGTAGTTTTCGACGAAGACGTCAGCCGAATCGCACAGTCGCTGCATGAACGCCTTGCCGCGCGGGTCCTTCATGTCGACGCTGACACCGCGCTTGCCCATGTTGAGCTGCAGGAAATAACCGCTTTGCTGGTCGTCCAGCACGGTTGCGTGCTGGCGGCCGGCGTCGCCGCTGCCGGGGCGCTCGACCTTGATCACTTCGGCGCCCAGCGCGGCGAGGCAGCGCCCGACGTAGGGGCCGGCGAGGAAGTGGCTGTAGTCGACGACGCGCAGGCCTTCCAGGGGACGAGCTTGCATCAATATGCTCCCGGCCGGCGCGGCACCATCAGGCGATGCTCGCCGCGTTGAACCAACTGATCATGCTGATTGACCAGATCCGACGGCAGCACGACGATGCCCCAGCCCGGACGGCTGTTGCTCGCGCGCATCGCGCCCACACGGAATTGCACGCGCAGCACGTCGTCGACCCGGATCGGCAGCAGGAAGTCCCAGGTCCAGCCGAGCGACATGCCCGGCACGAAGCGGTAATCGCTCTGCGTCTTGAGGCCATCGGCAATCGAGAGTCCGAACAGACCGTGCGCGACGATGCAGCCGAAGTGGCTGGCGTTCGCATAGTCCTCGTCGACGTGCACCGGCGTGTGGTCGCCGGTGAGGTCGGCATACGCGAGAATGCGCTCGCGCGTCACGGTGTAGCTCGGACTCACGCATGCGTCGCCTTCACGCGCATCGTCCCAGTATTTTTCGACGATCGTCATGGTCATGCCTCCGCCCGCGGATCGATGGCCAGCGCCTGCGCAACGCATGACGCGGGTTTTGCCTGGATCAGCTCGACAGCCAGGCCGTCGGGCAGCCGGATCCAGTTGCGGCCCTGCGGCATTGGGGTCACGCCGAATCGTTGTGCGGCAGCCAGCGCCGCTTCCAGGTCCTCGCACATCACGCCGAGGTGCGCGAGCCGGCCTTCCGGGCCGTCGTGTTCCGGTGCGTGGATGAACTGCAGGCCGCCGAGGGTCCAGTATTGCCGGGGTGCGTCGGGCGTGCCGTCCACCTCGCGCATCGTCATGCCGAGCACGTCCTCGAAGAACCGGATGTGCCAGCGGATGTCCTTCACCCAGACGGCCACGTGTTCGAGATAGGCGTTCGTTGCGCTCATGCCGCGGCTCCCGGATGCCGGCGCTCGGCCATCGCGCGTTCGATTCCCTTGATGCAGGCGACGAGCGTGGCATTGACGGGCGTCGGCACGCCATGGCGCTCGCCGTAGCGGACGACCGAACCGTTGATGAAGTCGATTTCGGTGATCGAGCCCTTCTCGATGCTCTGCAGCATCGAAGTCTTGAATGCGGCCGGCAGTCCCTCGGCCGCCAGCGTCCAGGCCTGCGCGGGGTCGGTGATCGACAGCGTCACGCCGGCCGCCCGTGCGGTCGCGACGGCTTCCGCAACCGCCGCGAGCGACGTCGCCTTCAACTGCGGCTCGTCGTAGAGTTGGCCGTAGGTCAATCCGGTGATGCCCGTCAGCGCGCCGGTCGCGACGTTGACCAGCAGCTTGTCCCACATCGTGCCGACGATGTTGTCGCTGACCGTCGTCGCGAGCCCGGCGGCATTGAACGCATCCGCGATCGCCTGCACGCGTGCCGTGATACGACCGTCGAGTTCGCCGATGTAGGTCGGCTTGCCGACCACGCCGGACTCGATATGCCCGGCGGCGCGCAACACGCCCCCCACATAGGTCTTGCCGGCAAGCACGCGTTCGCGGCCAACCGCGTCGGCCAGGATGTCTTCATGCCCGAGGCCGTTCTGCAACGACAGCACGAGCGTGTCCGGGCCGATCAGTGCGCGCGCGCCGCGGATTGCCGCGTCGGTGTGGAACGATTTCACGAGGACGATCACCAGTTCCGCGACGCCGGCTTCGGTTGCCTGCGTTGTGGCGCGAACGCGAACCTGACGCGAGCCGCGACTATCGTCGACGCGCAAGCCGTTGTCGCGCATCGTGGCGACGTGTTCGGGCGATCGGGCGATCAGCCAGGTTTCATGGCCGCCCTCGGTGAGCGTGGCACCGATCGCGCAACCCAGCGCGCCGGCCCCCAGAATTGCGATTTTCAATGATGTCTCCTGTCGACCGGGGCGCCTGCCCTGGTCGCTTGCGTTTCGGTCGACCCGATGTCGACGTAATCCAGCGTTGCGGCGTCCGGCCCGATCCCGGTGTGAGCGGTTCGCGCGTTCGCTGCGGCGCCGGCCTCCTGCATTGCACGTCGGTTGCGTACAAGGCCGGTGCATGGCCGCAAGATAGGCGCCGCCACTTATTTTCGCAATTCAATGACTACAATGACGTCATTGCAATGGACAATAATGTGATGCTGCCGACCGACCTGCCCGATCTGAAGCTGCTGCAACTCTTCGACCTGCTGTACGACACGCGCAACGTGACGCGCGTCGCGGAGCAGCTCGGGCAGAGCCAGCCGACCATCAGTATCTGGCTCGGGCGTCTGCGCGAATGCCTGCACGATCCGTTGTTCATTCGCACGTCGGGCGGCATGGCGCCAACGCCGCAGGCCGACGCGCTGATCGGCCCCTGCCGGGAAATCCTCGAATCGCTGCGACGATTCACCGCGTGGGAGATCGAATTCGATCCCGCGACCGCGCAACGACGGTTCCGGATCTGCATGACCGATGCCAGCGACATCACGTTGCTGCCGCAGATCCTGGCATATGTACGTGTGCACGCGCCCGGCGTCCGGCTGGAGGCGGCAAGGATCGACGGGAACACGGAACGGGCGCTGGAGTCGGGGGAAGCCGATCTCGCGATCGGTTATGTGCCATGGCTCACCGGCGGCATCTATCAGCAGCAGTTGTACGAGCAGGACTGGGTGTGCCTCGCCAGTCGCCGGCACCGGAGGATTCGCGCACGGCTGAGCATGAAGCAGTATTGCGCGGAAGGGCACGTCGCGATTGCGGGCGGGACCGGTGCACAGCTACTCGAGCAGGCCCTCACACGGGAGCGCATCGAGCGGCAGGTCGTGCTGGAATTGCCGGGTTTCCTCGGACTGGGCGCGATCATTCAGGGCACGGACCTGATCACGACGCTACCGCGCCATATCGGCGAAACGCTGGCACACTCGAGCGACGTGGCAGTGCACACCTGTCCGCTTCCCGTCGACGGATTCGCCGTGCGACAGCACTGGCATGCACGGTACCATCACGAAGCGGGCAATCGCTGGTTGCGCGGCGTGGTGAACAAGTTGTTTGGGCGGTCGATCTAGGACGTGTGGAGCATGTTCGCCCCGATAGTTGGCGAGCGCAAACGCGTGGCCCTCCGTTTGGCGCTACCGGGCCGTCGGAATATCAAGCGGCCCAGCGCAGTTTTCTCCCGCGCGATTCGCGACGATACGTCCTGTATAGGTACCCATGCGGCGATTCGCCGGATTCGATGTTGTTGACTGAAGGCAGCCGGAGTCGAACCGACCCGGGAGTGTCTGACACCCCCAACCGGGTTTGAAGCCCGGCCGTACCACCGGA
>NZ_QTPQ01000072.1:0-18958 GCF_003853425.1 Burkholderia sp. Bp9140
CCAGGTATGACCGCCATCGATCGAGTATTCGACGGTGGCGCCGGTTTCGACACCGGCGAGATTCAACGTGCCGACATGGGTGATGTGGTCGGTGGAGCTGCTACCGGAATCGGTCGTCAACGCAACACCGGGTGCAGCGGCCGAGGTGTCGAGCGTGAAACTGAGCGAAGTCGGGTCCGATGTATTGCCCGCGATATCGGTCTGCCGGACCTGTACGTCGTTCACGCCCTCGATGGCGCTGAAGCTGGTGTTCCAGGTATGGCCGCCGTCGGTCGAGTATTCGACAACTGCGCCAGTTTCAACTCCGGATACGTTGAGTGTGCCGACGTTGGTGATGTGGTCGATGGGGCTGCTGCCGGAGTCGGTGGTCAACGCAACTCCGGGCGCAGCAGCCGAGGTATCGAGCGTGAAGCTGAACGACGTGGCCGACGACGAGTTGCCGGCAACATCGGTCTGCCGGGCCTGTACGTTGTTCAACCCTTCGACGGCGCTGAAGCTCGTGCTCCAATGCGAACCGCCATCGATGCTGTACTGCACGGTCGCACCGGTTTCGATACCGGTCACATTAAGTGTGCCGACGTTGGTGATGTGGTCTGTGGTGCTGTTGCCGGAATCGGTGGTCAACGCAACACCGGGTGCGGCAGCCGAGGTGTCGAGCGTGAAACTGAACGACGTCGGATCGGACGTGTTACCGGCGATATCGGTTTGCCGGACCTGTACGTCGTTCAGCCCTTCAACGGCGCTGAAGCTGGTGTTCCAGGTATGGCCGCCGTCGGTCGAGTATTCGACAACTGCGCCAGTCTCAATTCCGGATACGTTGAGTGTGCCGACGTGGGTGATATGGTCGGTCGAACTGCTGCCGGAGTCGGCGGTCAGCGCGACACTGGGTGCGGCAGCCGAGGTATCGAGGATGACGCTGAACGAAGTCGGATTCGACGTGTTGCCCGCGATATCGGTTTGCCGGACCTGTACGTCGTTCGTGCCTTCGACGACGCTGAAGCTGGTGTTCCAGGTATGACCGCCGTCGATCGAGTATTCGACAACTGCGCCGGTTTCGACACCGGTGAGATTCAACGTACCGACGTTGGTGACGTGGTCGATGGCACTGCTACCGGAGTCGGTCGTCAACGCAACACCGGGTGCAGCAGCCGACGTATCGAGCGTGAAACTGAACGACGTGGCCGACGAGGTGTTGCCCGCGACATCGACCTGCCGTACCTGCACGTTGTTCAACCCTTCGACGGTGCTGAAGCTCGTACTCCAATGCGCACCGTTGTCGACGCTGTACTGCACGGTGGTGCCCGTTTCGATACCGGTGACGTTCAGCGTACCGACATTGGTGATGTGGTCCGTAGCGCTACTACCCGAATCAACCGCCAGCGTCACCCCAGGCGCCGTCACGGCAGTCGTATCCAGCGTGAACGTACACGAAGACACGCATGACGCGTTGCCGGTCACATCGATCTGCCGCACCAGCACGGTATTCGTTCCTTCGACCGCGCTGAAACTCGTGTTCCAGTGCGCGCCGTTGTCGGTGCTGTACTGAACGGTCGCGCCGTGCGCCATCCCGCCGACCGACAGCGTACCGTCCGACGTGATGTTGTCGCTGGCCGACATCCCGGTGTCGTGCGCCAGTGCGACGACAGGCGCGGGCGGCGCGATGTCGACATAGGCCGTCGCCCAGCTCAGCGTACCGTTGCCCAGCCGGATCGCATACGTGAAGCTGTCCTGCGCGTAGCCCAGCGTGTTGAAGCTGTTCGACAACCACGAGGCGTCGAGATGGCTCGCGTCGTACCCGACCTTGCCGTCCGACGTGATCCAGATGTGCGCGCCGTGCGCGCTGAGGTCCGTGCTCACCGATTCCGCCCGGCCCGTATCCTGCGTCAGCAACGCGGTCTGTTCGAGCGCGACGGTCGTTTCGGTGCCGGAGTCGAGCGAGTAGAGCGTCTTGGCCGCGCCGCCGAGATCGTTCGCCATCACGTTCAGGTAGACGGTGGTGAGCGTATTGTCGGTGAGCCCCGTCTGAGCCGACGTAAACACGTCGTTCGTTGCCTGCGGCGTATTGCTGATGGAAACTGCGGTTCCGCTTGAAGTCGTCGCCATGTCGTGCTCCCCGTCCTGTCATGTTTTGATGCGGGCACTGCGCCGCCCGATGCGGCACGCGCCCGACGTACTGCAATCCGGTTCTCGTGTCAGCGCTCGCGCAACGCCATTTCCTTGGTCTTGATGACGGGCTTGAGCAGGTAATGCAGTACGGTACGGCGTCCGGTGCGGATGTCGACGGTCGCGATCATGCCCGGCACGATCGCGACCGGCTGGCTCTGGCCGCTCGGCTTGCTTTGCCGGGTACGCACCAGGACGCGGTAATAGCTGTCCGGTTTCTCGCCGGGACGGTCCGGCACGATCGTGTCGGCGCTGATGTCCTCGACGACGGCGGGAAAGCCGCCATAGATCGAGAAGTCGTACGCGGACAGCTTGACCGTCGCGTCCTGCCCCGGATGCAGGAATGCGATGTCCGACGGCCGCACGCGTGCTTCGATCAACAGCGTGTCGTCGAGCGGCACGATTTCCAGCAGGTCCATCCCCGGCTGGATCACGCCGCCCACGGTGTTGATCTTGATCTGCTTGACCATCCCCTTCAGCGGCGCGCGCACGAGCGTGCGCGTGACGCGGTCCTCGAGCGCGACGTTGGCCGCACTCAGCGCCGACTGATCGGCGCGCGCGAGGTTCAGTTCCTTCATCGCGTCGGCGCGAAAATGCGCGGTCGTTTCGTCGATTTTCTGGCGTGCCTCGCGATAGGCGGCCTCAAGCCGCGGCATCGCGAGCCGCGTCGCATCGAGGTCGCCCTTCATGTCGGTCGCCTGCCGCTCGAGTCGCAGCACCTCGACGTCCGATACCGCGCCTTTTGCCACCAGCGGGCTCGTCAACGCCAGCTCCTTCGCGACGAGCCCGTAGCTGCGCTGCAGCTGCGCCTCGCGCGAGCGCTTTTCCGCGAGCTCCTGCCGATGCTGTTCGGCCTGTTGCCTGAGCACGTCGAGATTGGCCTGCAATTCGCGGTGACGGGAATCGAACAACGAGCGTTCCTCGTCCAGCAGGCCCGGGTTCGTCCGTGCCAGGCGATCGGGCACGACGAACGCGGTGCCGTTCGCTTCGGCGCTCAGGCGCGCGATGCGGGCAAGGAGTGCGGCATCCTTCACCTGTCCTTCCTTGTACGACGACGTGAACCGCGTATCGTCGATGCGCATCAGCGGCTGGCCTTTCTGCACGACCTGGCCGACGCGCACCATGATCTCGGAGACGATCCCGCCCTCGAGGTTCTGCACCACCTGCACGCGGCTGGACGGGATCACCTTGCCTTCCCCGACGGTGACTTCGTCGACTTCCGCAAACGCGGCCCACAGGAGGGCGACGGCGAAGAACGCGAGCGTCGCCCAGAGGATCCAGTGGGTGAAGTAGCGCGGCCCCTCCATCGCGGCCGCGCAGCGCTCGCGCATGAACGCGGTATCGTCGGCGCGCGGCTTCAGCGCGGCGCCGATCCGCCCGCGCAGCGCCTTGAGCGCGGCAATGCGTTCCATCGTCGGCGCGCCGGCGCCGTCGGGTTCAGCCAGCAGCGACATGGAGCTTCCTCCCTGCAAGCGCCGCGAGGACCTGGTCCTTCGGACCATCGGCGACGACGCGGCCCTGATCCATCACGATCACGCGGTCGACGAGCGTGAGCAGCGACGGACGGTGCGTGACGAGCAGCAGCGTGCGGCCGGCCAACTGGACCGACAGGCGTGCCTTGAACAGCTCTTCGGAGCGGTTGTCCATTGCACTGCTGGGCTCGTCGAGCAACAGCACCGGCGGCGACAGCAGCATCGCGCGGGCGATCGCGACAGCCTGGCGCTGCCCGCCGGACAACGCTTCGCCGCGTTCGCCCACCGCGAGGTCGAAGCCGTTCGGCAAACGGTTGACGAAGTCCGCGACGCCGGCCACCTGCGCGGCGCGCAACACGGCGTCGTCGTCCGCGCCCGGCGTGCCCAGCACGATGTTGTCGCGCACGGTGCCGTTGAACAGCATCACGTCCTGCGGCACGTGACCGATCCCGCGCCGCAGCGTGGCAGGGTCGTACTGACGCAGTTCGACGCCATCGATCAGCACGTTGCCCGATGCAGGCGGGTAGAGACCGAGGACGAGTTTTTCGAGCGTGGTCTTGCCCGAGCCGACGCGCCCGATGATGCCGACGCGCTCGCCCGCGGCGATGCGGAACGACACGCCGTCGAGCGAGACGCCGCTCTGGCCGGGATACGCGAAGCTGACGTTGCGGAATTCGATCTCGCCCCGCAGTGCCGGCCGATGGACGAAGCGCTGCTCGGCCGGCCGCTCGCCGGGCAGGTTCATCACGCCGTCGATCGACGCCAGCGCGCTGCGCGACTGGTGGTAGCGGGTCAGCAGCGACGCCACCTGGCCCATCGGCGCGAGCGCGCGGCCGGTGAAGATGGTGCAGGCGATGAGTCCGCCCGTCGTGAGCCGGTCGTCGCCGATCATGTACACGCCGCACAGGACCACCGCGAGATAGGCCGCCTGCTGCGCGAACATCGCGAAATTGACCGCGCAGCCCGACAGCAGGCGCGACTTGAGCCCGAGCCGTGCGATCTCGCCAAGCAGTTGCTCCCAGCGCGCCTGCATCGGTCCTTCCGCGCCGTTGACCTTGATCGTCTCGAGGCCGACCAGCGTTTCGATCAGCAGCGCCTGGCGCTGGCTCGCGTGGCGCTGGCTGTCCTGGATGGTCCGCGCCAGCGGCCCCTGCACGGCCATGCCCGCGCCGATCACGAGCGGCAGTGCAAGCAGCGGCAGCCAGCCGAGGCCGCCGCCGACCCAGAACATCGCCGTGATGAACACGACCGAAAACGGCAGGTCGATCAGCGCCGCCGCGGTCGCCGAGGTGAGGAATTCCCGCACCGCTTCGAATTCCTGGATCTGCGAGGCGAACCCGCCGACGGACGGCGGCCGCGCAGCCATCCGGATGCCGAGCACCTTCTCGTACAGGTTTGCCGACAGGATCACGTCGATCTTCTTGCCGGCCACGTCGATGAAATAGCCGCGCAACGTGCGCATCACCACGTCGAACACGATCACGAGCGCGATGCCGGCCGCCAGCGCCCACAGCGTCTCGAGCGCCCGGTTCGGCACGACGCGGTCGTAGACGTTCATCGTGAACAGCGGCATCGCCAGCGCGAACAGGTTGACCAGCGTCGACGCGAGCATCACTTCGGCATAGATCGGCCACGATTGCGCAACCACCCCCCAGAACCAGTGGCGCGGGCGCGGCACGACGCTTTCCGTGTCGCGCGCATCGAACCGGTGGGCCGGACGCGCGAACAGCACGTGGCCGGCGTGGCGTTGCGCGAGTTCGGCCGCGTCGACGGCTTCCTCGCCGATGCCGGTTTCAGGAAGGATCACCTGCAGGGTGCCGCACGCGTTGCGGCGAACCAGCACGCAGGCTTGCCCGTCGTTGAGCAGCAGCACCGCGGGCAGCACCGCATCCGGGATGTCGGGCAGCGCGCGCCGGGCCAGTTTCGCCGAGAGGCCGGCGCGCGCCGCGGCCCGCACGAACAGCGCCGGGGTGAGGCGCCGGCCGGCGAGCGGCAGGCCGGCCACGAGCGTGTCGATGCCCACCGGCCGGTCGAACAGCCGCGTCAGCACGAGCAGGCAGCCCAGCAGCGGATCGTCGTCGATACCCGATCCGTGCGGCAGATTCCAATCGTGCGCGGCGCACGGCTCCCCGGCCGCGGCGGCGGCTTGCGTAGCGGCGGCCTGCATTACAGCACGCCGCCGGCCTGTTGACGGTTCGACCCGCGCAGCAGTTCGCCGCGTGCGCGCGTTCCCGCCGTCAAGCGCTCCGTCTTGCTCATGGCTCACCCCGATATTGTTTATCTGCTGTTCGTCGTCTGGTGCGACGGCTTGTGTTTGCGTCGAGCAACAGCAAGGAGCGGGCCAGATGCGGCGACTGGCCCGCGTGACGGGGAGGAGGGCGGCGTGCGCCGGCCGACAGCGGTATCCGAATGCCGATTTGGTTTCAGGTCTGATACGTTTCGCGTGTGCGAGCGCTGTGCGATTGCGTGCCGACGCACCGGCAACGGCATGCTGGAGAAGGCGCGAATGCTACCGCATCCGGGAAATGCGGCCGGCGCGGGGCCGGATCCGCAATCGAAAATGTTTCAGTCGTGAAACGTCGAGGTTTTAGGGGCGTATCGTAGGTGAATGCGTGGCGGTGAATGCGTCGAAGGCCGCGTCGATGCTGCGAAGTTCATCGTCGCCGCCGTCAATCCACCACCTTGAACACCCGGTTCTTCTCGATCACGCCGGCTTTCGGCAGCTTGCCGTCGCCCTCGGCTTCGGGCCGCAGATGCCGTTCGTCGAGCGCCGGCCCCGTATAGCGGCTGCGCGGCCGGATCACCTTGCCCACGCGCAACTGTTCGATGCAGTGGGCCAGCAGCCCGACGCTGCGCGCGATCGAGAACAGCCCGAAAGCCGCGTCGCGCGGCAACTGAAGCTGCACCGACAGCATCGCGAGCGCGACATCGATGGTCGGCCGCTGGCCGGTCAGTGTCATGACCTTGTCGATGAAGCGCGCCAGTTCCGCCGGCGGATCGAGCCGAGCCAGCAACGCGGCCGCCCGCGGATCTCCGTCGGGGTAGAGATGATGCCCGAAGCCGGGAATCGGGATCGCGGACTTCAGGTGATGATCGACCACGTGCCCGGCGCCGAGCCGTTCCACGTCGTCGAACACCGCGCGCACGCGCCCGGACGCATCGCCGTGCAGCGGACCTGACAACGTCGCGAGTCCGGTCAGCAGGCAGCCCGCGAGCGACGCGCCGGTCGATGCGGTGATGCGTGCGGCGAACGCCGAACTCGTGATCTCGTGATCGGCGACCAGCACCATCGCGCGGCGCAGCAGGTCCGCGCCCCGATCGTCCAGCCCCCAGCCCGCCGCGAGCCGCTGATGGATCCACGGCAGGCCCGCGTCGTCGTGCGCGCCGAACGCGCGAGAAACGATCGCGACGAGTTGACCGGCCTCGGTGTGCAGTGCGCTGTCGAGCCGGCCGAGCGTCGAGTGGCCGTGCGCCGCCAACGTGGCAAGCATCGTGAACGCGCACTGGCGATCGCGCTCGCCGGCCGGCAATGCAACCGCGGGCGCGTCGAACGACACGGGCGTGGTGGCATGCCAGAGCAGCGCGGCCGTTTCCTCGAGCGTGGCGGTGTCCGACAGTTGAATGCTGTCGCGGCCGCGATACCACGCACGGCCCTTGGAGAACGTGGTGATGCCGCTGTAGATGCACGGCTCGGCACCGAAGATCGTGCTTGCCGCCAGCGCCGCGCGCTTGCGGCCGACCTGTTTCTTGCGGCACAGCGCGATCACGTCCTCGGCGCGATACAGGCTCTTGCGCGGATCGTCGGGATCCTGCATCACGGCGATGCTGCCGCGGCTCGCATACGCATAGACGGTCTGCGCCCGCACGCCGAGCCGCCGCGCGGCTTCCGTCAGGGTGATCCAGTTGTGCATGGGGAGTCGTGATGAAGACGCGGCCGGTGCCCGGCCGCTTGCGCCGACTATAGACCGGGTTCAGCTGAATGTCATCTCGGCCGGGCGCCGCTCGAGCACCTCGACGAGGATCTCGCCGGGCGCGCGCACGAAACAGCCGCGCACGCCGGCACGGATCCGCGTCACGGGCTGGACGATCTCGGCGCCGTGCTCGACCAGGTGTGCGTACGCGGCATCGAGATCCTCGACCCGCACGCCGAAGTGATCGATGCCTTGCGCGCGCGCGCCGTCGGGCACGGCGGCCGATCGCGCGTCGGGCAGGGCCGTGATGAACAGGTTGATGGTGCCGATCCGCAAGTCGACGCGGCCGGGGCGCCGCACGATTTCGGCGTTCAGGCAGCGCGCGAACCACGCGGCGGTGGCCTCGGCGTCAGCCGAGCAGAGTTGCAGGTGATCCCATTTGAATTCGATCATGATCGTGGGCCGGATGGGGTTGAGCCGCCTGAGCGGCAGGCAAAGGGAGTCGGACGGGGTCAGAGTTCGATGCGCGACAGCTTGCCGAGCAGCAAGGAGTACGACAGCGTGCCGACGAGGCAGATCGCACCCATCAGGTTCAGCGCCCAGAAGAAGTTGCCGGTGTGCTGGGTCACGTAGCCGATCATCAGCGGCGTGGTGACGGCCGCGATATTGGCTGCGAGGCTCGTGATGCTGCTGGTGAGCCCGACATAGCGTTTCGGCGCGATCTCGGAGACGGCGGCCCAGGACATCGAGCCGATCCCTTGCGCGAAGAACGCGACGGTCAGGATCGCGATCACCAGCGCGTTCGAGTGCACGAAATTGACGAGCACGATCGACGCGCCGAGGAAGGTGCCGATCACGAGCGGGGCCTTGCGGGACGACGACATCGACACGCCGCGCCGGATGCACAGATCGGACAGGTAGCCGGCGATCAGGATCCCCAGCGTCGCGCCGATGAACGGCATTGCCTGAAAGAGGCCGACCTTGATCATCGACATGTGCCGTTCCTCGACCAGGTAGGTCATGAACCAGGTCGTGAAGAACACCAGCAGCGTGTTGTTGCAGAACTTGCCGAGACAGATCGCGAGGATCTGCCGATAGCCGAGCAGGCGCAACGCCATGCGCCAGTCGAACGGATCGCGTGCGGTCACGACCGGGCGCCCTTCGGTGATGTACTGCAGTTCGGCCGCATTGACGCCGCGATGCCGCGACGGATCGCGATAGAGCCGGTACCAGACGACGCTGAACAGGATGCCGAAGCCGCCGGTCGCAAAGAACACGGCGCGCCAGCCGAATGCCGACGAGATCCACAGCAGCAGCCCGGTGAAGAGCGGCGTGCCGATGTACTGGCCCATCACGTAGACGCTGGTCGCGAAGCCGCGCTCCTGGACCGGGAACCACATCGTCACCGCGCGGGCGTTCGACGGAAACGCCGGCGCCTCCAGCGCGCCCATAGCAAGACGCGAGCCGAGCAGCATCTGGTAGCCGTGCGCGAGCCCTTGCGTCAGCGTCGCCAGCGACCAGCCGACCAGCGACAGCGCATAGGCGACGCGCGAGCCGAGCATGTCGGCGAGCACGCCCGCCGGCAGCAGCGCGATCGAGTACGCCAGGCCGAACACGGCGAACAGTTCACCCATCTGGACGCGGGTGAGCGCGAGATCCTTCGACAGGGCCGGTGCGACGATGCCGAGTGCCGAGCGGTCGACGTAGTTGAGGATGGTTGCCACCAACAGCATCGACAGCACGCCGTAGCGCACGCGCGATCTCCTGGCCAGGCCCGCGTGCGAGTCGAACTCGCGCATGACCGAAACCTGCTCTTCCGCGGTTTTCAATGTCGTCTCCTTATATCTCGTGATGGGTGGGCCGGCGTGTTGTTGTCGTGTGCGCCGGCGATCGTCCGGTCAGCCGCGCCCGACGAAGGGCATCGCGCTCGCCATGATCGTCATGTTCAGAATGTTCGCTTCGAGCGGTAGGCTTGCCATCTGCACGATGGCGTGCGCAACGTGCGCGACGTCGACGCGCGGCTCGGGCGCGACGCGGCCGTCGGCTTGCAGCACGCCGCTGTTCATGCGCTCGGTCAGCGACGTGGCGGCGTTGCCGATGTCGATCTGGCCGCATGCGATGTTGAACGGGCGGCCGTCGAGCGCGAGCGAGCGCGTGATGCCGAGGACGGCATGCTTGGTGGCCGTGTACGCGATCGTGTTCGGACGTGGCGTGTGCGCCGAGATCGACCCGTTGTTGATGATGCGGCCGCCTTGCGGGGCCTGGCGCTTCATCTGGCGCCACGCGGCGCGTGCGCACAGGAACACGCCCGTCAGGTTGGTCGCGACCACGTCGTTCCAGAATTCGAGCGAGTAGTCGTCGAGCGGCACGGCGCCCGCGTTGCGGCCGGCGTTGTTGAACAGCACGTCGAGGCGCCCGAACTCGCGCTCGATCCGTGCGAAGCCCGCGTCCACAGATGCCTCGTCGGCGACGTCGGCCGGGATCGCCGCGGCCACGCCGCCGGCCTGCTCGATGATCTCCTTCGTATCAAGAAGCGGCTCGATGCGCCTGCCGAGCAACGCCACGCCGAAGCCGGCTCGCGCCAGCGCGACGGCCGCTGCCTGGCCGATTCCGGTGCCGGCGCCCGTCACTGCCGCGATTTTCTTCCGTGCCTGCATTTTCACGACCTCTTCTTCAGTCCGTTGAACATGCAAAAAGCATTGCGCGGTGGCGATTCCCCAGCAATCTTGATTCTTTCAATCAATATCAACCGCCCCGTCGGGACGGGGTGGCGTCAGGGTTTTCCTGAGATCGCGGGCACGTCGTTTAGGGGGCCGTCACGGCGTGGTGCGCATCGTGCGACGCAACCGAACTGGCCCTGCAGGCAGGTGGTCGATGCCGCACGGACACGTTGATTGAATCAATCAATATTGACCCGCGTCGCGTGCGCTTCGTAGGCTGTGCTCCGTTTTCCGATCCAAGGACGAGACCATGCCTGACAACAATCGCCCCCGCCTGCTGGTAGCGCGACGGGTTCCCGCGGCCGTGGCCGCACGTGCCGAAACCGAATTCCATGCGTACGTGACGGACGTCGACATGGACGCGCCGTCCGTCGTCGCGTTCTGCAATCGCCACGAAACGCCGGCGGTGCTGATCGGCAAGAAATCGGGGCTGCAGGCCGAGCACATCGCGGCATTGCCGCCGAGCGTGAAGATCATCGCGAACGCGAGCGCCGGCTACGACCACATGGATGTGGCGGCCGCGCGTGCACGCGGGATCGTGGTCAGCAATGCGCCCGACGCGCTGACCGATTGCACGGCCGATTTCACGATGCTGCTCGTTCTGGCCGCGTGCCGGCGCGCATCGGAGTACGAGCGCATCATGCGCGCGGGGTGGGGCAAGTCGTTCGGCATGACCGACATGCTCGGCACGCGCGTGAACGGCAAGACGCTCGGGATCGTCGGCTTCGGCCGGATCGGCCGCGCGGTCGCGCAGCGCGCACGCGGCTTCGGGATGCGGATCGTCTATACCGACCGGCGGCCGGCACCGCCCGAGATCGAGGCGGGCGCGCGCTATTGCGCGGATCTCGACACGCTGCTGCCGCAGTGCGACATCCTCACGCTGCACGTGCCGGGCGGCGGCACGCCGTTGATGACGCGCCGCGAATTCGGCTTGTTGCGCGATGGTGCGGTGTTCGTCAACGCGGCGCGCGGGAGCCTCGTCGACGAGGACGCGCTGTACGACGCGTTGACGTCGCGGCGCCTGTTCGGCGCGGGGCTCGATGTCTATCGCAACGAGCCCAACATCGATCCGCGCTTCGCCATGCTCGACAATGTGTTCCTGTCTCCGCACATGGCCAGCGCGACGATCGAGACGCGGGATCAGATGGGTTTTACCGCGCTCGATAACGTCGCGGCGGTGCTTGACGGGAGGGCGGCGCCGAACGCGTTGTGACGGGGACTGCCGTGCAACTCGGCCATGCCGGTGCTGCCGATGACGGCAAGCGCCGGCATGTCGGTCCCTTACTTCAACGCCCCCTCGGCCACCAGCACTTCATGCGCGGCCTTGAACGCACTGAGCCCGTGCGGGATGCCCGAATAAGCGGTCGCGTGCAGCAGCGTCGCCTTGATCTCGTCGACGCTCACGCCGTTGTTGAGCGCACCCTTCACATGCAGCTTGAGTTCGTTCGTATGGCCGCCGGCGGTCAGCATCGCGAGGTTGAGCAGGCTGCGCGTCTTGCGGTCGAGCGTGTCGTCGCCCCATGCCCAGCCCCACGCCCAGGCAGTGGTGGCCCGCTGGAACGCCATCATGAAGGCGTCGGCCTTCTCCATCGACGCATCGACGTATTCGGGGCCGAGTACTTCCCGGCGGATCGGCAAGCCTTTCTGAAACAGCGCGTCGTCTTCATTCATGATTGATCTCCTTCGTTAATCCAAAGCCCCGGCGCCTGCCGGACACCGGCCGCGCGCACGCGAGGCGTCCTTCGACGCGAACAGGTAGCAAGCCAGCGCGGTGGCGACGAGGCCCACCATCCACGACACGTCCGCGCCACCGAGAATCGACGCCCATGGGCCGTGGAAGAAGCTTTCCTCCATGAACGGCACCTGGACCGCGACGCCGAACACGTAGATCGCAATGGCCTTGACGTTGAACGAACCATACACGCCGCCATTGCTGCTGATGATCTCCGCGACGCGGTAATGCCGATTGTTGACCAGGTAGAAGTCGATCAGGTTAATCGCGATCCACGGCGCCAGCACGATGCGCAACGCGAAGATCGCGTCGAGGAAGATCGCGATGAAGTTGCTCGACGCCCACAGTGCGGTCGCGGTCGACGCCACCAGCAGCACCGCCGACACGACGACGCGCACGTTGCGGCCGGGCACCCAGTGCGGACGGAACGTCTGCGCGGCGGTGATGAACGACAGCACCGCGCCATACAGGTTCATCCCGTTGTGGCCGATGATGTTGACCAGGAACAGGAAGATCAGCACGTAGCCGAACGCACCGGTCTGTTCGCGGACCGCCTGCATCGCGTCGGTCGAATGCCCGGTGCTGACGGCGAGCACGCCGAACAGGAACGCGAAGATCGTGCCCAGCGACGTGCCGAAATACGTATACGCAAAGGTCTTCGCGAATCCGGCGGACGTCGGCAGATAGCGCGAATAGTCGGACGTATAGGGCGCGAAGCTGATCTGCCACACCGCGCACAGCCCGAACATCGCGAACCAGTTGGCGAGATCGAAATGGCCCTGCTGGAAGATCCGCGCGTCGAGGCCCGGGGCCATCAGTGCGATGCCGATCAAGAGCGCGCCGCCCATGAACCACGCGCCGATCTTGTTGAAGCGATGGATGAAGTGACAGCCGATCACGCCGACCAGCGTCGCGAGCACCGCGCCGATGACGGTCGCGACCGGCACGGGCACCGCGGGCGCGGCCGTGTGGAGCGTCTTGCCCGCGAGAATGATGTTCGACACGAAGAAGCCGAGGTAGATCAGCGTCGTGAATCCCACCACCAGCAGCGACCCGTAGCGGCCGAACTGCGCGCGGCTCTGGATCATCTGCGGCACGCCGACGAGCGGCCCCTGCGCGGAGGTGAGCGCATGGAAGATCGCGCCAAAGCATTGCCCGGCCGCGATCGCGAGAATCGCGCTGACCAGGTCGAGGTGGAACACCAGCACCGACGTGGCGCCCGAGATCACGGCCAGCGGTGCGACGTTGGTGCAGAACCACAGGGTGAAGAGGTCGGCCGGCTTGCCGTGCCGCGCCTCCGGGGGAACATATTCGATCGAGTTGCTTTCGATGGCGAGAACGCTGCCGTCGCTTTCCTGCTGGGTCATGCTGTCTCCATTTTTATTGCCGGGACCATGCCGCGCCGCACGCGCTCACCGGCGCGGTGCGGCATGGCACGACATGGCTTCTGCGGCTTTGAATCGATACTGCAGGCGAATGCGTACCCGCTCAACGCATCACGAACGGGTCGCTGATCGGCTCGTCCGACGTGCGCAGCCACACGGATTTCGTCGTCGTGTATTCGAGCGCGGCGCTCAGGCCGCCTTCACGGCCGTGCCCGGACAGGCCGAAGCCGCCGAACGGCACGAGCGGCGACACCGCCCGATAGGTGTTGATCCACACGATGCCCGAGCGCACGCGCTTCGACACGCGGTGCGCACGCGTGAGATTGGTCGTGAAGATGCCGGCGGCGAGACCGTAGGCCGTGCTGTTGGCTTTTTCGATCGCTTCCTGCTCGGAGTCGAACGTGTCGACCGACAGCACCGGGCCGAACAGTTCCGTCGTGATGCTGTCCGCTTGCTCGACGCCGGTGCAGTCGAGGATCGTCGGCGCGTAGTAGTACCCGTCGCGCTCCAGCTGCTTCCCGCCGGCGAGCACTTTCGCGCCCTGGCGCACCGAGCTCGCGACGACCGCCTCGATGTTGCGAAGCTGGCGCTCGGTGCACAGCGGGCCGTACTCCGTTTCCCGCTCGTTGGGCAACCCCACGCGAATGCGCGACACGCGCTCGACCAGCAGGGCAAGGAAGCGGTCCTTCACGGACGCCTCGATCAGCAGACGCGAACCCGCGACGCAGCTCTGGCCGCTCGCCGCGAAGATCGCGGCGACCTGCGCATTCACCGCGCTCTGGATGTCGGTATCGGCGAACACGATGAACGGCGACTTGCCGCCGAGCTCCAGCGACACCTTCGCGAGATTGCTGGCCGTGTTCCGCACGATGTGGCGCGCGGTTTCGGGGCCGCCGGTGAACGCGACCTTGTCCACGCCCGGATGGCCGCTCAGCACCGCGCCGCATTCCGGGCCGAAGCCGGTGATGACGTTGACGACGCCCGGCGGAAACCCGGCTTCGTGCACGAGGCGCGCGAACTCGAGCAACGGCCCCGGCGCTTCCTCGGAAGCCTTGAGCACCACCGTGCAGCCGGCCGCGAGCGCCGGGCCGACCTTGACCGCTGACAGGAACAGCTGGCTGTTCCAGGGCACGATCGCGGCGACCACGCCGACCGGCTGACGCTCGAGCCACACCTGCATGTCGGGCTTGTCGACGGGGATGCTGCTGCCTTCGAGCTTGTCGGCGATACCGGCGTAGTAGCGGTAATACTCGGCGACATACGCGATCTGGCTCGACGTTTCCCGGATGATTTTGCCGGTGTCGTTCGTTTCGATTTCGGCGAGCCGCGGCGCGGCTCGTTCGACGAGATCGGCGAGCCTGTACAGCAGCTTGCCGCGCGCCGATGCCGAAAGCCCCGCCCAGGCCGGATCGGTCAAAGCGCGGCCGGCCGCCGTGACCGCGCGGTTGACCTCGTCGGTGCGCGCTTCGGGCATCTGCGCCCATACGGCGCCGGTAGCCGGATTGATGCTGCCGAAGGTTGCGGCGCCGGGCTCGAACTTCCCGTCGATATATAGCTGAAAGTGCGCATTCATGGCGTCGTCCCCTTATTGGAACGCAGGCATCACGTCGCGGATCATCCGTTCGAGCGACGCCTTCTTGCGCTCGAAGCTCATGCCGGTATCGATCCAGAACGAGTACTCGTCGAAGCCGAGCGCTTCGTAGGCCTTCAGACGCTCGATGACCTCGGCGGGCGTGCCGATCACGTTGTTCTTGCGCATCGCTTCCGGCGTGTAGAACGGATGCGCGGCGATTTCGTCGCGGCTCAGCGGCTTGATCATCCCGCGGCTGATCGGCCGCTCGTTCTTGAACCACGCGCCGAAGTAGTTGTAGAACACGTTGACTTCGTCGGCGGCCACTTGCGCGTCGTCCTCGCTGCTCGCCACGTAGGTGTGACGCAGCAGCATGATCTGCGGGCGCGGCACGTCGGGGAATTTCTCGCACGCGGCGTTGAAGTGGCCGACCAGCTTCTCGACTTCCTCGTCGCCCAGGTGCAGCGGCGTGACCTGCACGTTGCAGCCGTTGGCCACCGCGAACTCGTGGCTGTTCGGGTCGCGCGCGGCCACCCAGATCGGCGGATGCGGTTGCTGCAGCGGCAGCGGCGACGACGTCGTCGACGGGAATTGCCAGAACTCGCCGTCATGCGCGTAATCGCCTTCCCACAGTTTCTTCACCGCGGGAATGAGTTCGCGCATGCGCTGGCCGGCACCCCACGCGTCGAGGCCCGGCATCAGGCGCTCGTATTCGAACGAGTATGCGCCGCGCGCGATCCCGAGTTCCAGGCGTCCGCCCGAGATGATGTCGGTCATCGCGGCTTCGCCGGCGAGCTTGATCGGGTGCCAGAACGGTGCGATGACCGTGCCCGTGCCCAGCCGCACGCGCTTCGTCTTGTTGGCGAGATCGGCGAGGTTGATGAACGGGTTCGGCGCGATCGTGAAATCCATGCCGTGGTGCTCGCCGGTCCAGACGGCGTGCATGCCGCCGCGATCGGCGATCTGGCACAGCTCGACCATCTCGTCGTACAGCTGCTTTTGGCTGGTCTGGTCGGAGACGCGCTCCATGTGAACGAAAAGCGAAAAACGCATGATGTGACCTTTCAGGAAAGAAGCGGGCGGACGGTGCCGGTGCTGTGGTCGCCGAAGTAGAGGCCGTAGCTCTTCAACTGGCTCTCCTTGCGATAGCGCTCGAGCATGCTGGCGAGGGCGCTGTCCTGGAACGCGTCGGCCTCGATGTTCTCGAGGCTCACGAATTCGCCGGCGGCCGCCACTTCGTCCGGTGCGCTGCAGAGGAACGAGATGTACTGGTAGTGCGTCTCAGTGTTGTTGTAGACCGAATAAATGAAGCTTGCCGAAGCGTCCGGCTGGTATTGTCGGAAGAGTTCGGCGAGCGCCTTGTCGGCGCCTTCGTTGCCGATTTCCTTGGTCGGCAGCGCCCACTTGCCGTCGGCCGTCTTCACCATGAGCACCTTGTCGTCGCGCGTGATGATCGCGCTCACGATCACCTTCGGGCCGGCGATGACTTCGGCCGACAGCTTCGCCGGCGTGAAATAGCCGCCGCGGTAATAGCCGAGCCCCGCGTAGCCGGCCGAATGGAACGCCTCGACCTTGCCGACGATGAGCGCGTGATCGCCCGCGTCGATCACCGCGTGCGTCGTGCAGTCGAACCACGCGCTGACGTCGTCGATCAGCGGGTTGCGATGCGCGCTCAGGTGCCAGCCGACCTGCGCGAAGCGATCGTCGCTCGGTCGCGCGAAGGTGTTCGACAGGTCCTTTTGCCCTTCCGCGAGGATGTTGATCGCAAAGTGGCCCGTGGTGGAGAACGTCTGGAAATTGCTCGACGTCTTCGCGATGCTGACGAGCAGCAGCGCGGGGTCCAGCGACACGGACGAGAACGAGTTCGCGGTGAACCCGAGCGGCTGGCCGTCGTCACGCGCGGTGGTGACGATCGTCACGCCGGTCATGAACGCGCCGAACGCATCGCGCAGCTCGCGGGTGTTGATCGTCGGGACTTCCTGGCGGGTTGCTTGGCTCATGTCACACTTCCGATTTCAGGGTTTCCGCCTGCGGCACGGTCTGCAACCAGGCACGCAGGGAGCGATTGACTTCCTCGGGCGCGGTCAGGTTCACCATGTGGCGCTCGTTCTCGATCACGACGGCCTTGCCGTCATGCGCGGCCTGCGCCATCTGCCGGGCCATCTCGGGCGTCGAATTCGGGTCGTCCGATCCGGTGAGCACGAGGGCCGGGCAGGCAATCCGGTGCCAGCCGTCGGCATACACCTCGTCGCCCTTCGCGAACGCGGTGTACGCGGTGGCGTAGCCCGCCAGGTCGACGGACTGCAACCACGCTTCCACCTTGTGCGCGGCGGCCTGCTGCGCTTCCTCCGCGTTGAACCAGCGCCGCAGCGGCGTATCGACGTCGATGGTGCCCGAGCGCAGTTCGGCGGCGCGTTGCAGGACGGCTTCGCGCGCCTGCTCGGTGCGGCGGTACACACCGTTCAGGACTGCCACGCGCTTGACCAGATCGGGCCGCGTCACCGCGACGCCGGCGGCGATCAGCGAGCCCATCGAGTGGCCGGCCAGGTTGACGGGGCCGACCTGCAGCGCCTCGATGAACTCGATCGCCCACTGCACGAACTGCTGCAGGTCGGCGTCGGTGTCGAGCGCATCGCTCATGCCGTGGCCCGGCATGTCGACGGAGATCACGCGGAAATCGCGCGACAGGTCGTCGATCTGCGGATACCACGCGCTCGCCTGCATGCCCACGCCGTGGATCAGCACCAGCGGTTCGCCGGCACCCTGGTCGAGGTAGTGGACGATGCGCTTATTTGACAGCGGCAGGGTTCTTGACGTCATTTCCGAGCTCTGCGAGATCTTTGTAGCGGTCGCCGATGCGGTGATGCGGACGGCCGGCGGTGGCGGCGCCGATGGCGATGACCAGTTCGTCGGCGGCCGGTGCGTCCGCAATCGAGAACTGGAGCGTCAGATAGTGCGAGCGGCGGCCTTCGTCGTTCTTGTCCATCATCGGAATCAACAGCGGCGCATTGGCCGGGCCGCGCGTGTTGTTGAACGCGAGGTACGACTTGGCGCCCACGGCCGTGCGATAGGTGTTGCCGAAGTGCAGCGTGTGGATCAGCGCGGACGCATGCTCGATTTCACCGTCGAGGCCGACGATCGCGCTCTTGCCGAACGCTTCGACCGCGTCGCCTGAACCGGCTTCGTCGAGGATCATCTTCGTCAGGTGTTCGCTGAGCTGCGGCGCGAGCGCGCGGATCTCCGGCGACAGGTCCTCGACGTACCCGCGGCCTGCCCACGGGTTCTTGATCACGGCGACCGCCCCGATCATCTTCAGCGGCTTGGCAGCGACCTTGTCGCCGTCCACGTAGAGCGTCTCGACATGGAGGACGGATTTCCGAATCAGGCTCATGGCACCTTCCTTTCGTGCGTTGATTGTGGGATTCATTGTGGTATACCATGTTACGGCATGCCATGAGTGTTAACCCGTGTCTGGGAATTTCCCGAAACTGGAGGCGAGAAATGAGTGCGTACTGGATTGCCCGCGTGCAGGTGCTGGACCCCGTGAAATACAAGGACTACACGGACCTCGCGCCGCAGGCGTTCAGGAAGTTCGGCGCCGTGTTCCTGGCGCGCGGCGGGGCATCGCAGGTACTGGAGGGGGACTCGTTCGAGCGCCACGTCGTGATCCGCTTCCCGGATATGGAGACGGCGCTCGCGTGCTATCACTCGCCCGAATACCAGGCGGCGAAGGCGAAGCGGGATGGACATTGCCGCGCCCAGATCGCGATCGTCGAGGGGTTCGAGGGCTGATCGCGTGGTAGTTGTTTGCAAACGGAACCTGTTCTGACGTAGCTCGCTAAGTAGCTGTTTTGTATGAGGATTCGTCTTTCCCCGCAATTACATGTTTGCAAGCATATTTGGTCTGGCGCGGGGGGGGGGGGGGGGGGGAAAAACGGTTTTCAAATGGAATTTTTTAGTAATTGCATTGGGTGTGGGCAGGCCGGGCGGCAAGACCAATGTGGG
>NZ_QTPQ01000073.1:0-18818 GCF_003853425.1 Burkholderia sp. Bp9140
GCGTCGTCCGTGCCGATCGCGCGCAGCGTCGACAGCACGAGCCGGCTCATGTCGACCGACGACGAGATCGCGATCGGTTTCGACGGCCGCAGCTCGCGCACCGGCGCGTGGGTGTCATCGCGACGCAAGTTCACGAAGTAACCCGACTGCGGGCGGCTTTCGAGCAGCCCGCGGCTTTCGAGCAACAGGTATGCATGCAGCACGGTCGTGATGCTGATCCGGTGCTGCTGGCTCGCCTGCCGCACCGACGGAATCCGGTCGCCGTGCCGGTACACGCCCTGTCGGATCAGGCGCTCGATGTCGTCCGCGAGTTTTTCGTAGAGCTTCATCGCGCGCTCCCCGCCGGCCCGCGCATGCGCGCCGCCGCTCCGTGCGCGTTCGATACGCGCGTGTGCCGCCCGCCGACCGGGCCGTCGTTCCGCCTGATTGCTCCCTCCGGTTTTGCCTTTTCCATCGCAGTGGCTCGCTTTTGAAGATGCGCCGGGAGGCCCGTGATTTCTGGGCCTGCGGCACTGTGCACTTGATGATGGAATATTAAAAGCAGAACAGTTGACGCGGAGTACACACATCGGATACGCACACAAGAGTACAGTTTGGCGCGAATTCGGCATTTCGGGTCAACTGTACGTCTTACGAATCGGCATGGCGGACGGCGATGGCAGGCAATACGGCGTAATCGCGCAGTCCTGTCGGCGGCGTGGTCGCCGGACGCTTCGCGCTCGAGCAGATGAAGGTCAAGCGGATCGACATCGTCGACCGCGAATACGCGCGCGACAGGGCCGTCGATTTCCGCGGCGTCCTGACGACGATGAAGAGCAACAACGTCGCCCTGCTGCTCTTCGGCGGCCTTGACGACCAGGGGGCGACGCTCGTCAAGCAGATGCGCCCGCTCGGCATCCGTGCGCAACCGGTCGGCGCCGGCGCGCTTCAACCAGGACGTGGGGCTGTATGCGCCGTTCGCGTACGACGCGGCGCTAGCGATGATCGCGATGATCCACCAGGCCGATGCGGTCGACCGCGGCAAGATCGTCGCGAGCCTGCCGGGCGTGTCGGTCACCGGTGTGACCGGGAAGATCTCGTTCGACGAGCGCGGCGACCTGATCAAGCCGCCCTACACGCTGTTCCGCGTCGAACAGGGGCAGTGGCACAGCATTCGCACGGTCGGCGGCGCGTCGAACTGATCGACGCCGGGCAGCCCGGCAGCAGACGGCGTTACCGCGCCGCCTGCTGCCGCTGTACTTCCTGCGCTTTCATCTGCAGATACGCGCCCCGCTCGACTTCGTGCAGTTGCTGCGGATACTGCTCGGTCGCGTCGAACCAGCGCGCAAGCCGCTGGTCGAGCGGCTTGTCGAGCGTCGCGAGATAGGTGTCGATCGCGAGGTAGTAGCGCATCGTGTTGCGCTCCAGCAATCCGCGCACGCCGCCGATGTATTGCGGCTGCGCGGCCGATGCGCCGTTGGCGACCGTGAACCCGACCTTGTCGCTGCCGACCGTCGCGAGGTAGGTCTTCATCGCCATCCGGCCGACCGCGCCGAAGCCGTACGAATACGTGAGGTGCAGGAACGTGCGCGATGCGCCGACCGGCACGGCCTCCAGCGCGATCCGGTAGTCCTTCGTGCCCATCGGGCCGCTGTCGGCGGTCAGGTCGACCTGGAAGTAGTCGGGCGTCGCGGCGGCCACGCGGTAGCGGAACTGCACGCGATAGGTGTCCGACAGCTTCTGCTCGATCTTGCGGCCGAGGTTCACGTCGAGCACCGGGCCGTTGCTGCCGGTAGACGCGTGACAATACTTCGTGTTCAGGTGCAGGATCAGCACCGCGCACCAGTTCGCGGGGCCCTGCGCGGCGTCGTTGAGCTTGTCGTTCACGACGGAAAACGGATAGTCGACGACCGCGTAGATATCGCCCTTCAGCGACGTGGATGCCTCGGACGATTCGAGGTACAGCGGGCGGTGGAACGGGTTGCTCTTCAGTTGCTCGTCGAGGCCGTGATAGCGGTCGAGCAGCGCCGCGGCGCCGTCCGCGCCGAACGACAGCGCGCTCCAGCCGAGGCAAAGCGCCGCGACGAGCGCGTGCCATGCGCGGCGGGCGAACCGCGGGGCTTGCAGGTGATCGGGCGTCTCCATTCTTGTGCTCCAGCGGGTGGCGTTTGCACACCTGTTCCGTTACCGAATAAAGCGTCTGACCGTCAACGATGCCGTGTCGTTCCGTTCAATCCACACGCAGTCGCACACGCCGGGTTCATTTATCCGCCGAAAACGCACTCGACATCTGCCGCGCCCGCTTCACATCGTCCCCGTGCAGATAGATCGACGTCGTCGAAATCGACGCGTGTCGCAGGTTGTCGCGCACCGTCGTCAGCTCCGCGCCCCGCGCGAGCGCATGCGTCGCATGCGTATGCCGCATCCAGTGCGGGCTCGCCTGCCGCAGCTTTTGCGCGAGCGCCGGGTTGTCCTCGTCGACGAGCGCAGCCGTCTGCGCGAAGAACCGCTGCATCACCTTCCACAGCCGCACGCTCGTGATCCCGGCCGCGCCGTCTTCCGCGAGGCTCGGAATCAGCGGCGTCTCCGGCCGCCAGCGCACCGGCGTCACCGGCAGCCGCCGCGCGACCAGATGACGATCGAGCGCCGTGCGCGCGAGCGGCGGCAGCGCGACGCGCGCGGCCTTGCTGCCTTTGCCGATCACCTTCAGCCACGCGTCACCGTGCGCGTCCGTGTCGATGTCGCCGAGCGTCGCGCCGACCAGTTCGCTGGCACGCAGCCCGGTCGCATAGCCGAAGTCGAGGATGAAGCGCAGCCGTTGCGCGGCGGCCGGCGTCCAGCCGGATTGCAGCGCGCCGGACGGCTTGTCCCTGCGAAACTCGAGCCCGTCCGCGATCGTGCGCACCAGCAGCCACTCGCCTTCGGTGAACGCATGCGACGTGTCGAGCGCATTCGCACCGCGCGTGTCGCGCACCTTGACGCCCGCAAACGGATTGGCAAGCAGGTAGCGCTGCTCGATCAGCCAGCGGAACAGCGCGCCGAGGACCGACAGCGTGTACGCAGCCGAGCGCGCGGACAGCCCGCCGGAGAACGGCCGCCAGTCCGGCGCGCCGCGCGGCCGCACGGGGCCGACCCAGCGTTCGTGCGGCGTCGGGTGGCGCAGGAACGCGCGATACGCGACCGCATCCTCGGTCGTCAGCGACGACAGCGCGCGCCCGCGCTCGACGATCGCCCACAGGATCAGCCGCTCGGCCTCCTTCCGGTACGCGCGGCGCGTCGCGGCCGATTCGTGCAGCGACAGCCACGCGTGCACGGCCGCGTAATCGTTGTCCGCATCGAGCGTGCAGGTTGCGCGCGGCGCGCGGAACGTGCCGGCCGACCCGTCGACCTCGTGCGGCAGCTTCAGCTGCTCCCACGGCACGATGCCGCCGCGCGGCGTCGCGGCGATCAGCGCGCGCGCCCGCTCGGTCAGGTCGGGGTGCGCGGCAAAGAACGCCTCGATCTGCCGCGCGCCCGCCATACCGAGCCCCGCGATCGTGCGCCACCACTGACGCCGCCGCGGAATCCGCACGGTCAGGTCGGCCAGCGTCGCGATCCCGTGCGCACGCAGCGCGACGACCGCACGCGCCGGCAGCCACCGGCCTACGTCGTCGCTGATCTGCGGCACCGGCGGGCGCGCATGGCGCAGCAGGCCGATCGCGTCGGTCGCCGTTTTCGCGATCTGCATGCGCGCGCTGTCGGCATGACCAAGCTGCTCGGCAAGATCGGGGCGCCCGGCCTGCCGCGCGACACGCACGAGGCGGCGGCGAATCCCGCCGATCACGCCGCGCGCCGAGCGCCCTTCGCCGAGCCGGTCGGGCAGGTAGCGCTCGACCGCCTGGCGCACGGTCATGCCCGCGTACCACGCACGCAGCGCGGCCAGTTCGTCGGCGTCGGGAAAGCCTGCGGGTGCAGGCGCTGAATCGGAGGAAGGCGGTGAAGCGAGGCGCGGTGTCATGGGCCCCAGTTTGACAGAACTGCGGGCGCTCGAAAACGCCTGAGGGTCCGCACGACACCCGCGCGATGCCGGACGCTGCCGGCATCGCGCGGGAACCCGTCAACCCGTGACCGGCGTGCGCCGCACTTCGGACAAATAGATGAGGGTCAGCGACACCCACACGATCCCGTACAGGAACATGAAACAGGTCGTGCGCACGCGCAGCAGGTCGAGCAGCACGCCGAACAGGATCGGCAGCAGGAAGCCGCCGAGCCCGCCCGCGAGCCCGACGATGCCCGTGACGACGCCCATGTTGTCCGGGAAATCGTCGGCGACGTACTTGAAGGTCGACGCCATCCCGAACGCGAACACCGCACCGAGCACGAAGGTCAGCGCAACGAAGCCGGCCACCGGCATCGAAAGGTTCAGCGACGCGGTGCCGTCGATCGTGTGGATCACGAAATCGGTCGCCGGATACGACAGCAGGAACAGCGCGATCCACGCGACCCACAGCCCCCACCACGTGACCGCGTGCGCGCCGAAGCGGTCGGACAGCGCGCCGCCGAGCGCGCGCAGCACGGAGCCCGGCAGCGAGAAGCCTGCCGCGAACGCGGACGCCATCACGAGCGACATCCCGTATTCGCTCTTCAGGTACTGCGGAATCCACAGCGACAGCGCGGTGAAGCCGCCGAACGTGATCGAGTAGTACTGGCAGAGCCGCCACACGCGCGGGTCGCGCAACACCTTGAAGGCGTCGAGCAGCGAGCCGCCCCGTTTGCCGGCCCCCGGATCAGGCGCCGACGCGAACCAGAAGATCACGGCCGTGACGAGCAGCGCGATCGCATAGACGCGCGGCACGAAGCGCCAGCCGTACGCCGACAACAGCAGCGGCGTGACGAACAGATTGACCGCCGCGCCGCACGTGCCCGCGCCGAACACGCCCATCGCCATCCCGCGCCGCTTCGGCGGGAAGAAGCGCGCGACATACGGCGTGCCGACCGCGAATGATGCGCCGACGCAACCGAGGAACAGCCCGATGAACAGAAACTGCCAGAGCTGCGTCGCGTAGCTGACGATGTAGACGGGAATCGCGCACACGACGAGCAGCACCGTCATCACGATGCGGCCGCCGAAGCGGTCGGTCCACGTGCCGAGCGGCAAGCGCATCAGCGCGCCGGTCAGCACGGGCGTCGACGTGAGCAGGCCGAACTCGGTGCTGTTCAGGCCGAGGTCGGCGCGCAACTGCACGCCGAGCACGCCGAACATCATCCACACGACGAAGCACACCATGAACGCGAGCGTGCTCGCAGCCAGCACCGACCATGCGCGCAGCGGGATGGCCTGCGTGTCCGCGGCCCGGCCGACGTTACCTTGTTGAGTTGACATACGCAAAACCCCGTTTCATTGGACGAGCGGCCCGTTCGCGCCGTCGAAGGCCACGCCTTCGATGCGCGCGCCGCCCGCGAGTATTGCCACGTACTGCCGCATCGCCCGCTGCCGCACGCGTTCCGACAGGTACGCGGCGATCTGGCCGGCGGCCTCGTCGAACGGCACCGTGTCGCCCGGCACGCGGCGCTCGATGCGCACGATGTGAAAACCGAAACGCGTATTGACGAGTTTCGGCAGCACGCCGAGGCCGTCCGTGTCGAACAGCGCGGCCTCGAACTCCGGCACGGTGTCGCCGCGCAGGAGCTGCCCGAGGCTGCCGCCGACTTGCGCCGACGGGCAGTTCGACGATGCGCGCGCAACCGCTTCGAACGTATCGGGCGCGGCGACCACGTCGGCGAGCGCGCGTTCCGCGCGCTGCCGCAGCGGCGCGAGCGGCACGCGGTCGGTCACCGCGAACAGCACGTGGCTCGCATAGACGATGTCGTTGCGGCGAAAGCGCGCCGGATGCTGCGCGTAGTAGCGCTCGCAGTCGGCGCGGTCGGGTTCCGGTACGTGCGTGAGCTCGCGCTCGAGCAATGCGTCGACCGCCGCATCGTCGAGCGGCGTGCCTTCGGCGATCAGTTCGAGCGACACCGCACGCTGCCGCAGCAGCTCGCGCACCGCAAGCGCATGCCGCGCCGCATCGAGCGGATCGGGCGAGTCGCCGTGATGCCCGGCCTCGGCGGCAATAGCCGCGTCGTCGATCGCGACGCCGTTGACCGTCAGCGGCGCCGTCGCGACTTCGGAGAGAACGTCGTTCATGCGGCCTCCTCAGCGCTTGCGCACGAGCTGGTACGGCCGGATCAGGTACGCGACCGACGCGATGCCGCTCCAGATATGCACCATCCGCGTGAACGGCGACACGAGGAAGATCGTGAAGCCGAGCAGGATGTGCAGCCGGTACGTCAGCGGCACGCCGACCAGCAGGCTCGCGATGTCCGGCCGAAACGTGACGACGCCCTTCACGTAATCGGTGAGCTGCTCGAACATCGCGCCGTCCATGTGGCGCGTCGACAGCACGACGGTGCCAAGCCCCAGCGCGAGTTGCACCCATAGCATCAGCACGATCAGGATGTCCGACTGGCGGCTGTTGTTGCGGATGCGCGGGTCGCCGAGGCGGCGCCAGATCAGGATCGTCAGCCCGATGATCGCCGCGACGCCGGCCGCACCGCCCGCCACCATCGCGACGAGCTGGTGCCCGGACGCCGACAGGAACGGCGACACGAGCCAGTGCGGTGCGAGAAAACCGCCGAAGTGCCCGAGCACGACGACCAGCACGCCCCAGTGGAACAGGTTGCTGCCGAGCCGCAGCATCCCGTGGCGCAACAGCTGCGACGAATCGCTTTTCCACGTGTATTGCTCGCGGTCGAAGCGGATCAGGCTGCCGACCAGCAGCACCGCAAGACAGATGTACGGGTAGATCCCGAACAGGAACTGATGCAAGTAAGCGTTCATGTCTTTCCCCAGTTGGGCCCGCGCTTACGCGCTTCGGGCCGGCCGCTTGTCGTGGAACCGCACCGTCTGCTCGGCCGGCGTCGCCGCGCCGACGAAGCGCACCGCTTCGTCCGCATACGACGCGTCTAGCGCGCGGTAGTCGTCGGCGCTCGGCCGCTCGGCGGCCACGTCGTCGTCCGCGTCCGCCGGTGCGTCGACCGGCGCGAGGCCGGCCATCGACAGCAGCGCGCCGACGACGAAGCTGTAATGACTGCCGCGCTGCGCGAGCTGGCCGGCCAGCGCGCGCAGGATCTCGCCGGTCTCGCCGAGCAGGTTGCGCGCATCGGGCGCCGGCAGCCGCGACAGGTATTCGAGGAACACGGGCAGGTAGTCGGGCAGCTCGCCCGGGTTCAGCGTCAGCCCGTGCCGCTCGTACATCTGCAGCAGGTCGACCATCGCCTGCCCGCGATCGCGCGATTCGCCGTGCACGTGCTCGAACAGGTGCAGCGACGTCGCGCGGCCGCGATCGAACAGCGCGACGTAGTTCTCCTGCAGCGTCAGCAGGTCGCGCTCGCGCACGTACGCGAAGAACCGGTCGAGGCCCGCGCGCACCGCCTTCGGCACGCGTGCGCGTTCGCGCAGGTGGGCTTCGATCGAGTCGAGCACGTCGACGAGCGCGTCGTCGGGATAGTCGAGCAGCGCCGCGAACGCCGCGTAGGTCGGATCGGGTGCGGTGCTCATCGGGACGCCTCGTGGATCGGAATGGTTTTCGTGCCCTTCTTCGGGCTGAACAGGCTGCCCTCCGAACGGCCGTCGGAACAGCCGTTGCCGAACGAGAAGCCGCACGATGCGCGCAGGTCGTACGCGTTCTCCGCATACTCGCGGTGCGTCGTCGGAATCACGAAGCGATCCTCGTAGTTCGCGATCGCGAGATAGCGGTACATCTCCTCGACCTGCGCGAGCGACAGCCCGACCTGGTCGAGCACGCCGCGCGCGTCGATGCCGTCGACGTGGCGCGCACGCATGAACGCGCGCATCGCGAGCAGCCGTTCGAGCGCGAGCTTCACCGGCGCCTCGTCGCCGGCCGTCAGCAGGTTCGCCAGATAACGCAGCGGGATGCGCAGCGATTCGACGTCCGGCAGGTAGCCGTTCATCCCGAGCGCGCCGCTGTTCGCGGCGGAGTTGATCGGCGACAGCGGCGGCACGTACCAGACCATCGGCAGCGTCCGGTATTCCGGATGCAGCGGGAACGCGATCTTCCAGTCGATCGCCATCTTGTAGGTCGGCGAGCGCCGCGCGGCGTCGATCCACGCGGCCGGCACGCCGTCGCGCTCGGCCTGCGCGATCACGGCCGGATCCTCGGGATCGAGGAACAGCGACAGTTGCGCCTCGTACAGGTCCTGTTCGTTCTCCGCGCTGGCGGCCTCGCTGATCCGGTCGGCGTCATACAGCAGCACGCCGAGGTAGCGGATGCGGCCCACGCAGGTTTCCGAACACACGGTCGGCTGGCCGGCCTCGATGCGCGGATAGCAGAAGATGCACTTCTCGGCCTTGCCGCTCTGCCAGTTGTAGTAGATCTTCTTGTACGGGCATCCCGACACGCACATGCGCCAGCCGCGGCACTTGTCCTGGTCGATCAGCACGATGCCGTCTTCCTCGCGCTTGTAGATCGAGCCCGACGGGCACGCCGCGACGCACGCCGGATTCAGGCAGTGCTCGCAGAGGCGCGGCAGGTACATCATGAAGGTGTTCTCGAACTGCCCGTAGATCTCCTTCTGCACCGACTCGAAGTTGTAGTCCTTCGCGCGCTTCTCGAACTCGCCGCCGAGGATTTCCTCCCAGTTCGGGCCCCACTCGATCTTCTCGAGCCGCTGGCCGCTGATCAGCGAGCGCGGCCGCGCGACCGGCATCGCGCGCGTGTTGCCCGCTTCCTGCAGATGCGCATAGTCGAACGTGAACGGCTCGTAGTAGTCGTCGATCTCGGGCAGGTGCGGGTTCGCGAAGATCTGCGCAAGCAGCCGCCACTTGCCGCCCAGGCGCGGCTCGATCCTGCCGTCCGCGCGCCGCTGCCAGCCGCCGCGCCAGCGGTCCTGGTTCTCCCAGTCCTTCGGATAGCCGATGCCCGGCTTGGTCTCGACGTTGTTGAACCACGCGTACTCCATCCCTTCGCGGCTGGTCCACACGTTCTTGCACGTCACCGAGCAGGTATGGCACCCGATGCACTTGTCGAGGTTCAGCACCATCGCGATCTGTGCGCGTATTTTCATGAGGTTTCTCCAGCGCGTACGGCTTGCGTTGTCGGGTCGACCGCGGTCTCGTCACCATCGAGCCAGTCGATCCTGTTCATCCTGCGCACGATCAGGAACTCGTCGCGATTCGAGCCGACCGTGCCGTAGTAGTTGAAGCCGTACGACAGCTGCGCATAGCCGCCGATCATGTGGGTCGGCTTCAATGCGATGCGCGTGACCGAGTTGTGAATGCCGCCGCGCGTGCCGGTGATCTCGGAGCCCGGCGTGTTCACGATCTTCTCCTGCGCGTGGTACATCATCACCATCCCGGACGGAATCCGCTGGCTCACCACCGCCCGCGCGCACAACGCGCCATTCGAGTTGTAGCACTCGATCCAGTCGTTATCGACCACGCCGATCGCCTTCGCGTCGTCCTCCGACATCCACACGATCGGGCCGCCGCGCGACAGCGTCAGCATCAGCAGGTTGTCCGTGTAGGTGCTGTGGATCCCCCACTTCTGGTGCGGCGTGAGGAAGTTCAGCACGCGCTCGGGGTTGCCGTTCGAGCGCTTGCCGACCATGTGCGCATAGCTGCCCGTGTCGATCGGCGGCTTGTACGCGCACAGCGACTCGCCGAACGCGCGCATCCACGGATGGTCCTGGTACAACTGCTGGCGGCCCGTCAGCGTGCGCCACGGCACCAGCTCGTGCACGTTCACGTAGCCGGCGTTGTACGACACGTGCTCGGATTCGATCCCGCTCCACGTCGGCGACGAGATGATCTTGCGCGGCTGCGCCTGGATGTCGCGGAAGCGGATCTTCTCGTCCTCGCGCGCGATTGCCAGGTGCGTGTGATCGATGCCGGTGATGCCGGACAGCGCACGCCACGCCTTCACCGCGACTTCGCCATTGGTTTCCGGCGCGAGCGCGAGGATCACCTCGGCGGCGTCGAGCGCGGTGTCGATGCGCGGGCGCCCGTGCGCGGCGCCGTCGGCGACCGTGTAGTTGAGCTGGCCGAGCAGCTTCACTTCGTCCTTCGTATCCCAGCCGATGCCCTTGCCCGCATTGCCGAGCTTGTCCATCAGCGGGCCGAGCGACGTGAAGCGCGCATAGGTGTTCGGATAGTCGCGCTCGACCGCGACCACGGCCGGCATCGTACGGCCCGGCACCGGCTCGCATTCGCCGCGCTTCCAGTCCTGCACGTCGAACGGCTGCGCGAGTTCGCCCGGCGTGTCGTGCGCGATCGGCGCGAGCACGACGTCGCGCTCGACGCCGAGGTGCCCGTCGCACAGCTCGGAGAAGCGCTTCGCGATCCCCTTGAAGATCTCCCAGTCGCTCTTCGATTCCCATGCGGGATCGACCGCCGCCGACAGCGGATGGATGAACGGATGCATGTCGGACGTGTTCATGTCGTCCTTCTCGTACCACGTCGCGGTCGGCAGCACGACGTCCGAATACATGCAGGTGGTCGACATCCGGAAGTCGAGCGTGACCAGCAGGTCGAGCTTGCCGCGCGGCGCTTCGTCGTGCCACTTCACTTCCTCGGGGCGCGTGCCGCCCGTCGCACCGAGATCCTCGCCCTGCACGCCGTTGGTCGTGCCGAGCAGGTGTTTCAGGAAATACTCGTGGCCCTTGCCCGACGAGCCGAGCAGGTTCGAGCGCCATACGAACAGGTTGCGCGGGAAGTTGTCGGGGGCGTCCGGGTCCTCGCACGCCATCTGCAGCGTGCCGGCCTTCAACTGCCGCGCGACGTCGGCGCCGGCCTGCGCGGCGTCGCCCAGACTCGCGCCGACCTTCAGCGGATTCACCGCGAGTTGCGGCGCCGACGGCAGCCAGCCCATCCGTTCCGCACGCACGTTGTAGTCGATCGGCGAGCCGTGGAATTGCGTCTTGTCCGCGAGCGGCGACAGCAGCGCGCCCGGGTCCATCGTGTCGTAGCGCCACTGGTCGGTGTGCGCGTAGAAGAACGAGGTCGCGTTCATGTGCCGCGGCGGACGATTCCAGTCGAGTGCGAACGCAAGCGCGGTCCAGCCCGTCTGCGGGCGCAGCTTCTCCTGGCCCACGTAATGCGACCAGCCGCCGCCCGGCTTGCCGACGCAGCCGCACATGATCAGCATGTTGATGATCGCGCGGTACGACATGTCCATATGGAACCAGTGGTTGATCCCCGCGCCAATGATCACCATCGACTTGCCCTGCGTCTTGTGCGCGTTCTCCGCGAACTGCCGCGCGACCGAGATCACGTCCGCGCGCTTCACGCCGGTGATCGCTTCCTGCCACGCGGGCGTGTACGGCAGATCGTCGTCGTAGCTCGCGGCCACGTCGCGCCCGCCCAGCCCCTGGTCGAGCCCGTAGTTCGCGACGAACAGGTCGTACACGGTCGCGACCAGCATCTCGCCGTCGCGTGTCGCCACGCGCCGCACGCCGATCCGGCGCGACAGCTCGGAGCCGTGCTGCGTCGAGTTGAAGTGCGCATGCGGCTGGTTGCCGAAGTACGGGAACAGCACGTCGACGACGTCGTCGTGCTCGGCCGTGCATGACAGCCGCGGCGACAGCGCCGCGCCCTTCGACGTCTCGCCGCGCAGGTTCCACTTGCCCTTGTCCGCATCGGCCTGCTGCCCCCAGCGAAAGCCCACCGAACCGACCGGCACGACGAACTCGCCCGTCGCGTCGTCGATCATCACAGTCTTCCAGTCAGGATGCGCGGCCTCGTCGAGCGCATCGTCGAAGTCGGATGCGCGCACGAGGCGCTCGGGCACGTAGCCGTCGCCGTGCGGCACGAGGCGCACGAGGCACGGCATGTCGGTGTAGCGCTTGCAGTAGTCGACGAAGTAGTCGCTCTTCCCCGCGAGATGGAATTCCTTGAGGATCACATGGCCCATCGCAAGCGCGAGCGCCGCGTCGGTGCCCTGCTTCGGATGCAGCCACAGGTCGCCGAACTTCGCGCCTTCCGAGTAGTCGGGGAACACCGACACGACCTTGGTGCCGCGATAGCGCGCCTCGACGAGGAAGTGCGCGTCCGGCGTGCGGGTCTGCGGGACATTGGAGCCCCACATCATGATGAACGTCGAGTTGTACCAGTCGGCCGATTCCGGCACGTCGGTCTGCTCGCCCCAGGTCTGCGGCGACGCGGGCGGCAGGTCGCAGTACCAGTCGTAGAAGCTCAGGCACACGCCGCCGATCAGCGACAGGTAGCGCGAGCCTGCCGCGTACGACACCATCGACATCGCCGGGATCGGCGAGAAGCCGACCACGCGATCGGGGCCATGCCGCTCGACCGTGTAGACGTTTGCGGCCGCAACGATCTCGTTGACCTCGTCCCAGTTCGCGCGCACGAAGCCGCCGAGCCCGCGCCGGCTCTGGTACGAACGCCGTGCGTCGTCGTCCTCGACGATCGAACGCCATGCGTCGACGGCGCCAAGCGTGCGGCGGCGTTCGCGCCACAGCTTCACCAGTGCGCTGCGCACCATCGGATGCTTGAGCCGGTTCGCGCTATACAGATACCAGGAGTACGAAGCGCCGCGCGAGCAGCCGCGCGGCTCGTGGTTCGGCATGTCGGGGCGCGTGCGCGGGTAATCGGTCTGCTGGGTTTCCCAGGTGACGATCCCGCCTTTCACGTAGACCTTCCACGAGCACGAGCCCGTGCAGTTCACCCCGTGGGTCGAACGGACGATCTTGTCGTGCTGCCAGCGCAGCCGGTAGCCGTCTTCCCATTTCCGGTCCTCGTCGGTGACGGCGCCATGTCCGCCGGAGAAGGTTGGCCTTGTTGTGGAGAAATAACGCAATCTATCCAGGAAATGGCTCATGGGGATCTCGTTTTTCCGGTCTTTTGGCAGACCCTGATTATTTAAGGAGGTGTAATACCGGTTGTAAAGGACGATCGGCTTTGACGCTCCGCCTGTCTCGCCGTGGTCGAACCCATTGTCGGGCGAACCGACATATCACGGCTTGATACAAATCACGATATCGTTCATCGGCCCGCAACGACACGAAATAGGGACGGATTTGACGGCATCACCTGTTATGCTGCGCGCGGGCAAGTCCGCTGCCCTGCCCGTCCGTTTCCCGCGTGGGTCGGCCGGGCGCAATCCGCCTCGAATGGCATGGAATGAACGGTGATCCCCATGGCGGAATCGCCGGCCCGCGGCACGCTGTTTATAGAAGACTGCGCCATGCATTCGATGGTTTACCGGCCGTCGGTCAATAACACCCTTGCATACAAGAACCGCATTTTCATGACATCACGCTTTTTCACCGCATGCATTGCCGCCGTCATCGGCTGCACCGCGCTGCCCGCCGCCCATGCGCGCACCTATATCGCGCCGACGGCGTCGCTCGGCAAAGGTGCCTACGTCCATCAGTTCGTGCTGCGCGATCCGGTCACGCACCAGCCGCTGCCCCATGCGCGGTACCGGCTGTTCCTGCCCGGCCAGGTCATCGCGGGGCTGCCCGTCAAGCCGGGCCAGCACGACAGCGTGATCTTCGGCACGACCGACGCAGCCGGACGCACGGTCCGGATCCGGCTGCCGAAATCGCATCCGCAGAAGCAGTGGGTGTTCAATCCGATCATCGGCGACGGCGACCTGGGCGAATCGTTCCGGCTGGTCGCGGCGGCCGGCGACGCGCCGCTCGGCGGCGTCCCGTACATGCTGGACGTGGAGCACGAATACCTGGCGTGCGGTTACTCGGACGCGAACGGCTACACCTACTACGCGCAATCGCGCACGCCGCGCAACGTCAATCTCTATACCGGGATGCCGGACGGGTCCGCCGACACCGACTGGTGCGCGGGCCCCGGCGTGGCCATTGCGAACAGCGCGGACGAACCGGGCGCGCCGGACCTGTACACGCAATACCTCGGCAGCCTGGTCGGCAACGGCGACCGGATCAGCAGCGAATTGCGGCAACGGATCGTCACCAAGCTGCTGTCGCTCGCGATCGCCGCACGCGACGCCGGCCGCGTGGCCGCCGTGCTCGACCTCGGCGAGATCTCCGGCGACCGCCTGAACGACATCGGCTATCGGCTCGTCGATGCGGGCATCGAAGTCGATCGCGGGCTGGCCATGATCGACGCGCATCTCGCGAAATCGCCGGACGATGCGTATGCGCTCGACAGCAAGGGGTGGGCGCTGTATCGCCTCGGCCGCAACGACGAAGCGCTCGCGTGGTTCGACCGCTCGATCGCGATCTTCGCGAAGGACGACGACGGCGACACGCGTGAAGCATGGGCGACCGGCCTGACGCACAAAGGGGAAGTGCTGTGGAAGCTGGGCCGCCAGGATGAAGCGCGCGCCGCGTTCGCGCAGGCGCGCAGGATTCAGCCGAACAACGCCGAGCTGGCGGAAACGTTGCAGCGGCTGAACGTGCAGGCAAAGCCCGACGATGCGGGTGCGTCAGCGTCCGGTGCGACCGGCACGTAACACGTAACAGGTAACAGGCTCGCAACGCGCGGCCGGCAGTAATCGTCGGGCATCGCCCGTCACTGCCGGGCACCCGCACGCGCCTTCATCTTCAAGAAGACAGGCGGTTTTCCCGCGTCAGCTCTCGCCCTTCGGCCCCGGGTTGAGCATCACGACGAAACCGGCCACGCCGACGATCAACGCGATCGCGCCGCCGCGCAGCGCGATCGTTTCGTCGAACAGCAGCCCGGTCACGACGGCCATCATCCCCGCGAGCGACACGAACACGGCGATCGCCGCGACGACGATCCGGTACTGGCGGCGTATCATCGCGCGCCCTCCGCGTCAGGCCGTCGCGGCGGAAGCCGGCACGCCGGCATCGTCGCCGCGAATCAGCAGCACCGGGCACTTCGAGCCGCGCACGAAGCGCTCGGCAACACTTCCGAGCACCACGCGCCGGATCCCGCGCCGCCCGTGCGTGCCGACCACCGCGAGATCGATCCCTTGCTCCTTCACGTAACGCTGCAGGCGTTCCGCGACGTCCTCGCCGATGCTCTCGGTTTCGACGAGTTCGCCCTCGCCTTTCGCGCCGGCCTGCGCGATGACCTGTTCGGCTTCACGCAGCACCTTGCGCCCGTCGTCGCGGATTTCCTCGATGAGCGCGTGCGGGTCGAAACGGCCCGCGTACGTGAACAGCACCGACTTGTCGACGACGTACACGACGCTGACGTGTGTATCGCCCGCCTTCGCCACCTTCAACGCCTCGGCAAGCGCCTGTTTCGACGAAGCGCTGCCGTCGACGGCCACCATGATCTTCTTGTACATGCGAACCTCGCTGGGGTGAGTTGCCGCGCGCGACGGCGCGCGGCCATGTCCCCATCATCGGCCCGCGGCGGGCTCGAAGCTTGACGGCGATCAAGATTCACCGGAAACGGGTCGTGCGGCAAAGCGCCACGCGGAGCAATCGGGGTGCCGGACGTGCGGCCGCGCGGTGCAATCGAGCGGCCATGCAGCCGAAAGCGCTATCATCAGCTATGCGACCTTCGTCCGGCCCTTTTTTTGCCGGCTCACTTTCAACTCGCTCAACCGACATGACAACGACTACCGAACGCGTGGACGGCGCCGCCCAGCATCTCGTCGCCGCCCGCCATGCCGGCGTGCCCGGCCCGCTGCTGCCCGACGCCTTCCGTCCCGAGAACGTCGACACCGCGCTCGCGATCCAGCATCGCGTCGCCGACCTGCTCGGCGAAACCATCGGCGGATGGAAATGCGCACTGCCGCCGCCCGACCGCGTGATCGTCGCGCCGATCTTCGCATCGACGATCCGCGAAGCCGATGCGCCGTACCGTGTCGTCGGCGGGCCGATCGTGCGGATCGAGCCGGAAATCGCGTTCGTGCTCGATCGCGACCTGCCCGCCCGCGCGCGGCCGTACGACGAGCACGACGTGTGCGGCGCGATCCGCGAAGTGCGCATCGTGCTCGAGGTATTGGGGTGCCGCTATGCGGAGCCTGCGCGCGCGTCGAAGTTCGAACTGCTCGCCGACGGGCAGTTCAACCAGGGGCTGTGCGTGGGCCCCGTCGTGCCCGACGGGTTGAACGTGCCGCTCGAGACGCTCGCGCTGTCGTTCGAGGGCGCGCTGAACCGCACGATCGACGGCCGCCATCCGGATGGCGATCCGCTCGAGCCGCTCGTGTGGCTGGTGAATTTCCTCGCGTCGCGCGGCGACGGCGCGCGCGCCGGCCAGATCGTGACGACCGGCTCGTATGCGGGCGCGATCGACGTGCCGCTCGGCGATGCGCTGACGGTCCGCTTCGGCGAGCTCGGCAGCCTGTCGGTGACGCTGACGGCCTGACGTCCGGCGGCGCGGTCGGCCCGCGCGCGAATCCCGGCGAGCGCGCGGCGTCCGGCCCTGCGTGCCGGCGTGGCGTGATACCGTTGCACATCGCCCGTCACGCACGCGAAGCCGCGCCCGCTCCCGTCATTCGTCATGCCGCCGATACCATTGCCCGCCCTGCTGGACGAAGTCCTGCGCACCGTCGATCGCCGCTACCGGTTGCCGCCGCTCGTGCGCACGTCGTCGCTGACCGACGCCGCGAACCCGGCCACCGTCATCGCGGTCGTGATCGAGGAAGCGCGCCGGATGCAGATGGAGGGCCGACCGCCCGACCCGGGATTGCAGCGCCGTTTCATCGGCGCGCTCGCGCGGATGATCCGCGACGCGATGGACACGCAATCCGGCGACCCCGCCTTCCAGGCCGCGGTGCTGCGGCATGGCGCGGCAGCCGTGCGCGAATACGCATCGCTTGCCGCGCATGCCGAACAGGATCGGCGCACGCTGCGCTCGGCCGTCAACACGCTCGCGCATCCGGCCCGGCTCGAACGGCACGCGCAGGCGTGGCAACGCGAGCCGCTCGCACGGCTGCATGCGGCCGCGGCCGGCGCGTCGTGGGACGATCTCCATGCCACGCTGCGGCACCTGCTCGCGCAACCGGAGACGGCGACCGGCAGCGCGTTCGAGCAGGACATCGTCAAACTGAAGGGCAGCCCCGCGCTCGCCCGGCTGCAGCGTCTCGACGCACTGTCGCGGGACGCCGACGTCCGGCAGTACCGCACGCTGTGGGGACGCCAGGGGCCGCTCGAAGGCAGCGCGCTCGCCGTCGCGCAGGGCCTCACGTCGCAACAGCGGGGCGCGGCCGTCGAAGCGCTGGCCGCGCAGGCGCTCGACGCCTTGGCCGCGCAACTCGATGCGAGCGATGCGCATCGCACGTATCGCGTGGTCACGTCGATGCGCGTGCCGGCATCGATTCCGGCCAAGCACGACCGCGCGAAAACCGAGTGGGATGCGGTGCTGCTCGAGCGCGCGCGCGGCGACGATCCGTCGGCCGCGTGGCACGTCCGCTTCCTCGTCGAGGCGAAGGCGTCCGCGGATGCCGCGACGACCGATCTGCCGCGCCTGCTGCGCGGCCTGAGCCTGCTCGCGCAAGCCGAGCCGGATACGGTCTATGCGTTCGATACGCGCGAAGGCACGGTACGCCTGCACGGCGCGTCGCTGCGCGCGCTGGGGACCGACGACGCGGCATTGCAGCGCGAGGTGCTGTACTGCTGCGATGCATCGGCGGACCCGGCGCCGCGCCTGCTGGGTGCCGCGAGCCGGATGCAACTGCTGTCGGCGCCGGCGAGCCTCGACTACGCGAGCGCGCTGGTGCAGCGCACGGATGCCGATCCGCACGGCCTGCACGCCGTCTGGGACGCGCTGCTGGCACTGCCGTCATGGCGCGCGGTGCTGCACCAGTACGAATCGCTGCGGCAGGTACGCGCGCTGATGGTGGGCGTCGACGACCTGATGGCCGCGATCGAAGGCGATATGGGCGACAGCGCTGCGAACGATGCGTGACGCACGCGCCCGGACGGACCGGCTTTCGCGCTGAATCGCCACGCCACGCGCCATCGGCTCAGTTGTTGAGCACCCCGAACGGCAGCGTCCATCCCGTCAGCCGCCCGCCGTCTCCCCAGCGATTGTCCCCGTCCGCGCCGACCGGCAGCAGCACCGGTGCCGCCGCGCATTCGAGCGTTTCCTTCGGCGTATGGCCGAACTCGGCCTTGAACAGCCGGTGGAAATACTTCTCGTCGGGAAAGCCGTGCGCCCACGCGATTTCCGCAATGCGCTGATGCCGGCGCCGCGGATCGCCGAGCACGTGATACGCATGCCGCAACCGTCTATGCGTGATCTGCCGCATCACGCCGCCCTGTTCCTTGAACAGCTGATAGAGCCGCGCCCTCGACACGCCGATGTCCCGGCAGATCCGGTCGGGCGTGAGGTCGGGCTCCAGCAGGTGCGCGTCGATATAGCGCCGCACGCGCTCGACCAGCGCGTTGTCGAGCGGGCCGCGCGCATCATCGAGTGCCTGTGCGCTCGGTGCAACCGCCGCGGCCAGAAGCAGCAGCAACGATTGCACGACGCTCGGCACCTCACGCGTGCGCAGGTCCGGAAGATTGCGGAACAGCGACAGCATCTGGTCGCCCAGCAGCCGCCCGACACCGCTCGAAAGCGTCTGCCCGTGCGCGTTCGCCGCATGGGCCGGCAGCAGATGGCGCGGCACCACCAGGCTGATCACATCGCCGGCCTCGACCCGGCAGTCGTTGACCTGCGCGACGTCGTAGACGAACAGGTCGCCCGCGCGCTTGACCAGCTCCGGGCCGCCGGTGCGGCACGTGAGCCGCCCGCCCAGCAGCACCGTGAAGCGGATCGAATCCTGGCCGTCGAGCCGGATCCGCCGTGTCGTCCGGTGCACCGTATAAAAAGCTCTAACAAAATGAGTCGAAGGGGCTGTTAACCCGTTTCGCGCTCTGTTAACCTCTTCGTTGTTTCGTTG
>NZ_QTPQ01000074.1:0-18625 GCF_003853425.1 Burkholderia sp. Bp9140
TTCCTGTCGGCGTTCCCGAGCGCCGCGCTCACGGGCCAGTCGTTCGTCGTCAGCCACGGCTGGTTCATGCAGTAACGGGCTCCGGCACGGGCGGCCGCGACGCGTGCCGCTCGTGCGGAGCCGCCGCCGGCCGGCAGAACGGCATAAAAAACGCGCTCCGGGGAGCGCGTTTTTTGTTTCAGCAGGGCGGGCTGCCGCCCGCTGACGCCGACTTACTTCAGGACCGTTGCGACTGCATTGGCGACCGCGTCGAGGTTGCGCGTGTTCAGTGCTGCGACGCAGATCCGGCCGGTGCCGACTGCGTAGATGCCGAACTCTTCGCGCAGGCGATCGACTTGCGCCGAGGTCAGGCCCGAATACGAGAACATCCCGCGCTGCGCGTTGATGAAGCTGAAGTCGCGATCGACGCCGCTCGCCTTCAGGCGCTCGACGAGACCATTGCGCATCGCGCGGATGCGGTCGCGCATTTCGCCGAGTTCCTGCACCCACGCAGCGTGCAGTTCCGGCGACGCGAGCACGGCCGCGACGACTGCGCCGCCATGGGTCGGCGGGTTCGAGTAGTTCGTGCGGATCACGCGCTTCAGTTGCGACAGCACGCGCGTCGCTTCTTCCTTGCTCGACGTGATGATCGACAGCGCGCCGACACGCTCGCCGTACAGCGAGAACGACTTCGAGAACGACGACGACACGAATGCGTTCAGGTCGGCCGCGGCAAACAGGCGCACGGCAGCCGCATCGGCCTCGATGTTCTCGCCGAAGCCCTGGTAGGCCATGTCGAGGAACGGCACGAGGTTGCGCGCCTTGACGACGTCGACGACCTGCTGCCATTGCGCTTCGGTCAGGTCCACGCCGGTCGGGTTGTGGCAGCACGCGTGCAGCACGACGATCGTGCCTGCCGCATAGCCGTTCAGCGCCGACAGCATGCCGTCGAAGTTCACGCCGTTGGTGGCGGCGTCGTAGTACGGATAGGCGACGACTTCGAAGCCGGCCGCTTCGAACAGCGCGCGGTGGTTTTCCCAGCTCGGGTCGCTGATCGCGACCTTCGCGTTCGGGTTCACGGTGCGCAGGAAATCGGCGCCGATCTTCAATGCGCCCGTGCCGCCCAGTGCCTGCGCCGTGACCACACGGCCCGCGGCGATCAGCGGCGAATCGTTGCCGAGCAGCAGCTTCTGCACCGCTGCGTCGTAGGCGGCGATCCCGTCGATCGGCAGGTAGCCGCGCGGCAGGCCGGCGTCGACACGTGCCTTTTCCGCTTCGCGAACGGCGCGCAGCAGCGGAATCTTGCCTTCTTCGTTCGTGTACACACCGACGCCGAGGTTGACCTTGGTCGGACGCGTATCGGCGTTGAAGGCTTCGTTCAGGCCCAGGATCGGGTCGCGGGGAGCAAGCTGGACAGCGGAGAAGAGCGACATGATGATTCGGCAGTAGTGAAAAGAGGGTCAGGCTTTCATCCGGCGGGCGGGCGCAGCGGACCGCGCGCCAGCAGGCACGGCGCCGGAAAGCACAGGAGCCTGATATTGTAGCGAATTCACGCTTGTGGAGGCGGCGATTGCGCGGCGAATTGCGATTTCGGCCGGTTGCCGAGCGTCAGGAGCCGTCAGCGGTTCGCAACGCCGCGAAGCGCTAGAATAGTTTTTTTGCCCTCGCTCCGGCCGCACTCCATGTCCGAACATCACGCCGAAGTCGGCGACGCGCTCGACGAATCGAAATTCGTGACCTTCGAAGGGTCGCCGTTCCAGCTGTACCAACCGTATCCACCCGCAGGCGACCAGCCGACCGCGATCGAGACGCTCGTCGAAGGTGTCGGCGACGGCCTCGCATTCCAGACGCTGCTCGGCGTGACCGGTTCGGGCAAGACCTTCACGATGGCCAACACGATTGCGCGGCTCGGCCGCCCGGCAATCGTGTTCGCACCGAACAAGACGCTCGCGGCGCAGCTCTACGCGGAGTTCCGCGAGTTTTTCCCGCGCAATGCGGTCGAGTACTTCGTCTCGTACTACGACTATTACCAGCCGGAAGCTTACGTGCCGCAGCGCGACCTGTTCATCGAGAAGGACTCGTCGATCAACGAGCACATCGAGCAGATGCGGCTGTCGGCGACGAAGAGCCTGATGGAGCGCCGCGACGTGGTGATCGTCGCGACGGTGTCGGCGATCTACGGTATCGGCAACCCGTCCGAATACCACCAGATGATCCTGACGCTGCGCACCGGCGACAAGCTCGGCCAGCGCGACGTGATCGCGCGGCTGATCGCGATGCAGTACTCGCGCAACGAACAGGACTTCCAGCGCGGCACGTTCCGCGTGCGCGGCGACACGATCGACATCTTCCCGGCCGAGCACGCGGAGATGGCCGTGCGCGTCGAGCTGTTCGACGACGAGGTCGAGACGCTGCAGCTGTTCGACCCGCTGACCGGGCGCGTGCGGCAGAAGATTCCGCGCTTCACCGTGTATCCGTCGTCGCACTATGTGACGCCGCGCGACACCGTGATGCGTGCGGTCGAGACGATCAAGGACGAATTGCGCGAGCGCCTCGAGTTCTTCCACCGCGACGGCAAGCTCGTCGAGGCGCAGCGCCTCGAGCAGCGCACGCGCTTCGACCTCGAGATGCTGCAGGAGCTCGGCTTCTGCAAGGGCATCGAGAACTACTCGCGGCACTTCTCGGGCGCCGCGCCCGGCGAGCCGCCGCCGACGCTCGTCGACTACCTGCCGCCCGACGCGCTGATGCTGCTCGACGAATCGCACGTGCTGATCGGCCAGCTGAACGGCATGTACAACGGCGACCGCGCGCGCAAGGAAAACCTCGTCAACTACGGCTTCCGGCTGCCGTCGGCGCTTGACAACCGGCCGCTCAAGTTCCCGGAGTTCGAACGCAAGATGCGCCAGGTGGTGTTCGTGTCGGCGACGCCCGCGGACTACGAGCAGCGCGTGACGGGGCAGGTCGCCGAGCAGGTGGTGCGGCCGACCGGGCTCGTCGACCCGGAAATCGAAGTGCGCCCGGCAAGCTCGCAGGTCGACGACGTGCTGACCGAGATCAACGCGCGCGTGAACGCCGGCGAGCGGGTGCTGATCACCGTGCTGACGAAGCGGATGGCCGAGCAGCTTACCGAGTTCCTGGCCGACCACGGCGTCAAGGTGCGCTACCTGCACAGCGACATCGACACGGTGGAGCGGGTCGAGATCATCCGCGACCTGCGGCTCGGCACGTTCGACGTGCTGGTCGGGATCAACCTGTTGCGCGAAGGCCTCGACATTCCGGAAGTGGCGCTCGTCGCGATTCTGGACGCGGACAAGGAAGGCTTCCTGCGCGCGGAGCGCTCGCTGATCCAGACGATCGGCCGCGCGGCGCGCAACGTGAACGGCAAGGCCGTCCTCTACGCCGACACGATGACCGAATCGATGAAGCGCGCGATCGGCGAGACCGAGCGGCGCCGCGCGAAGCAGATCGCGCACAACGAGAAGATGGGCATCACGCCGCGCGGCGTCGTGAAGCGCATCAAGGACATCATCGACGGCGTCTACAACGCCGATGACGCGCGCGCCGAGCTGAAGGAAGCGCAGCAACGCGCGAAGTTCGAGGACATGTCGGAAAAGCAGATCGCGAAGGAAATCAAGCGGCTCGAAAAGCAGATGGCCGATTACGCGAAAAACCTCGAGTTCGAAAAGGCCGCGGCCACCCGCGATCAGCTGGCGCTGCTGCGCGAACGCGTATTCGGCGCGAACGTGGGCGACCACGTCAACGGCGGCCGGTAAATCTTTCCAAACGTCACTGAAGCCTCCCGGTAACGCCGTTGTAAGCCTTGTCAGATCAGGGGTTTACGCAGGATCTCGTTTGTTCCGGAGCCGGTTCGGTGCTAAACTCCGCATGTATTGAGAATAGTTCGCATTAACGTTCTTCATCGCGTTAGTGTTTTCGGTGAGCCGCCCAGGAGGGCGGTTCGCAGCATGTCAGACAAATAACAAGGAGTGTCCATGTTGGGTTCTTCGTTCATCCGCACGTCGGTTGCGGTAGCGGCGGCGCTTGCCGCGATGTCGGCCTCGGCGGCCGAATATCCGATCGGCAAGCAGCAGATCCAGGGCGGCATGGAAATCGGCGCGGTGTACCTGCAGCCGATCACGATGGATCCGGAAGGGATGATGCGCAAGGCGTCGGATTCCGACATCCACCTCGAGGCGGACATCCACGCGGTCAAGAACAACCCGACGGGTTTCGCGGAAGGCGACTGGATGCCGTACCTGCAGGTCACGTACAAGCTGACGAAGCAGGGCGACACGAAGTGGAAGGCCGAAGGCGACCTGATGGGCATGGTCGCGAGCGACGGCCCGCACTATGGCGACAACGTGAAGCTGGCCGGCCCCGGCAAGTACCACCTGACGATGACCGTCAAGCCGCCGATGCAGTCGGGCCACATGGCGTTCGGCCGTCACGTCGACAAGGAAACGGGCGTGGGCGCGTGGTTCAAGCCCGTCACCCTCGAATACGACTTCCCGTTCGCCGGCATCGGCAAGAAGGGCGGGTACTGATCGGTGGCATCACGGACGGCGCGCTTCGGCGCGCCGTCGGCGTAGAGAACCCAGAATGAAATTTCCCCAGAAAATCGTCGCCGCAGCCGCCGCGCTGTGGCTCGCCGGCGCGGCGCATGCCGCCGATCTGCCGACGTTCAAGCTCGAGATGACGGACGGCAAGCTGAATCCCGCCCGGATCGAAGTGCCGGCCGGCCAGCGCTTCAAGATCGAGATCAGGAATACCGGCAAGGGCGCCGCCGAATTCGAGAGCGTGCAGTTGCGCAAGGAGAAGGTGCTCGCACCGGGCGCCGATTCGTTCGTGGTTGTCGCCCCGCTGTCGCCGGGCGAGTACAAGTTTTTCGACGATTTCCACCAGCAGGCACAGGGCGTGATCGTCGCGAAGTAATGCGTTTTATCTGCGTGCGGGCGCGCGAGTACCTTGCTCCGCACGTCAGGAGGATTCAATGGGTCAGATCTTGTTCATCGTCTGGCGGGAGAGCGTCGAAGCGCTGCTCGTCGTCGGCATCCTCTATGCATGGCTGAAGAACGGCGACGACGACGCGCGCCGCGGCCTGCCCTTTCTGTGGACGGGCGTGGCAGTCGGCCTGCTGATGGCCATCGGTCTCGGCGCCGCGCTCGTCGGCTTCACCGAAGTGCTGTCCGGCGACGCACAGGACTATTTCCAGACCGCGATGGTGCTGATCGCGTGCGTGCTGATCGTGCAGATGGTGCTGTGGATGCGCCGGCACGGCCGCACGCTGAAGCGCGACATGGAGCAGTCGCTGCAGCAGAGCACGCGCGATTCGAACTGGTGGGGCGTTGCCGTGCTGGTCGCGCTCGCGATCGCCCGCGAAGGCAGCGAGACGGTGATCTTCCTGTACGGCCTCGGTTTCGGCCAGTCGGGGCACGTGGACGGCAGCCAGATGCTCGCGGTCGTGATCGGCCTCGGTCTCGCGTTCCTCACGTTCTATCTGCTGCAGCTCGGCGGCAAGTACTTCTCGTGGCGGCATTTCTTCCGTGTCACCGAAGTGATGCTGCTGTTCCTCGGTGCGGGCCTGTTCCAGACCGGCGTCGACAAGCTGATCGACAAGGAAATCCTGCCGCTCGGCATTTCGCAAGTGTGGGACACGTCAGGGATCCTCGATGATTCCGGCACGTTCGGTTCGCTCGTCGCGACGCTGACCGGCTATCGCGCACACCCGGCGCTGACCAACCTGGTCGCCTATGCGGCGTATTGGGCGGTGGTCTGGCTGCTGATGAAGCGCGCGAGCCGCCGTCCGGCCGTTCCTGCGGGTCGCGCGGCATGAGCGTTGTCGCCGCAGCCAAGCCGGGCTGGCTCGCGCAGGCCGGCCAGTGGATGCAGCGCCACGGCGCGGTGATCCGCGGCATCCAGTGGGTCGTCGTCGCCGTCTATGCGTTCCTGATCATCGTGCCGGCGGTGTTGCCGCTGCCGGACGATTCCGCGCACCTGTGGAACAACCTCACGCTGATTGCGCAGTTCGTGTTCTGGGGCATCTGGTGGCCGTTCGTGCTGCTGTCGATGGTGATGCTCGGCCGCGTCTGGTGCGGCGTGCTGTGCCCCGAAGGTGCGCTCACCGAATATGCGAGCCGGTTCGGCCGCGGCGGCGCGATTCCGCGCTGGATGCGGTGGGGCGGCTGGCCGTTCGTCGCATTCGGGCTCACGACGATCTACGGGCAGATGGTCAGCGTGTACCAGTACCCGCTGGCGGTGCTGTTCGTGCTCGGCGGCTCGACCGTCGGCGCGATCGTGATCGGCGTGCTGTACGGCCGCGAGAAGCGCGTGTGGTGCAAGTACCTGTGCCCGGTCAACGGCGTGTTCGGGTTGCTGTCGCGGCTCGCGCCGATGCGCTACAAGGTCGACGAGGATGCCTGGCGTCGCTCGTACAAGAGCGGCGAGCACGGGCACCGCGTGATTCCGATCAATTGTGCGCCGCTCGTGCCGTTGCGCAACATGAAGGGCGCCGCCGCGTGCCACATGTGCGGCCGCTGTAGCGGGCATCGTGACGCGATCGCGCTGTCGTGGCGCTCGCCGTCCGACGAGGTCGTGAACCTCGGTGCGCAGCAGGCGAACCCGTGGGACACGGCGCTGATCCTGTACGGCCTGCTCGGCGTCGCGATCGGCGCGTTCCACTGGACCGTCAGCCCATGGTTCGTACAGATCAAGCAATGGCTCGCGGGCTGGCTGATCGATCGCGACATTACGTGGCCGCTCGAGACCAATGCACCGTGGTTCCTGCTCACGCATTACCCGGATCGCAATGACGTGTTCTCGTGGCTCGACGGCGGTCTGATCGTCAGCTACATCGTCGGTACGGGGCTCGTGTACGGCACCGCGCTGCTCGTGCTGCTGGCCGGCGCGACGCTGATGCTCGGCCGTTTCGACCGCGTGCGTCTCCATCATCTCGCGCAGGCGCTGATCCCGATCGCGGGGGCGGGCGTGTTCCTCGGGCTGTCGGCGACGACGCTGTCGCTGCTGCGGGCCGAGCACGTGCCGCTCGGCTGGGCAACCGACGTGCGCATCGCGATTCTGGTCTGCGCGAACGCGTGGAGCGCCTGGCTTGCATGGAAGGTGACGGGGCGCTATGCGCCGTGGCCGCGCCGACTCGCAGCATTCGCGTGGTTCGCGGCCGGCCTGGCCGTCGTTGACAGCGCGTGGTGGTTGATGTTCTGGGGTTTCTGAGGCGGGATCGACGGCCTTGCGGCCACGTTCCGGAGTGAGCCGGCGAAAGTGTTCCGCCGCCGGCCCCGGAGCGCGCTGAAGCAGCAGCGCCGATAGCCGCGATGCCTTTTCCATTGCATCCGGACGCCCAAACAAAAAAGCGACACGTCCTTCGACGTGTCGCTTTTTTTCTTCCTTGTGCGAGAACCAAAAAAAGTGGCTTGGCTTGCTGCAACGGCTGCTTGAGTGTGTTTGCACGAAGGGGTCTAGATCTCGCGTGCAAGCCGTTACGCTGGCTACTGCCCAACACCTCTCAGGGAGGTGGTCCCCACAATACGCTGTCGCTACTTCGTCAGGATCAGTTTGCCGAGCCGCGTGGCACGCAACTGATATGTCTCTCCGTTATGCGCGATGCTGATATGGCTATGACCTTGCAGCAGCGCATCGCTGTTGAGGGTCCGTGTGCCGGCATCGCGGCTTCCGGCGGGCTTCGCCGGCGTCGTGACCGCTGCCGTCTTCTGACGGTTGCCGCTTGCAGTGCCGGTCGTGCGGCGCAAGGTCAGCGTGGTCGGGCGCGTGGTGTCGGTCATTCGGTTGATCGGTGACTGTCGATACGATGGAATGATTCTAAATGATAACTATTCCCATTTACAAAAAATCTTTATCGATCGATATGGCAAATCCGATAGCTTGAATCAAAGAGGCGGCCGAAGGCCGCCGCCGACGTCAGTGAAGCGGGTCGGGATCCTTGCGCCCTTGTGCGTATTCGCGGATCAGGCGCACCGTGTCGATGTCCGACGTGCGATACGCTTCCTTGACGATGCCGTGCGTCTGACGCGCTTCCTCACTGTCGTCCGTGACAGTCAGCGTCGTGCGATATTCGAAGCGCAGGAACAGCTCGTGGTCGTCGCGCTCCTCAATCGTCATCGTCAGCGAGCCGCCGATTTCACCGCCGGCCGCGCGGATGTCGTAGCGCACTTGCTGGTTCGGCGTGAACGTCACGTGGTCGCGCACGGTCGCATGCCCGTAGTGCAGCTCGCGTTCGAGCGTCGTATCCGTCCGTTCGTGGACGACGCAGCTGTCGAGGCCGATCACGAACAGCTGCGGCTGTTCGGCGCGCAGCACCAGGCCTTCCCAGAGCTGGTCGCGGGTGAGGGCCGGCACGGCCGGATCGTCGGAGTTGATCTGGATCAGATGTTCGAAGTTCAAGGGGACGGGTTCCTTCTGGTGGCGGGCAGCCACATGGTTCAAGAAGTCATTGTGACGCAAAACGAGCGGTTTCGCGGCACCTGCGGCCCCCATCGCACGTCACGCTTCGATGCGGCCCATGCGGCCGGTCTGGTAGTCGACGACGGCCTGCCGGATCTCTTCCTCGGTATTCATCACGAACGGGCCATAGCGGACGATCGGCTCGTTGAGCGGCACGCCGCCGATCAGCAGCAGCTCAAGCGGCGTATCGCCCGCTTCGAACGTCACCGCGTCGCCATCGTCACCGTAGACGACCATGTGCCGTGCGTCGACAAGCTGCCGTTCGGGCCCGTAGCGGCCCGCTCCGTCGAGCGGGTAGGCGAACACACGATAACCTGCCGGCACCGGCTGCGTGACCGTTGCGCCCGGTTGCAGCGTGAAATGCTGGTAGAGGATCGGCGTGCGCGTCTCGATCGCCGCGCGCACGCCGAACGCTTCGCCGGCGATCACGCGGACCTGCACACGGCCGTCCGGCGATGTCGCGCTCGGGATCCGGCCGGCCGGGATTTCCTGGTAGCGCGGTGCGATCAGCTTGTCGCGCCGCGGCAGGTTGACCCACAGCTGGAAGCCGTGCGAGCGTCCGCCTGCCTGCGCGAACCCGGGATCGGGCATTTCGCTGTGCACCACGCCCGCGCCGGCCGTCATCCACTGCACGTCGCCGGGCCCGAGCGCGCCGGCGTGGCCGGTCGAATCGCGATGGCGAAAGCGCCCGTCGAGCACGTAGGTGACCGTCTCGAAGCCACGATGCGGATGGTCGGGTGCGCCCTTGGCTTCGCCAGGGGCGTAGTCGACGGGGCCCATTTCATCGAGCAGCAGGAACGGATCGAAATCCATCAGCAGCCGGGTCGGGAACGGGCGGTGAACCACGAAGCCGCCGCCTTCGGTCGTGCGAAGTGCGGGGTACGTGCGGTCAAGCGAGCGAGCGGTCGTCATGGAAAAGCCCTCGATGTCATCGGAATAGCGTTATTTTTGAAACATAGCGCTATTATATTGGGCGTTTTACGGTCCGATTTGCGGCGGTTCGCAATGGATTGTTCTGAAATTGGAACGATGACATGAACATCGATGCACACAACCTGAACGACCTCATGTACTTTTCACAGGTCGTCGAACACGGTGGTTTCTCGGCTGCGGAACGCGTGCTGGGTATCTCGAAATCGCGCCTGTCCCGGCGGCTGACCGAACTCGAGGCGGCGCTGGGCGTGCGCCTGCTGCAGCGTTCGACGCGCAAGCTCGCGCTGACCGAGGCGGGGGAACTCTTCTACCAGCATTGCCAGGCGATGCTCGCCGAAGCCCAGGCCGCGATGAACGCCGTGCAGCAGCTGCGCTCGTCGCCGCGCGGCTCGGTGCGCGTGAGCGTCCCCGTCACGCTGTCGCAGACCATGCTGTCGCGCATCCTCCCCGAATTTCTGCACCGCTATCCCGAGGTGAAGGTACACATCCGTGTGACGAATCGCGTGATCGACCTGTTCGAGGATTCGATCGACGTCGCGTTGCGCGTGCGCTCCGAACCGCCGCAGAACGCGAACATCGTCGTGCGGCCACTGTGGCGGACCGAGCAGATGCTGGTCGGCGCGCCGAGCCTGCTGAGCCAGAATGCGCCGCCGCTCGTGCCGGACGATCTGGCGCACTTCGAGACGCTCGATACGCCGAGCGTCGACGGACGGCACGTGTTCAACCTGATCGCGCCGGATGGCACCCGTCACTTGCACGAGCACGATCCGAGGCTCGTGACGGCCGACCTGATGACGATCCGTGAGGCCGTGCTCGACGGCCTCGGCATCGCGGCGCTGCCCGAGATGATGTACGGCAATGCATTGCGCGCGGGACAGTTGTCGCCGGTGATGCCGGGCTGGACGCTGCCGGTGCCGCAACTCTACGCGGTGTTCGTGTCGCGGCAGGGGATGCCGCCCGCGGTCCGCGCGTTTGTCGACTACCTGGTCGAGAAGCTCGACCACGGCGATTACAAGCAGCCGAGCTGCCCCGAGCGCGGGAAGAAGGAAGCCGCGGCGGCTGATGCTTCGGCCACCTGAACGCAAGATGCGCGTCGTGGCAAATTTGTTTTGTCATTGAAGCGCCGCCTGCAATCGCAAGTTTCAATCGCCGGGGCCTTGAATGCGCAAGCGCGCAGGCCTATATTGAAATCCCATTTCGCGAAGGAAGTTGTGAGCGGAATCAGGTGGCCGCATATATTGCGAGCCAGATAGGGCAGAACGCGCAGTCCGTGCAGACCACGGTAGCCGCATTTGCGTTGCTCGAGGCGCAACCGATACCGCCGAAGAGCCCGCCGCCCGAAGGCGCCCGCGTGCGCATGAAAAAAGGCCTTCATCTGGCGATGAAGGCCTTTTACTTTGTGCGTGGCCGGCGAGGTGCGGCCGGCAAGGGCGAACGGCGACGCGAAAAAATGCGCGTGCGTTACTTCGCCTTCGCGGTCGGCTCCGTCACGAAGCCGAGTTTCGTCAGGCCGCCGGCCTGCGCATCGGACATGACTTCGGCCACACGCTCATAGGCAACCTTGCGATCGGCGCGCAGATGCAACTCCGGTTGCGGCTGATGCTGTGCCGCTTCCGCGATGTGCGCCTGCAACTGCTCGCGCGTGACCGTCTGGTCGTTCCACAGGATCGTGCCGTTGCCCTGGATCGCGACGTCGACCGTCTGCGGCTTCTCGTCGACGGGCTGGCTGCTTGCGTGCGGCAGGTCGATCTTCACCGCGTGCTGCATTGCCGGGATCGTCACGAGGAAAATGATCAGGAGTACGAGCATGACGTCGACGAGCGGCGTCATGTTGATCTCGCTCATCACGCCATCGTCGTCGTCATCGCTGAAGCCGGTGTTCATTGCCATGGTTCACCCCGTCTCAGCTGGCGCGCGTCGCGAGACGCAGGCCGTCGCGGGGCGACGACGACGCGAGGCGCGCGCCCGTCACGAAATACGCGTGCAGGCCGTGCGCGAAGCGGCGCAGCTTGCTGACGACGCCCTTGTTCGCGCGGGTCAGTGCGTTGTAGCCGAGCACCGCGGGAATGGCGACGAACAGGCCGAAGGCCGTCATGATCAGCGATTCGCCGACGGGGCCCGCGACCTGGTCGATCGACGTCTGGCCGGTTGCGCCGATCGCGAGCAGTGCGTGATAGATGCCCCACACCGTGCCGAACAGGCCCACGAACGGCGCCGTGCTGCCGATCGACGCGAGAATCGCCAGGCCGGCCTGCATGCGCGAGATGCCTTCGTCCATCGTGTCCTTCAGGCAGCGCGTGACCCAGTCCGACACGTCCATGCGGTCGTGCAGGTGCGGCTGCGTCTGATGGTGGTGATCGGCGGCTTCCTTGCCCGACAGCGCGAGCGCGAGGAACGGGTTGTCGCTCGGCGTCGATGCGGCGAGACCGAGCTTCTTGACGCCGTCGTCGAAGTCGTCCGAATGCCAGAATGCCTGTTCCGCGTTTTTCGTGAGGCGGTTCAGGCGAATCACGTTCCAGCCCTTGACGATGATCACGATCCACGACAGGACCGACATCACGAGCAGCGTGATCGCGATGGCGCGCGTGACGAAATCACCTTGCGCCCAGACGTGCGCGATACCGTAGCTTTGCATTTTTGTTTCCTTTGAATCTTCCGGATGAGGCAGGTTAGTCGGTGAGCCCGAAGTTGTAGGGCTGCGTGCGGGCGGCGCGGATCGCCTGGCCGTTCTCGATATACGGACGGCAGGTCGTCGAGCGCATTGCGTCGAGTGCGGCGTCGTCGAGGCGCGGATAACCGCTGCTCTTCTGCAGATCGACGCTTTCGATCTTGCCGGTCACGCCGACGACGAAGTGAACATAGGCGGTGCCCGATTCGCCGCGGCGACGCGACATCGACGGGTAGTCGGGTTTCACGAAATTGCATTGGAGCGCCGGCACGTTCTTTGGCGCGCTGACCTGCATCGTGTCGCGAGCCGGGCCGGGCGTGGCGGCCGGCGCAGCAGGTGCGGGCGCGGCAGGAGCCGGCGTCGGATCGGCAGCCGGCGCGGGCGTCGGTGACGGGGCAGGCGATTGTGCAACGGGCTGAGGCGTCGGCTTCGCCGCCTTCTGCACCGGCTTCGGCTCGACCTTCGGTTTGACGCGCGGGGCGGGCTTCGGCGGCGCGGGCTGCGGGATCGATTCGGCTGCGACCTGCTGGGCGATCGGCGCAGGTGTAATGAGTTGCGCGGTGATCGACTGGACCTCGACCGATTTCGGCGGCGGCGCGTTGCGATGGAGCCACGCGGCCGTCAACATGATCGCGTGTGCGGCAAGCACACCGACCGCGACGGTGATGACCCGGGGATTCATTCGTGGAGCAGCCGACAGGACGCCGGCAGGAGCGGATTGCGAAGCCTGCATGTTAGCTTGAAAGAACGACGTCGCACCCGGGGCGCGGCGGGTGGATCGGTACTACTTGCGGAAGATCAGCAGCGAGATGCACACGGTGGTCACAAATCCGATCAGCAATTCCATGACAGGCTCCTTGGCAGGTAAGCCGCTGGCTCGCGCGGAAGATGGCTTGCTGACGGTCAGACATCAAATGCGGCCGGGGCCGCATGCGTATGCTCGGCGCCGCTCAGGCGGCCTTGCGGTCGTAGAACGTCACCGGGATCGGATGAGCGTGGTGCTCGACACCGCACCGGCTCGCGCAGACGCCTTGCTCGGCCATGAGGTCGCGTACGGACTCCTCGCACTTGCCGCAGCACGTGGCCACGCCGAGCTCGAACTGGAGTTCATCGAAAGAACTCACGCCCTCGGCGAGGGACGCGCGAATCTTGCGATCGGAAACAGACTTGCACACGCAGACGATCATGATGAGTTGCGATAGCTAACGTTAATGCGAATTATTATCATTAAATTTGCGGACGTTGACAAGCCTGGGTTCGGCTTTTTTTAAGGTCATCGGACCCTTGAAACGGCGGGGCGGACGGAGAGGGCGCGCCGGCGGTGTGCCGGCGCGGGTCAGGCGGTCGCGCAGGCGCGCGCGTTCGGCGAGGAAATGGTGACGGATTCGACCGGCGCGTCGAGGCCGAGCAGCGTCGACGCGAGTGCGCGCAGTTGCAGGCCGTCGCTCGTCGAGCAGAAGCGCGGCGGCGCGGCACGCGTGCCGGCCGGCGCGCGCAGGCCGCGTTCGTCGAGCACCCGCGCGAGCTGGCGGGCGATGGCATCGCTCGTGTCGACGATCGTCAGGCGGTCGCCAACAAGGTCACGAATCGTTTCCGTGAAGAACGGGTAGTGCGTGCAGCCGAGCACCAGCGTGTCGGCGCCGTCGTCGAGCATCGGTTGCAGGTAACGCTCGAGCAACGCGCGCAAGGCGGGCGAGTTCGTGTCGCCGCGTTCGATCGCTTCGACGAGCCCGTGGCCCGGTTGGCAGATGAAGCGGCGGCCGGCGCCATAGCGGTCGAGCAGCGCCTGGAAGCGCGGGCTGTTCAGCGTCGATTGCGTCGCGAGGACGCCCGCGACGCCGGTCGTGGACAGCGCGGCGGCCGGTTTGATGCCCGGCTCGACACCGACGAGCGGTATCGACAGGCGTTCGCGGATGACCGCGATCGCCCGTGCCGTGGCGGTGTTGCACGCGATGACGAGCGCTTTCGCCCCTTCGCGGGCGAGCCACTCGCCGATGGCCAGCGTGCGCTCCGTAATGAACGCCTCGTCGCGCGGACCATACGGCGCGTGGTGCGAATCGGCGACGTAGACGAACGACTCGCCGGGCAGGTGCGCGCGCGCAGCGCGCAGCACCGACAGGCCGCCGAGCCCCGAATCGAAGATCCCGACGGGGGCGGCGGGGTGGACCCCGGAAGCGGCCGGTTGGTGCGTCATCGTCATGCGGACGGCGAGGTGGCGATCGTGGCAGCGGTGGTGATTACTCGGGCGAACCCATCATCGTTTGCTGGTAGTTCTGCAGGCCGACCTTGCCGATCAGGTCAATCTGCGTTTCCAGCCAGTCGATGTGCTCTTCGGTGTCGTCGAGGATCTTTTCGAAGATCTCGCGCGACACGTAGTCACGCACCGATTCGCAGTAAGCGATCGCTTCCTTGCACGTGGACTGCGAGATCTGCTCGAGCTTCAGGTCGCACTTCAGGATCTCTTCGGTCTCCTCGCCGACGAGCAGCTTGTGCAGATCCTGCAGGTTCGGCAGGCCGTCGAGCATGAACACGCGTTCGATCAGCCAGTCGGCGTGCTTCATTTCGCCGATCGATTCGTCGTATTCGTGCTTGCCGAGCTTGTCGAGGCCCCAGTGCTTGTACATGCGCGCATGCAGGAAGTACTGGTTGATCGCCGTGAGTTCATTCTTCAGTTGGGCGTTCAGGTATTCGATGACTTTCTTGTCGCCTTGCATGGCTGTTCCTTGTTCAGTGGGGCTTCAGAAACCGAACGATAATCGCTCGAACGAGAAAAGCCAAGCCTCGAAGCCTTGCCGGGCCTGCCTTTTGCGTGTAATGAGAATCAGCCTCGAACAACCGGCCGCGCGCAATAATGAGAATGAGAAGTAAAAAGGCCGGACTCCCGTCCGGCCTTGCGTTCGATCGCGCTTAAGCCGCTGCGACCGGGATCTTGCCGATCTTCGCCTGCCATTCCTTCGGGCCGGTCTGGTGCACCGACGTGCCCGACGAATCGACAGCAACTGTTACAGGCATGTCCTGCACGTCGAACTCGTAGATTGCTTCCATGCCGAGGTCTTCGAATGCGAGCACCTTCGCGCCGCGGATCGCCTTCGACACGAGGTAGGCCGCACCGCCGACCGCCATCAGGTACGCCGCCTTGTGCTTCTTGATCGCGTCGATCGCGACCGGGCCGCGTTCTGCCTTGCCGACCATCGAGATCAAACCCGTCTGGGCGAGCATCGTCTCGGTGAACTTGTCCATCCGCGTGGCCGTCGTCGGGCCTGCCGGGCCGACCACTTCGTCGCGCACCGGATCGACCGGGCCGACGTAGTAGATCACGCGGTTCGTGAAGTCGACCGGCAGCTTCTCGCCCTTCGCGAGCATGTCGGCAATGCGCTTGTGCGCGGCGTCGCGGCCCGTGAGCATCTTGCCCGACAGCAGCAGCGTCTGGCCCGGCGTCCAGCTCGCGACTTCTTCCGGCGTCAGCGTGTTCAGGTCGACGCGCTTGCTGGTTTCCGTGTTCGGTTCCCACTGGACCTTCGGCCAGGCGTCGAGCGACGGCGCTTCAAGCTTGGCCGGGCCCGAGCCGTCGAGCACGAAGTGCGCGTGGCGGGTTGCCGCGCAGTTCGGGATCAGCGCGACCGGCTTCGACGCCGCGTGCGTCGGAGCGGTCATGATCTTCACGTCGAGCACGGTCGCGAGGCCGCCGAGGCCCTGTGCGCCGATGCCGAGCGCGTTGACCTTCTCGTGCAGCTCGACCCGCAGTTCCTCGACCCAGTCCTTCGGGCCGCGCGCGATGATTTCCTGGATGTCGATCGGCTCCATCAGCGATTCCTTCGCCATCAGCATCGCCTTTTCGGCGGTGCCGCCGATGCCGATCCCGAGCATGCCCGGCGGGCACCAGCCCGCGCCCATCGTCGGGACCGTCTTCAGCACCCAGTCGACGATCGAGTCGGACGGGTTCAGCATCACGAACTTCGACTTGTTCTCCGAGCCGCCGCCCTTCGCCGCGACCTGCACGTCGACCTTGTCGCCCGGCACGATCTCGTAGTGGATCACGGCCGGCGTGTTGTCCTTCGTGTTCTTGCGAGCGCCTTCCGGCGGGTTGACGATGGATGCGCGCAGCACGTTGTCCGGGTGCGTGTAACCGCGGCGCACGCCTTCGTTGATCATGTCGGTGAGACCCATCGTCGCGCCGTCCCAGCGCACGTCCATGCCGACCTTCACGAAGATCGTGACGATGCCGGTGTCCTGGCAGATCGGGCGGCGGCCTTCCGCGCACATGCGGCTGTTCGTGAGGATCTGCGCGATCGCGTCCTTCGCGGCCGGGCTCTCTTCCAGCTCGTACGCACGGCCGAGGGCCTGGATGTAGTCGAGCGGGTGGTAGTAGCTGATGTACTGCAGCGAATCCGCGATGCTCTGGATCAGGTCTTCCTGTTTGATGACGGTCATGGCTGAGACTCTGTGGGACTGTGGGGAATGCGTTTATGCGTTGACGGCTGCTTTGGCCGGCTTGCGGGACTCGTTCGCTGCAGGCGCGTGCGTCTCGTGGAAATGGGCCGGGTGCGTGTGGGTCGTCAGGCGGTCGACCCACGCCATCACGAGCGCCGACACGAGGAACGACACGTGGATGATCACCTGCCACATGATCGCGTGCGTCGTGTGCTGGTCCGGGTTGATGAAGGTCTTCAGCAGGTGGATCGACGAAATGCTGATCAGCGCCATCGACAGCTTGACCTTCAGCACGCCCGCGTTCACATGGTCGAGCCACTCGGGCTCGTCGGGGTGGCCCTCGATGCCGAGGCGCGAAACGAACGTTTCGTAGCCGCCGACGATCACCATGATCAGCAGGTTCGAGATCATCACCACGTCGATCAGGCCGAGCACGGCGAGCATCACGCTGATCTCGTCGAGGCTGGTCGCGTGCGACAGCAGGTGCCAGACTTCCTTCAGGAACAGGAATACATAGACGGCCTGCGCGACGATCAGGCCCAGATAAAGCGGAACCTGGAGCCAGCGGCTCATGAAGATCAGCGCGGGCAGGGGGCGCAGCGGACGACGGGTGGAGCCGGGCGAATGCGGGGCAGACATGATGGAGGGTTGGGCGCTGTGCGCAGGTATCGAGGGTAATCTTGAAAAAGGCGCGCTATTGTAACGCGTCGGCCGGCGCGACTGCAGCGACGCGCCGGGGTTGCCGGGGACGGATCAGGATGCGGCGGCCGGCACGCGCTTCACGTGCAGGCTCGCGAGCACGATGCCGGTGACGACGCACGCGAGTGCAATGCCGTGCGCGAGCGTCGGACGTTCGCCGAGGAATGCGATGCCGTACGCGGCTGCCGCGACCGGCAGCACGGCGCTGAACACGCCGGCGAGGCTGCCCGGCACGTGCCGGATGCCCTTCATCCACAGCCAGAACGAGAAGATGCTGGCCGACAGCCCGTACCAGACGACGAGCGCCCACGTACTGGCCGGCACGCTCGCGTAATCGAAATGCCACAGCGCCGTCGCGCCGAGCGGCAGCATCAGGAACAGGCCGAACAGGTGCGTGTATGCGCAGATGTCGATCGGCGCGAGCGTCTGCGTGAGCCGGCGCGACAGGATCACGTAGATCGATTCGCAGCAGACGGCGCCGAGGATCAGCAGGTTGCCGGTCAGCGAGCCGGACGACGTGCCGCCGGCGCCGTGCGCGGACGCGCTGCCCGCGTTCCCATTGGCGAGATTGATCGTCACGACGCCGGCGATCGCGAGCGCGATCGATATGAGCGCACGGCCGTTCGGTTTTTCACGCAGGATCAGCCACGCGAACAGCGCGACGATGGCCGGGATCGTGCTGGTGATCACGCCGGCCGCGACCGCGCTCGTGCGCTGCACGCCGTTGAGCATCAGCAGCGTAAACATGAAGGTGCCGAAGAACGCCTGCAGGAACAGGTTCAGCCATTCCGCGCGCCGGACCGCGCGCATCTTCACCGGGCTGAACAGCGGCCACAGCACGGCGATCGCGATCACGAAGCGCAGCGTGGCAAGGATGGCGACCGGGACGAAGACGACGATGGATTTACCGATACCGACGTTGCTGCCGACAAACAGCATCGACAGAATGAGGAAGAGGGCGTAGCGATTCAAGCTGGAGTCCGGAAGGCGAGTTCAGTTAGGATTGTAGGGTCGCGCTCGTTACAGCGTAAAGCTGGGAGCGGCGCCGCCGGCGGGCGAAAACGGCCGTAGCGCGTAAGTGACGGGTAAGTTGGAGCGCTTATTGTGAAAGCTGCCGGGTCGCCTGGTCACCATCGTGTGACGTGGTGCGGTGCAGCATCGCGCGGCAGCCTTCGGGCCGGCGCGGGTGATGGGTAGGAGACAGCGGCGCGCATGCGCCGGCCAAGACGCGCGGCGCGCACGATCGCGCCGCCATGCAGAGGATTCATGTTCACCAAGGGGTAGTCGATGTCTGCGATTGAATCGGTTCTTCACGAAACCCGTCAGTTTGCGCCGCCCGAGGCGCTCGAGAAGGCGGCGGCCATTTCCGGCATGCCGGCCTACCAGGCGCTGGCCGCCGAGGCCGAGCAGGATTACGAAGGCTTCTGGGCGCGTCTCGCG
>NZ_QTPQ01000075.1:0-17305 GCF_003853425.1 Burkholderia sp. Bp9140
CACACGCCGATCTCGGTGCCTTTCTCGGCGGCCAGCTGCTTGAGCCGGATCGCCGCCGACAGCCCGGCGGGGCCGCCGCCGACGATCACGACGTCGTATTCCATCGATTCGCGCGGGCCATGTTGTTCGATAATCGAAGCGTGAGACATGAGCGGATAAGAGAGCAGGGATTAGCGTTCGACAGACTCGATTGCGATCGAGATCAGTCGGGAATCGAGTGCGTCGGACTGCAGATCGAGTTCCTCGCTGCGGCCATCGAGCCACAGGCCATGCATCGGCAACAACGTCTGGGTGCTGAGCGACGCGCTGCTGAAGCGCCATTGGCCGGCCGCGCAAATCAGCAGATGCGTCGGCGCCGGCGTCACGCGACGCGAATGCGTCGCCACGCTCACGGTGGCCCGGCAGGCGGCGCGGCGCGTCATCACGTTGAGCACGTGCGTGGGCCGCACGATATCGGTCGTCCACACCGGCAGATCGCCGGGAAAGTGTGCCGGCACGATCGGGTGGGCGACGAGATGCCCGTCCTGCGCGCGGAGTTCGACGCTCGTATTGTCGACCGGCACGAGGATCCGGTCGACGCCCGGAAACTGCGAGAAGCGGGCCGATCCGTCGAGCGTGGCGAGACTGATACGCCAGTCGACGTTACCGTCGGAGTCGATGCGGTTTGCGAGCGTTCGCGTGACGCCGGCGCCGTTTGCCCAGGCTTCTGGCTCGACTTGTGCGCAATCGATGAATCGGACGGACGGGTAGTGCGATGCCGACGGCGCACGCCCGGTGGAGGAAGGCGGTGCAGGCACGCGCGGGACACCACCCTGCCCGGAATCCGGTCGCGTCATACGCCACCCCCGGCATCGATGTGACGTTCGATCGCGGCCATCACGTCGAACAGATCACCCACGAAGCCCACATCCGCAAACGAGAAAATGGGTGCATCCGGATCCTTGTTGACAGCGACGATCCACTTCGAATCCTTCATGCCGGCCAGGTGCTGAACGGCGCCGGAGATCCCGAATGCGAGATAGGCGTCGGGCGCGACGGTCTTGCCGGTTTGCCCTACCTGAATCGCGTTGGGTGCATAGCCGGCGTCGACCGCGGCACGTGATGCGCCGAGTGCCGCGCCGAAACGCGAGGCGAGCGTGCCGAGCCGTGCCATGTTCTCGCTGGACGCGAGCCCGCGCCCGCCCGACACGACGATCGGCGCATTCCCGAGATCGATTCCGGTCGTCTGGGCGCCGTTGCGTTCGACGAGCGTCGTCGCGGCGAATGCGGGTAGTGTATCCACGGCATCGATCGGTGCCGGTTCGGCGCGCGCGCCTGCCGCCGCGAACGACGATGCACGCACCGTCGCGAACGTGGCCTCGCGCGTGCTTTCGACGGTCGCGACGATGCTCCCCGCATACAGGCCGCGAACGAAGCGTCCATCGTCCGTCATGCCGGTTACGTCCGCGATGAAAGCCGCACCGGCGAGCGCGGCGGCGCGCGGCAACGCATTCCGGCCGAGCGTGCGATGGGCGGCCATGATCAGTGTGTAGCGCGGTGCCAGTCCGGCCAGCAGCGCGGCGAGACTTTCCGGGGTGACGGCAACGGTGGCGTCCGGCGAATCGGACCGAAGCACGCGATCGACGCCGTCGATCAGCGCGGCTTCCGCCGCAGCGGCGGGATCGAGCACCAGCACGTCGACCGGATGCCGGCGCCCGATTGCAGCAGTCACGACGCGCCGGACCGCGTCCGCGAGCGTATGGTCGGCCGTGGCTTCGGCGACAACGAGCGTTCTCATGCGGAGACTCCTGTATCGGCAAAGACGTTGTGTGCGGCGAGCGCGGCAATCAGCGCGTCGACGTCGGCAACACGGTGACCCGCGCGCTGTACGGTCGGCTCGTCCAGTTGCGACACACGTGACGACGGCGCGAGATCGACTGCGAACTGCGCGGCATGAACGACGGCAAGCGGTTTCTGCTTTGCCTTGACGATGCTCGGGAGCGTCACGCGGCGCGGTTCGGCCAGGCGCAGGTCGGCGCTCACGACGGCGCGTCCGGCCAGTCGCCAGGTCGCGGTGCCGCTGTCGTCGCCGCACGTGACGCGCCAGCCGTCGCCGTCGGGCGCGAGCGCGGTTGCGTCGAGTCCCTGCGGCCAGCCGAGCAGGCCGGCCAGCATCGGCGCGACGCCGCCGGTGTCGTCGTCGATCGCCTGCTTGCCGCAGAGCACGAGGTCGTACGGCGACGTGCCGATGTAGGCGTGCAGCAGCCGTGCGACGCCCAGCGAGTCGAGCGACGCGGCGGCGTCGCCGGTGTCGATCAGGATCGCGTCGTCGGCGCCCATGGCCAGACCGGTGCGCAGTACGTCCTGACAGGCGGGCAGGCCGCACGTGATGACGCTCACCTGCGCGGCGCGCCCCGTTTCGCGCAGGCGCAGCGCCATTTCGAGCGCGCATTCGTCGAACGGGTTGATGGACATCTTGAGGCCGGTCGTCTCGATCGAGCCGGTCGAACCGACCCGCACGCGCACGTTCGGGTCGACGACGCGCTTGACGGGCACCAGTATCTTCGGGGGCATGGGAATCTCTCGTCGGAAGGTTGGAGATCAGGACACGGCGCCGAGGCCGTACTTGCCGGTGAGCAATGCGCCGGTCGCAAAGCGTTCGAGCGCGTAAGGGGCGAGCGACACGTCGGTCGGCTGCCCGAGCGCATGCTGCGCGAGCAGCTTGCCGATACCGGGCGACAGCTTGAAGCCGTGTCCCGAGAAGCCGAAGCCGACCACGAGCCCTTCGATGTCGCCGACATTGCCGAGTACGGGGTTCCAGTCGGGGGTCACGTCATAGACACCGGTCCACGACGAGGCGAGCCCGGCCGTCTCGTAGGCGGGAAAACGTTCTGCGACCTGCGCGCCGACTTCGGCGACGTAATCGAGAGAGATGTCGCCCTGTTCGGTTTCAGGCGCATTCAGCGTTTCGCCGACAACGCCCTCGGAGACCAGCATCTGGCTGCCGCCATAGCTGCGGTAATACAGCATGCCGGGCGAGCCGAGGTCCTTGAACGCGGGCATCTGGAACGAATACCTTGCGTCGCATTCGAGTGCCAGCACGGTGTGCCGCTCAGGCGTGACCGGCAGCGGTACGTCGATCCAGCCGGACAGTTCCGGCGTCCAGATATTCTGGGTGCTGATCAGCGTGCCGCACGTGAAGCGGCCGGCGCTCGTGTCGACGCCGACGATGCGGCGACCGTCGCGCAAGACACCCGTGACGGTCGTGCCCTCGAGAATTTTCACGCCGCGTCGGCGTGCCGATTTCGCGAAGCTCGTCGCGACGAGGTAAGCATCGGCGAAGCCGGCTTCCGGTTCGAAGCCGATCAGCGCCGCGTCGTCGAACTGCGCAATCGGCAGGCGTGCGCGTGCCTCGTCCCGATCAAGCAACCGTACGTCGATGTCCATTGCCCGCTGCGCGTCGAGCGACGCGCGCAGCGGCTCGAGTTTGTCCCCATCCGGCGCGCAGATCATGTAACCGCACTTGACGAGCCCGCAGGATGCCTCGCCGTCGCCGACGTATTCGGCGAAGTTGTTGAATGCCCACCACGACGAGCGCGCCAGCTCGACGTTCTGGCGGACCGAGTAATGCGTGCGCAGCAGGCCGGACGATTGCGACGTGGTGCCTGCGCCGATCATGCCGCGTTCAATGACGAGGACGTTACGGGCGCCGAGCGACGCAAGATGATGTGCGACCGACGTGCCGATCACGCCGGCACCGATCACGATGAAGTCGAAATGGCTCATGGTTTCCCTCTGGGTAGACGACGAGCCGATTCTAGGGAGCTGTGATGCTGACGAATTTTGTATTAGGCAAACTTATGCAACGTGCCCGGAAATGCTCATTCAGCACCCGGGTGAACCGAACCGGCGCACCATTCGTCGCGTATTGGCGGAATGGCCGTCCCCCTCGGCATCTGGAGCCACTATGCGACGCACCCCATCGCCAATCGACCTGCGTGCCCTGCAGGCATTCGTCGCCGTGTGTGAGACCGGTTCGATGACCGGTGCGTCCAGGCGTATCGGTGTGAGCCAGAGCGCGATCAGCCAAGCTGTTTCCGCACTGGAGCGCGACCAGGGGACGGTGCTGTTCGATCGCGAGAGTCGCCCGCCGCGCCCCAATATCGCCGGCCGGGCCCTGCTCGAACTGGCCGGCCCGCTGCTCGAGCATGCGCAAATGGTCAGCACGCGCGTCGGCGATGCGTCGGATGCGGGGCGCCTGCCGGTGAGGCTCGGCTGCGTCGATTCGTTCGCGGCGACGGTCGGACCGGAACTGATCCGCGCGGTGTCGGGCGCATCGCGGCAGATTTCGATGTGGTCCGGCATCACGCCTGGCTTGAGCAAGCAATTGCATGACCGGGAAATCGACGTTGCCGTGTGCACGCAAACCACGGTCAGCGATGCGCGCATCGTCGAGGTGCCATTGTTCTCGGAAGCGTTTGTCGCGGTCGTCGCGCGCGCGCATGTAGTCGGTCGCCCGAACGCCGACTGGCGGACCCTCGCCGCCGAACTGCCGCTGATCCGTTACACGGCGCGGTCCGTGATCGGTCAGCAGGTGGAGCGGTTTGCACGTCACCTCGGTATCGACAGCCCGAGGCGCTTCGAATTCGATGCGACGGATCCGCTGCTGAGCCTGGTTGCCGCGCGGCTCGGTTTCGCGATCTCGACACCGCTGTGCCTGTGGCAGGCGCGACATTATCTCGGCGACATTGCCGTCCTGCCGCTGCCGTTCGGCCGGCTGGGCCGGCGCGATTTCTTTCTCCTGCATCGGCAGGGCGAGTGGGAGGACTTCGTCACGGAGATCGTCGAGCTGACGCGATCCGTGCTCGATCATTCGATCCGGCCCGCGCTCGCGCGCGCCGTGCCGCAGCTGCCCGAGGATGCATTGCTTTGATTCGTACGGAGCCCTTGATGAGTGACCTATACACGCTGCAACGCGGCGATGCGCCGCTGCTGATTTCGATTCCCCACCTCGGAACGGTGATACCCGCGCCGTTGCGCGATGCGTATACCGACCGCGCGCTGACGCTGGCCGACACGGACTGGCACCTCGATCGCCTGTATGCGTTCGCGACCACGCTCGGCGCGACGGTGCTCGGCGCGACGCTCTCGCGTTACGTAATCGACCTCAACCGGCCGTCGGACGACAAGAGCCTGTATCCCGGCCAGACGACGACGGGCCTGTGTCCGACCGAAACGTTTCGAGGCGAGCCGGTCTATCGAGAAGGATGCGAACCGGACGCGGCGGAGAAGGGCCGCCGGGTCGGTACATACTGGCAGCCGTACCACATGGCACTGGCGGCCGAACTGGCGCGATTGCGCGAGCGTCACGGGAACGTGCTTCTCTGGGAAGCGCACTCGATCGCAAGCGCGCTGCCGAGACTGTTCGACGGCAAGCTGCCCGACCTGAACATCGGCACGCAGGACGGCCGGACCGTCGCGCCGTCCGTACAGGCCGCGGTCGAACGCGAGGCCGCGGCAAGCCCGTTCACGTCGGTTGCCAATGGCCGTTTCAAGGGCGGCTTCATTACCCGCTCGTTCGGCAGGCCATCGCAGGGCGTGCACGCGATCCAGCTGGAGATGGGCCAGTCGACGTACATGAACGAAGCTTTTCCGTTTGCATACGACCCCGCGCGCGCGGCGCTCGTGCAGCCCACGGTGCGCCGGATGATCAGCGCGGCACTGGATGCGTTGGCAGTGCTGCCGCCGGTCGCAGCATAAGGATCACTGATACATCTTCGTAACCGCGGTTCCCGTATCAGTGCGACGCTGCACCGAAAGTGGCGTGGAACCGCACCCGTAACACGCAAGAGGCCGGCGCGCACCGAATGACATACAGGTGCCGTGTCGCCCGGAGTGTTTATCCATGGGAATCTTTGATTCCTGTAGATAAACCTGGCACGAGGCTTGCGTTATCTCCCGTGACGGGATGCTTATTCGTCGGCAGGTTGTCCGTAGACGAAGATCGACAGGAACTGGATCGGGGTCTTGATCAGGCGTTCGGGGCCATGCGGTACGTCGCCGCGGAACGTCAGGGTGTCGCCGGGATGCAGGATGTAGGTCTGTTGACCGTGCCGGTATTCGATCACGCCCTTGAGCATGTGGATGAATTCGGTGCCGGGATGCTCGAACACGGGAAAGCGTTCCGCCTGGTCCTCCATCGTGATCAGGAACGGCTCGAATGTTTTGCGAGGACCCTGGTCGTAGGCGAGCAAATGGTAGGTGTGGCCGCTTTTCGTCCCTTTGCGGACCACTTCCATGCCGGCGCCCTTCTTCACGAGTTGGGCGCCGCCTTGTGGGACGTCGAAGTTACGGAACAGGACGGCCATGGAGACGCCGAGTGCCTGGGCAATCCGGTGGAGTACGTCGAGGCCGGTCGAGGTCTGTGCGTTTTCGATCTTCGACAGCATGCCGCGGCTGATGCCGGCCTGTTCGGCGACCTGGGCGATGGTCAGGCCATGGCGCTGGCGAAGCTCGCGAATGGTCGACCCGAGATAGCGTTCGAGCGGTGTCTTGCTGTCGTCAGCGGTATGCATCGTCGACCTCGGCAAAAGGGGCAAGAGTAGCAGATTGCGGCGTGCGCGCCGGCACAGGCGGAAATGCCGGCATGCGCGCTGAAGGTTTCATATGGGGAATTATTGTTTCGTGACAATAAATCTCTCCGCATGTTGAAAGCGTGGTTGCAGCGTACCGGACGCGGTGCTTGCTCATGTCGCGCAGTTGGGTCGCTCGTCAGTCGGGCGGATTCCTCAAACCAGTAAGCGAAGCAGTTGCAAGGAGAGACGATGAACCTGAACGATACGAGCCAGTTGCCGGTGAACGCGCTCGGAAGCGTACCCCGCTTCGATTCGGTAGCCGAAGCGCAGACATACCTCGGGCAACACGGCGTCAAGTATGTGCTTGCGCAATTTGTCGACATTCACGGCGTGGCCAAGGCGAAGTCGGTGCCGGTCGCGCATCTGAACAGCGTGCTGACCGCGGGGGCGGGCTTTGCGGGCTTCGCGATCTGGGGTGTCGGTATCGAGCCGAATGGGCCGGACTACATGGCGGTCGGCGATCTTGCGACGCTGACGCCGGTGCCGTGGCAGTCCGGACTCGCGCGGATCGCTTGCGACGGTCATGTGGACGGCGCACCGTGGGTGTTCGATTCGCGCGTGACGCTGAAGAAGCAGGTTGCCCGCCTGACCGAGCGCGGATGGACGCTTTTTACCGGCCTCGAGCCCGAATTTTCGCTGTTGAAGCGTTCGGTGTCGGGTGTGCTCGAGCCTTGCGACTCGAGCGATACGTTGGCGAAGCCCTGTTATGACTACAAGGGGCTGTCCCGCACCCGTGTGTTCCTGGAAAAGCTCACCGAATCGCTGCGCGCGGTTGGCATCGACGTCTACCAGATCGACCACGAGGATGCGAACGGGCAGTTCGAGATCAACTACACGTACACCGATTGCCTGACGTCGTGCGATCACTACGTGTTCTTCAAGATGGCCGCGTCGGAAATCGCGAACGAGCTCGGAATGATCTGTTCGTTCATGCCGAAGCCATTCGCAAACCGCCCGGGCAACGGCATGCACATGCACATGTCGATCGGCGACGGCAAGCGCAACCTGTTTGCCGACGACGGCGATGCGCTCGGCATGGGCCTGTCTGCACTCGGTTACCGGTTCACGGCGGGCCTGCTCGCGCATGCGCCCGCGCTGACGGCGCTCTGCAACCCGACGGTGAACTCATACAAGCGTCTCGTCGTCGGGCGCTCGCTGACCGGCGCGACCTGGGCACCGGCCTACATCAGCTATGGCGACAACAATCGATCGACGATGGTACGTATGCCGGGCGGCCGGATCGAACTGCGTCTGCCGGACGGTGCATGCAATCCGTATCTCGCGACGGCAGCCGTGATCGCCGCCGGGCTCGACGGTATCGACCGTGACCTGTCGCCGGGCGCGCCCGCGAACGAGAACCTGTACGAGTGGCCCGCGCAGAAGCTCCGCGAACACGGCATCGGCGTGCTGCCGCAGAATCTCGGCGAGGCGCTCGACGCGCTCGAAGCCGATCGGACGATCTGCGATGCGCTCGGGCCGGTGGTCAACGAATTCCTCAAGCTCAAGCGGATGGAGTGGCTGGAATACATGCGCCACGTATCGGACTGGGAAATCAAGCAGTACGTCGAATTTTTCTGAGGAGCAGACAACATGTGTGGAATCGTAGGATTGCTGGTCAAGACGTCGGCGTTGCGCGACCGGCTCGGCGAGCTGATGGTGCCGATGCTGATCGGCATGACCGAACGGGGACCGGACTCGGCCGGTCTCGCGGTGTTCGGCGACGTGGTCGAGCCGGACCAGCGCAAGCTGAGCTTGTACTCGGGCTTTACGGATGAAGGTGAGCATTTCCCGTGGGATGTGCTGCTCGACCGGCTGAAGGCGTCCGTCGACGTGGCAGCGCGCGTCGATGCAAAGGGGAACCACGCGGTGCTGACCGTCCACGCGCAGGCCGATACGGTCAGGCACTGGCTGCGCGAGCATTACCCGCACGTATACGTGTTGTCGGCCGGGCGCTCGATCGATCTGTACAAGGACATCGGGTTGCCTGCAGACATCGCCGCGCGTTACGCGTTCGGCGGCCTCAAGGGCACGCACCTTGTCGGCCATACGCGGATGGCGACGGAGTCCGCCGTGACACCGGATCGCGCACATCCATTTACGGCCGGCGAGGATTTCTGCCTGGTCCACAACGGCTCGCTGTCGAACCCCTACGGCGTGCGCCGGAAACTTGAGCCGAAGGGCATTCACTTCGATACCGACAACGACACCGAGGCGGCATGCCGCTTCCTCGAATGGCGGCTGCGCGAGGGCGACACGCTTCCCGTTGCGCTGCAGAAGGGCTTCGAGGAGCTCGACGGCTTCTACACGTTCCTGATGGGTACGCCGACCGAGCTGGCGCTGATTCGCGACCCGTTCGCGTGCAAGCCGGCCGTCGTCGCCGAGAACGACGACTACGTCGCGATCGCGTCGGAGTTCCGCTCGCTCGCGCATCTGCCCGACATCAAGAACGCCAAGGTATTCGAACCCGCACCCGAGGAGATGTACGTATGGAACGCATGACATTCGACCTGGACAGCGCAACCGTCCGGGACGTCAATCAGTACCTGCATGGCAGTGCGGACGTGCTCGCCGGCCAGGCGGTCGTCGTGGCGTCGCCGAACGGCGCGCACAACATCGCGGTCGGCGTCGATGCCGACGTGACCGTGACGATTGACGGCCACGCCGGCTATTACGCCGGCGGCATGAACAAGCGCGCGACGATCGTCATCGAGGGCAGTGCCGGCACCGGCGTCGCGGAAAACATGATGAGCGGCAAGGTGCACGTGAAGGGCTTCGCGTCGAACGGCGCGGGCGCATCCGCGCACGGCGGGCTGCTCGTGATCGACGGCGATGCCGGGTTGCGTTGCGGTATCTCGCTGAAGGGCGGCGACATCGTCGTCGGCGGTTCGGTCGGCAGCTTCTCCGCGTTCATGGCCCAGGCCGGCCGGATGGTGATTTGCGGCGACGCAGCCGATGCGCTCGGCGATTCGTTGTATGAAGCCGTGCTCTACGTGAAGGGCGACGTGAAGTCGCTCGGCGCGGACGCGCAGTTCGAGCCGATGGCCGACGCCGACGTCAGCGCCGTCGCGGCGCTGCTCGACGCGGCCGGGCTCGACCACGATCCGCGTGGGTTCAAGCGCATCGCTTCGGCCCGCACGCTCTACCACTGGAACGCCGACGCGAACCAGGAATATTGAATCCACTCGCCATCGAGAAAACGCCATGGAAGTCAAACCCATTCATTTCGCCCGCTTGCAGCAGGAAGAGTCGTACGGCTACGACCGCAAGACGATCGATTACATCCACACGGCCGCTCAACGCGGGTTATACGAGATCCGTGGCCTCGGCGCAAAGCGTCGCGTGCCGCATTTCGACGATCTGCTGTTCCTCGGTGCGTCGCTGTCGCGCTATCCGCTCGAAGGTTATCGCGAGAAGTGCACGTCGCAGACCGTGCTTGGCACGCGTTTCGCAAAGAAGCCCGTTGTGCTCGACATCCCGATCACCGTGGCGGGGATGAGCTTCGGCGCGCTCTCGGCGAACGTCAAGGAAGCGCTCGGCCGTGCAGCCACGGAGGTGGGTACGTCGACGACGACCGGTGACGGCGGGATGACGCAGGAAGAGCGCAGTTCGTCGAAGACGCTCGTCTACCAGTGCCTGCCGTCGCGCTACGGGTTCAATCCCGACGACGTGCGTCGTGCGGATGCGATCGAGGTCGTGATCGGGCAAGGCGCTAAGCCGGGCGGTGGCGGCATGCTGCTCGGGCAGAAGGTCAATCCACGTGTGGCCTCGATGCGCACGCTGCCGGCTGGCGTCGACCAGCGCTCGGCAAGCCGCCATCCGGACTGGACCGGCCCGGACGATCTCGCGATCAAGATCCAGGAACTGCGCGAGATCACGGACTGGGAAAAACCGATCTACGTGAAGGTCGGGGCAACGCGCACGTTCAACGACGTGAAGCTCGCGGTGCATGCGGGTGCAGATGTCGTCGTGGTCGACGGCATGCAGGGCGGCACGGCGGCGACCCAAACCTGCTTCATCGAGAACGTCGGCATCCCGACGCTGGCGGCGGTTCGTCAAGCCGTCGATGCGCTCGAGGACCTGAACATGAAGGGGCAGGTTCAACTGATCGTATCGGGTGGTATCCGCACGGGGGCGGATGTCGCGAAGGCGCTTGCGCTCGGCGCGGATGCCGTTGCGATCGGCCAGGGGGTCCTGATGGCGCTCGGTTGCAACAGCGAGTCCTACTTCCAGGACGGCATGCTGCATTCGGCCGTGGCCGATTACGCGGCACTCCATACGTCGCCGGGTTTCTGTCACCACTGCCACACCGGCAAGTGCCCGGTCGGCGTGACGACGCAGGACGCGGTCCTGGAAAAGCGTCTCGAGCCGGAAGAGGGCGCGCGTCGCGTGCGGAACTACCTGAAGACGCTGAACATGGAGCTGACGACCATCGCGCGCGCATGCGGCAAGCAGAACGTACACCACCTCGAGCGTGAAGATCTCGTCGCGCTGACAGTCGAGGCGGCCGGCATGGCGCGGGTGCCGCTTGCCGGCACGTCGTGGATTCCGGGCGGGCGCGAGTGATTCTGGCGTGACCGTGCGCGTGACGGGGCGCCGTGTCTGCGTGGCGTTCCGTCATCGACCGGTTCAGGCGATGTGACTCGCGTGGCGAACCCGCGTCTTATCGCATTCATTCCGATATTGCTGGTTCGTCGTCAGTTCGCGCGTGCGTCGCGCCGCGGTGCACGTCTTTGTTCGAGGAAACGACACATGAAAAAGATGATTGGCTGGATTCTATGGGCTTGGCTTGGGCTGCTTGCGCTGCCCGTGTTCGCGGATGACAAAGTGGCAGCCGCAGTGCCGGTGCCGAACAAGGGCGACACCGCGTGGATGATCGTCGCGACGCTGCTCGTCGTGATGATGGCGGCGCCAGGGCTTGGACTTTTCTACGGCGGAATGGTGCGAGCCAAGAATATGTTGTCGATCCTGATGCAGACACTCGTGGTGTTCTGCCTGCTCGGAGTACTGTGGGCGGTATACGGTTACAGCATCGCGTTCACGGAGGGCAATGCATTCTTCGGAGGACTATCGAAGTCGTTTCTGGTTGGCATCACGCCAGACTCGACAGCCGCGACGTTCAGCAAGGGCGTAGTGATCCCTGAGTTCATCTATGTGTCGTTTCAGCTGACGTTTGCTGCAATCACGCCAGCGCTGATTGTCGGTGGCATCGCCGAGCGCGCGAAATTTTCCGCGGTGTTGATGTTCATGGTTCTGTGGTTCACGTTCTCGTATCTGCCTGTCGCTCACATGGTCTGGTACTGGCCTGGTCCCGACGCTTATACGAGTGTGGCCGCGGGCGACAAGGCGACCGCAACGGCGGGCTTCCTGTTCCAGAAGGGGGCAATCGATTTTGCGGGCGGCACCGTCGTACACATCAACGCAGGCATCGCCGCGCTCGTCGGGGCAATCATGATCGGCAAGCGCGTCGGATTCGGCAGCGAGACGATGGCGCCGCACAGTCTGACGATGACGATGATTGGCGGGTCTCTGCTGTGGGTCGGCTGGTTCGGCTTCAACGTCGGCTCCGCACTCGAGGCCAGCGGTGCGGCGACCCTCGCGTTTGTCACGACCTTGCTGGCCACATGCGCGGCCACGGTCTCGTGGACCTTCGTCGAGTGGTCGGCGAAGAAGAAGCCCTCCATGCTCGGCGCGGTGTCCGGCGCTATTGCAGGACTGGTCGTCATCACGCCAGCGTGCGGCTACGTCGGCCCGATGGGGGCAATCGCAATGGGCTTGATCGCCGGCATCGTGTGCTATTGGGGCGTGAATGGTCTCAAGCGTTTGATTGGTGTCGACGATTCGCTCGACGTGTTCGGTGTGCATTGCATCGGTGGAATCACCGGCGCGCTACTGACAGGTGTGTTCGCGGCGCCGTCGCTCGGCGGCACGGGTGTCTACGACTACGTCGCGAACAAGGTGTCCGACTATCACATCGCCGATCAGGTGATCGCGCAGTGCTGGGGTGTCGGAATCTCGCTCGTTTGGTCGGCGGTCGTTTCGGTGGTGGCATTCAAGCTGGTCGATATGACGATTGGCCTGCGCGTCGACCACGAGCGCGAACGGGACGGGCTCGACGTCAGTTCGCACGGCGAGACGGCTTACCACTCTTGAACACAGCGTGGCAACAATGCGTTGTGCTTCGGCATTGCACCACTAGCCGGCGTGCTGCATCTCCCTCTGGTTCGCACGCGCGCACCGTGCGGGTCAACAAGAACCGTACGGTGTCGCCGATTGTGCCGTTCGGTGGCCGCGGGCTGTCGCGGCTCGGCCATGAGGGAGACTTCGATGCGGTGCCCGACTAGACACGGACGAAGTCGGTGTGTATCCGCACCTCGAATGAGCCGGCGACCCGGAAACGCAGGCGTTCGCGCGCTAGATCCAGGCGCTGATGGAAGAGATGGAAAACAAGATCATGAAGCCCGCGCCATTCTCGTCGCTCGCATGAGCGGTATGCGACTCGGGCCCAACGCTGTTATCCCGTTCTATGGAGTTTGAGATGAGCATCAGATTGACCTCGTTCGCAGCGCACCTGGTGGTTGCTTGTGCAGTTATGTCCGCAACGCTGGACGCCAGTGCCAGCGATCCGGTCGTGTTCACGAGCTGGGGCGGCACGACGCAGTCGGCGCAGCAGAAGAGCTGGGTACCCGGATTCACGCAGGCGACCGGCGCAAGCGTCGTGATGGACGGGCCGACCGACTATGGCAAGTTCAAGGCGATGGTCGAAAGCGGCAACGTGAGCTGGGACGTCGTCGACGTCGAAGGCGATTTCGCTTATGCGGCGCAGAAGTCCGGGCTGGTTGAGCCAATCGATTTCTCATTCGTCAAGAAGGACAGTCTCGATCCGCGCTTCGTTTCGCCGACCGCGGTTGGGAGCTTTTACTACTCGTTTGTGCTCGGCTATAACAAGAGCAGATACAAAGGTGCGCAGCCGTCGACCTGGAGCGACCTATTCGACACCAAGCGCTTCCCCGGTAAGCGCACGCTGTACAAGTGGTCCGCCCCGGGCGTGCTCGAGAGCGCGTTGCTCGCTGACGGCGTCGCACCGGACAAGCTTTATCCGTTAGACCTCGATCGAGCGTTCCGCAAGCTCGATACGATCAAGGGCGACATCGTGTGGTGGAGTGGTGGCGCGCAGTCCCAGCAACTCCTCGCGTCGGGCGAAGCGCCGCTCGGCATGTTCTGGAACGGCCGCGTGCACGCGCTCGAGCAGACCGGCGTGCCGGTCGGGATCTCGTGGAACCAGAACCTCACTGCGGCCGACATGCTCGTCATACCGAAGGGGGCGAAGCACAAGGCCGAGGCGATGAAGTTCCTCGCGGCGGCGACGAGCGCGGAAGCTCAGGCGAAGTTCGCGGCGGAGACAGGCTACGCGCCGATCAACTTGAAGTCGGCCGCGCTGATGCCCGCTGCGGCCGCGCAGAATCTGCCGGACCAGCACAAGACGTCACAGATCAATCTCGACATGAAGTACTGGGCCGACAACCGCGAGGCGATCGGCAAGCGCTGGTACGCGTGGCAGTCGAAGTGACGCGCTGGGATCGATGAGGTAGTTCGGAGGCACTATGGCTAACGTATTGAGATCCGTCGTGCACCCACGCACGACGGCGAAGCGCGATCGGCGCGACTGGCGGAACATCCGAATGCTGATTCCGGCACTGCTGCTGCTGGTGATCTTCTTCCTGCTGCCGGTGCTGTCGCTGCTGCTGCGTAGCGTGCTCGAGCCGACCCCAGGGCTGCAGAACTATGCGCAGCTCGTCGGCTCGACGACCTACCTGCGCGTGTTCGGCAACACGTTTCTGGTCGCGTCGGTGGTCACGGTTGCGACGCTGGCGGTCGGCTTCCCGACCGCCTGGTTGCTCGCGATCGCGCCGCGCCGGGTCAGCGCGCTGCTGTTCGCGATCCTGCTGCTGTCGATGTGGACCAACTTGCTCGCGAGGACCTTCGCGTGGATGGTGCTGCTGCAGGGAACGGGGCCGATCAATCGCTTGCTGATGGCGACCGGCCTCGTTCGCGAGCCGCTCGCGCTCGTCAACAACCTGGTGGGTGTCACGATCGGCATGACCTACATCATGCTGCCGTTCATTGTGATGCCGCTGCATGCGACGCTGCGCGCGCTCGACCCGTCGACACTGCGCGCTGCTGCGATCTGCGGAGCGAGCCGATGGCAGGCGTTCTGGCGCGTGCTCGTGCCGCTCGCGCTGCCCGGCATCGCGAGCGGCACGCTGATGGTGTTCGTGATGGCCCTCGGCTATTTCGTCACGCCTGCGTTGCTCGGGGGGGCTTCGTACATGATGCTTGCCGAACTGATCGCACAGCTCGTCCAGTCGCTGCTGAACTGGGGGCTCGCCAGCGCAGCCGCACTGGTGCTGCTGACCGTGACGCTAGGGTTGTACGCGCTGCAGTTGCGCCTGACTGGTGGCGCGCGGACCGGCTTCGGAGGTCGCTGACATGTTGCTCGATTTCGACCGTCTTGGCGGCTTACGCTGGATCTTGATCGCCATCGGTTGCGCGGTGGGACTATTCCTGCTGCTGCCGATCCTGTTCATTGTCGCGCTGTCGTTCGGTGATTCGCAGTGGCTGATCTTTCCGCCGCCCGGCTGGACGCTGACTTGGTACCGTCAGCTCTTGACCAACTCTGACTGGCTCGATTCGCTACTCACGAGCGCACAGGTGGCAGTGATCGTCACCGTGCTGTCGGTGTCGATCGGGTTCCTCGCGTCGCTGGCGCTTGTGCGCGGGAAGTTTCGCGGCCGCTCGTTCGTACAGGCGTTCTTCATCACGCCGATGGTGCTGCCAGTGGTCGTGCTGGCGGTTGCGCTCTATGCGTTTGTGCTGCGCATCGGCCTGAACGGCACGATGACGGGCTTTGTGATCGGCCATCTGATTCTCGCGCTGCCGTTCTCGATCATCTCGATCAGCAATTCGCTCGCGAGCTTCGATGTGACGGTCGAGGATGCGGCATTGATTTGCGGCGCGTCACCGCTCGAGGTCAAGTGGCGCGTGACGCTACCGGCAATCCGGCTCGGCCTGCTCGCGGCGGCGATCTTCTCGTTCCTTGCATCGTGGGACGAGGTGGTCGTGTCGATTTTCATGGCGAGCCCGACCTTGCAGACGTTGCCAGTGCGGATCTGGGCCACGTTGCGCCAGGATCTGACGCCGGTCGTGGCTGCCGCGTCGTCATTGCTTGTTGGCCTGACGGCCGTATTGATGTGTGCTGGCGCTTTGGTGCGCCGTGCGCGGTAGACAGAGGATAAAAACCGTGAATACCGAGTTTCTGCAGATCCAGCACTTGCGCAAGACCTACGATGACGTGGTCGCCATCGACAGCGTGTCGCTGGACGTGCGCAAGGGGGAATTCATGACTTTCCTGGGGCCGTCGGGATCGGGCAAGAGCACGACGCTCTATATCGTCGCGGGATTCCAGGAGCCGACCGAAGGGCGCGTGATGCTCGACGGCAAGCCGCTGTTGGCGGTGCCGCCGAATCGGCGGAACATCGGCATGGTGTTTCAGCGTTATACGCTGTTTCCGCACCTGAGCGTGGCCGAGAACGTCGCGTTTCCGCTGAGGGTGAGGCGACGGCCGGACGTCGAGGTCAAGGACAAGGTCGAGCGCATGCTCAAGCTCGTGCATTTGTTCGAGTGCCGAGACCGCATGCCGGCGCAGTTGTCGGGCGGGCAGCAGCAGCGGGTCGCGATCGCACGTGCACTGGCGTACGATCCGCCGCTACTGCTGATGGACGAGCCGCTGTCGGCGCTCGACAAGAAGCTGCGGGAGGAAATCCAGCTCGAATTGCGCCGGATTCATCAGGAAACGGGCGTCACGATCCTTTACGTGACGCACGACCAGGAAGAGGCGCTGCGGCTGTCCGATCGCATCGCTGTATTCAACCAGGGGCGCATCGAACAGGTCGGCACCGGTGAGACGCTGTATGCGAACCCGGCATCCCGGTTCGTCGCCGGCTTCGTTGGCAACTCGAATTTCCTGCCGGTGCGGATGACGTCGAATGGGAGTGGTCGAGCGGGGGGCGTATTTCCAAACGGCGATCCGGTTGAGGCCGACGCGTGCAGTGAGGTGCCGGCAGGCATCGACGGAACGCTGATGATCCGCCCCGAGCGGATGCGACTGCGTGCGCACCGCAGCGGGCAGTCAGGTGGTGGGCTTGCTGTGACGGTGCGTGACATCACGTATCTCGGCGATGCGATGCATTACGCGGTCGCGACGCCGTGGCAGCAGGAGATCGGGATCCGCATGCCGGCTGGTCAGCATCACGAGGCAGGGTTAGCGATCGGTAGCGAGGCGGTCGCCGAGTGGGATACGCGCGACGCCCGGTTTTTTGCGCAGCCTTGAAGAACGAACCGACAGTTGCCACTTCATCGCCCAGAATCGAGCGGCCGTTGCCGAAGCGCGGCCTAGCGCTGCAAACGCGATTAACTGGTTGGACGGCCGACTGACTCCTGCGCCAAAGCAGGGCGTTTCGGAAGATTCTAGACTTGGCGCGATCGGTGTGGCAGCCGGAAAGATGAGAGTTCCAATCCCGTCACTCCTGCAGATTCTCGCAGCATCGGGAAGATAATTTTTCTTATCACAATAGCTTCATTGTTTGCACAAAGTCTCGAGTCTGAAAACGCGTCTGACCGAACCTTCACACGCA
>NZ_QTPQ01000076.1:0-15836 GCF_003853425.1 Burkholderia sp. Bp9140
TCTTTTCTTCTTCATCGGCATATCCATGGCCTTTACACCTCATGATATGCCTCGCCCACGAAATCACGGATAGGTCCCACGAAATAGGAGTTTCGCCGGTCGTTGCATCTGCCCGAACCAACTGTTCATCAACGTCGAGGCGCAGGCCGATTGATCGAGATCGGTGATAAGAAGAACCGGCTGTTGTTCTGCGATCTGACAGAAATTTGCGAGTCGGCTCCGGAGGTAGCCGTTGCCGCCTCGCCTTAGGCATTGACCAACATCCAACCCAGCTTCGGAGGCAAGGCAAAGGCCTACTTGCTCGCTTAATTCATCTTCTGTTGCAAGTACGATCCAAACCATTACCACAACCCCAACTGTTCTGCCGATTTGGGGTGGGTCTTGGGCAACACGACTTCTGCGACAGAAAGTCCACTCTTCAAAACCAACTCTTCCATCTCGTTGAGAACGCGAACCCGTGTCCCTTCTTGAGCAGGTTCCAGCAAAAGTACGCCGCGACCGTCAATGCCTTGGTTGCTAAGCAGAGCCTCGCTGTGTGTACTGATCAAGACCTGCCGAGAGCGCTTCTTTCTGTCACGCTGCACACGCTGTAATAAACGTGGAACCTCGCGCACGATGGCGTCGTTAAGTGACAGTTCCGGCTCTTCGAGTAGTAACAAGGAGTCGCTCTCTAGCAAAACCCACAAAAGGCCCAGCAAGCGAAGCGTACCATCCGAAAACTGTTCTTCACGTTGCCAGCCAGCGTTGGGACGGTAATGCGTGTACATTGCCTCTAAATGCGGACGGCCATTAACTTTGTCTGAAGTGAAGCGTAACTCTTTGAATTGTGGAACTGCTAACGCAAGCGCCGTCTCGATTTTCTTCAGGCGTGAGTCTCGGACCTTGGGCGAAGTCTTGGCAATTCGTTCGAGAAAACCTTGACCGAACGGATCATCTTCGAGGCGCTGTCCGCCAATCTGATCGCCATATTTCAATAATTGGGGAACTAGATGTAGGTATGTTGCTTCACCGAAGAACGTTGCAAGTTCTCGGAAGGGTGCGTTGGCTTGGATCTGTTCCAATGCGGTTTGGGTAAGGCGGACGGCATCCCTTTTGTCATTGTCGTCCGGGCGATTCAGTATCCGCTTACCCTTGTGCCACACCTGTTCAATTGAAATCAGCGTCCGATGTGCTCCCTTTCCTTCATGCTTAAAGCCTAATATGTAACGCCAAACAGGTTCGTCGCCCGCTGCCTCTGCAAGATCAACCTCTATGCGCACCTCAGGATCCTTGCGAGCGTGCAAGCAACGCAATTTCTGAATGCCACCGCGGTCATGTATTGCCTTTTGCAAACCGCCGCCCTGCGGCTTGCTGATGTCTCGAAGAAATCGGAAGACATCTAACAAATTTGATTTTCCGGAGGCGTTGGCACCCAGCAGATAGGTGCGTTCGCGAAGTGGAACATTGACTTCGAGAAAGTTTCTCCAGTTCTTGAGAGCGAGATGCGTGACGAGCATGTTTAATGCCTCATAGGGCTATTGCGCCGGCAGGATGGAACCCATGTGCAATTCGATGCCGGGATATTGGGCCTGACCAAAGCGGCAAGGATACCGCGAAGTTGCCTGGGTGGCGATCTTTGAGGCGGTGCTGGATAAGGGAGGCCCTGATGGACTGGCGAGTGGACCGCCGCGAGTGCAGCTAAATTACAGCTTGGACGAGCTGGATTGGCCTTGATTGACCCTGTGTAGCCTTGGTTTTGCAGTTTGCGCGTTGCGTAAGGCTTTGATTTACAAGGATGTGCTGCGCATTGGTAAAGCTGCCGAAGGCAGGGGTTGCTGGTTCGATCCCAGCCGGGCGCGCCAAATGGCCTGATTCCAGGCGTCGAATTTCCCGATCCGTTTTTCTGAATTCGCTGAAGCGTCGCGTTGCGCACTCGGCCGAGTCCGTGCGGCTTCCCGCGCCGTTTCGCCGCCACCCCGTTATGCGAGAATCCCCGCAACGACAACTCCAAGCGTCGATCGCGGCGGCCGTCCGCGCATCGCGCCGACTCTCCCGATGGCAGCCATCCCGTCTCTCCCGGCCGCCGGCGATGCCCGCGCGCTGACCGACGCGCAGCAGGCGCTGCTCACGCGTCTGCTTGCCTATTCCCCCGACGACCCGCACGCCGCGCTGCCGTACAGCCGCCGCCTCGCCGAAGCGGAAGGCTGGACACATGCGCACGCGCTGGCCGTGATCGACGAATACAAGCGCTTCGCGTTCCTCGCGCAGGCGGCCGGACACCCGGTCACGCCGTCGGTCGCGGTCGATGCCGCATGGCATTTCCACCTGCAATACACGGTCGAGTACTGGGACGTGTTCTGCGCCGATGTGCTGCGCGCGCGGCTGCATCACATGCCCGGCACCGGCGCGCCGGACGAAGCCGCCGTGTACGCGCGGCGCTACCAGGACACGCTCGACAGCTATCGCCGCCTGTTCGGCCGCGAGCCACCCGCGTCGATCTGGCCGCGTCCCGAGTCCCGGCCGGCCGATGCCGGATCGCCGCAGGCGAGGGCGACGGCGACGGCGGGGGCAGGCGCCGACAGGCAGGCGGAACCGCCGTCTGCAGCAGGCCCGGCAGCCCGCCGAACCTGGCGCGACCGGCTGCCGAAGGCGGCGGTGCCCGCTGCCGCCGCGAGCGTCATCGCGACGGCCGCATCGGCGCGCGACTTCGACGTCCTGAACTACACGGGACTGCAGTTTCTCGCGTTCTACCTGCCGGTCTGCATCGTCGCGCTGCTGCTGATCGTCGTGCTGCAGCAGATCGAATACCGCTGCCGGCGCCGACACGTGCAAGCCGTCTCGTCGGGCCTGACGGCCGAGGAGGCCGCCTATCTCGCGGGCGACGAATCGCGGGCCGCGCAGGTGGCGACGCTGTCGCTCGTCCAGGCAGGCGCGATCGACCTGTCGATGGCCGGGCGGCTGGGCGCGCGCGTGCGCAGCGTCGACCCGATGCGGGGCGGCGCGTATGCGGACGAGTGCCACTGGCTCGCCGCGCAGCCGGACGGCGAGGCCAGCTTCGGCGCGTTCCGTCAACTGCTCGCGCGTCGCGTGTCCGCTGGCGCGAACGCGCTGCGCGGGCGTGGCTGGCTGTGGGCGGCGGGTGAGATGCGGGCCGCACGCATGGCCTCGCGCGCGATCGCGCTGGCCGTGCTCGGCACCGGCGCGGCGAAACTCGCGGTCGGGTTGAGCCGCGGGCGGCCGGTGCTGCTGCTGGTCATCAGCATGGCGGTGTTTGCCATCGCATACCGGATCGTCGCGCGGCGCCTGACGGGATTCGGGCGCGGCGGCCTGACGGTCGGTGCGAGAACGGCGCTCGCCGCGCACCGCAGCGCCCGCCGCGACGAGCCCGATTCGCCGGACGCGCTGCTTTGGGCGACCGCGTTGTTCGGCGCGGGCGCGCTGGCCGGCACCGCGTGGGCCGCGCATTCGATGGTGCTGATGGAGCCGCCGCCGGTGCCGCCGGTCGCGGCGCGCAGCGGCGGCTCGTCCGGTTCCACGTACACCTCGACCGACTCGAACACGAATTGTTCGTCGTCGAGTTCGTGCAGTTCCAGCTCGTGCAGCTCGAGCAGTTGCGGCGGGTGTTCGTCGAGCAGTTGACGCGCGAATGCCCGCGCCGTCGTCAATCGATCGCGGCGTCCGCGATCGCCGTTTCCGGCGTGCCGGCGCCCGTCTCCATGTCCGCGGTGTCGATGATCGCGACCCAGTCGAACGCGGGCATCGCGCTCAGCTGGTCGGCGGTGGCCGCGTACTCCTGTGCCGACGTACCCAGGTAGCGCAGCCGGTCCGTCCACTCGGGCCACGGGCCGGGCGACGTCGTCAGCACGACGCTCAGCAGATCCCGTTCGGCACGCGCCGCGACGATGCGCAGCGCGGCCTGCACGCGTTCGGCGTCGCCGGTGGCGTCGAGGATCAGCGCGCCGGGAATCGGCGCATCCCGCGGCGGCAACCGTACGGCCGTGCCTTCGCGTTCGATACACATCCGGTAGGTCTCGCGAACCAGCGGCAGGCGCGCCTGCAACGCGTCGTGCTTACGCACGCGTGCCTGCGCGGTACGGGCGATCCGCCGGCGCAGCGCGGGCCGCGTGATCAGGCGATCGAGCGCGTCGTCCCATGCGTGCGCGGCATCGCCGGCGAGCAGCACGTCGTCGCCGTCGTTCAGTGCGATGCGCAGGGCCGGCCGGTCGCTCGCGACGACGGCGATGCCGGCGGCCGCGAATTCCTGTCGCTGGATCGTGCTGCCCGCGCCGTCGCCGGTATCGGCGAGCGGCATCAGCGCGACATCCCAGTCGAGCACGCGCAATTGCTGCGCGTATGCGCGGTATCCGTCGGGCGCGGGCCGGAACTCCGCCGCCGGATGATGCTCCCAGCCGGCCGGCACCCGCGCGCCGAAGAATTGCACGGCAATGCGGCCGGCATGGCGCTCGCAGAGCGCACGCAGCGTGGCGTCCACCAAGGCGAAATTGGCCGGCAGCAGCGATGCGCCGGCGACGCCGATCGTCACGCTTGCGTTGCTGGATGCCGGCACCGCGCGCAGGAACAGGTCGAGATCGACGCTGTCGGGCAGCACGAACACGTTCGGGTTCCAGGGCAGGTACTGGCGCGCGAGATCCGGCGTCGGGACGATGATCGCGTGCGCGTTGCCGAGCGCAAACGCGATGCCGGTCCACGTCGCGTCGGCCTGCGCCGACGGCCGCACGGCGAGCGGAAGATCGGTCGCGTAGATCACGGGTTTGTCGAACTCGAAGATCGCGCTCAGCGCCGTCAGCGGCAGCAGGCCTGGCGTGTGGCGATCGAGCAGCACGGCGTCGGCTGCGGCGATCGCCGTGCTGTCGGCCAGGCCGCTGACGAGCGCCCAGTCGTCCTCGAGCCGTGCGAACGGCAGCGCGAGGCGGCGTTGCACGGACGCGCCGTCGACCGGATCGATCGCGTAGGCGACGAGGCGCTTCTTCTGCTGCGCGCGCATCGCGCGCGGTTCGCCGGGCGCCGGAGCCGTGGCGGCCGGCCGCCGCCCGTGTTCGGCGAGCCGCGCGTACAGCGCGCCGTGCCGTGCGGGCTCCGCATCGGCCGGCAACACGTGTACCGCCGCGTTCACGTGATGATACGTGGCGGCCATTGCGTCCGATCGCACCACCAGTGCATCGGCACGGCGGATCGCGTCACGCATGGCGGCGAGCCGGCGCGCGCTGCCGGCGATGTGCGGATCGTCGAGCGAAAACGCGTCGAGCGGCCTGTCGAGGTCGCAGACGACCGGCTTGCCGAGCGTGAACATCTGCTCGAGCGCGGCACCCGACAACAGGCTCGGCGTCGCGCCGTGCAGGACGATCACGTCGGCCCGTTGCAGCGCATCGAGGTCGATGCCGTTCGCGCCGACGGGAAAGTCGGCCGTCCATTCGCGCTCGAGCGCGCGCAACGGCGTGGCGAAACGCGTCGTGATGTGCGGATCCGTGGCCGGCTCCATGCACACGACGGCCATGCGCCGCGTCGCGGGCGCGGCCGGTCGCGTGGTGGCCGCGCCGTTCGGGCCGGCGCGCGCATCGAGCGCATCGGCGTGCGCCTGGGTCTTCTCGACGAACTGCCGCAATTGCCGCCAGAACGTCGCCTGTTCTTCCCGATACACGTCGCGCGCCGCGTGCACGGTCGCTTTCGCGTGCGCGATTTCGTGCGGATCGAGCCCCCACGCGATCCCCTTGCCGCCCATCACCCAGCGTTCCGCGGTCGGCATCGACGCGTCGTTCAGGATGCACACGACCGGGCAGCCGCACAGCAGCGCCTCGAAGGCCGCGGTGGACCATTCGTACAGGTACAGGCATTCGACACGGCGAAACAGTTCGGCGAGTTCGTGCGCGGAGCGCTGCACCACGCGTCCCGAGATCTCGATCGACTCGGCCGTCGCGGGATGCAGGCTGCCGCCGCGGCGCAGATGTCGGTTCAGGAACACGGCCGTGCCGCGGCGGGTGGCATCGTCGACGCCGTCGCAGTGGAAGATGCGCGTATCGACGAGCGGCATTCTCAGCAGATCGGCCTGCCATCCGTTGGGAACGATCGATGGCCCGAACGCGATCACGAGATCGGTCGGCGCGAGGTCGATCGGATTGCCGTTGATGCGGCCCGGCTCCGCGAGCAGGTAGCGTGCGACGCAGCGCGCGCCGAGCGGATTGCCTTCGACGATCTCCGGATAGACGGCGATCGGGCTGCGGCCCGCGGCCAGGTGCGCGTGCGCGATCTCCTGCGTCAGCAACGGCGTACGCAGCCCGGGATGGACTTCCGTCGTATGGAGGTAGGCCTCGCAGCCGAGCAGGTTCAGCGCGTGGCACAGGTAGTGCATCGCGCGCACGCCGCCGGACGTCTGCTTGTAGCCGGGGGCGGAGACGTAATAAGGATGGCCGAGCGGCGCGAAGATGCTGGGCGAATCGTTCATGGAGCGGATGGCACGAGGTGCGATGAAGGTTGGCGGCCGGCCGTTCGTGCCCCGGTCCGGTAGAAGTCGGATACCACCTGAATGACGCGGTCCTGCTCCGCGTCGCTCATCGCGTGGTATAGCGGCAGGCGCACGAGCCGGTCGGCGACGTCATCGGTCACCTGCATGCCGGAGCCGCAACGGCCGTAGCGGCGGCCCGCCGGCGAGCTGTGCAGCGGCACGTAGTGGAACACGGCGAACACGCCCGCATCGCGGATCCGCTCGAGCAGCGCCGTGCGCTCCGCGAGGTCGCGCGCGAGGAAATAGAACAGGTGGCCATTGCCCGCTTCGCTCAGCGGCGTCGCGGGCAGCGTGAGGCGGCCGGCATCGTGCAGCGGCCGCAGCGCATCCTCGTAGCGCTTCACGGTCGCGCGCCGCTGCGCGGTGATCACGTCCGCATGCTCGAACTGCGCGTACAGGAACGCGGCGATCAGTTCGCCGGGCAGATAGGACGAACCGACGTCGACCCACGTGTACTTGTCGACCTGGCCGCGAAAGAACTGGCTGCGGTTGGTGCCTTTTTCGCGGATGATCTCCGCGCGCTCGACGAGTCGCTCGTCGTTGACGAGCAGCGCGCCGCCTTCGCCGGCGATCACGTTCTTGGTCTCGTGGAAACTGAGGCACGCGAGATGGCCGAGGCTGCCGAGCGGCTTGCCCTTCCAGGTCGACTGGATCGCCTGCGCGGCGTCCTCGACGACCCATAGCCGATAGTCATCGGCCAGGTGCGCGAGCGTGTCCATGTCGCACGACACGCCCGCATAGTGGACGGGGACGATCGCGCGCGTGCGCTCGGTGATCGCGGCGGCAACCAGTCTTTCGTCGAGGTTCAGCGTATCGGGACGGATGTCGACGAACACGGGCGTTGCGCCGCGCAGCGCGAACGCATTGGCGGTCGACACGAACGTATAGGACGGCATGATGACTTCGTCGCCCGGGCCGACGTCGGTGAGGATCGCCGCCATCTCCAGGGCGGCCGTGCACGAGTGCGTGAGCAGCGCGCGATGACAGCCGATGCGCGTTTCCAGCCACTGGTGGCACAGCCTGGTGAATGCCTGGTCGCCGGCGAGCCCGCCCTGTTCGACCGCCTTCGCGATGTAGTAGAGCTCCTTGCCGACGATGAACGGGCGGCCGAACGGAATGCGGTCGAGATTGGGAGGAGCGAACATGGCGGGACTCCGCGAAGGCGTGAAGAGGGGCAACGGGGCCGGTGGCTTGCGTGTGGGCGCTCAGCCATCCTTCCGGACGAGGATCGTGAATTCGTACAGCCCGTAGTCGTGCAGCAGCGCGACGTGGCGCGCGTAGCGGCGCTTGCAGCGATCGAACAGCGCGCACGGATCGGCGTAGTACAGCCGCTCGGGACGCATGTGCGGCGGATCGGAATACGACGTCAGGCAGTTGAACGCGAAGCCGAGACGGCTCGTCGCATGCAGCGTGTCGACCGTTGCATGGATGTACTCGAGCCACGCGTCGTCGCCGTGGCCGCGATGCACGTTGAAGATGCCCGACGCGATGCCGTAGTCGGCGACCGACGACGGCGTGTCGCCGACGTGGAACGACACGTCGCCGCGATCGCGATAGCGCTGCCGGGCCGCATCGATCATCTCCGGTGAAACGTCGTTGCCCGCATAGGTATGGCCGCGCCCTGCCGCCTGCTCGTCGAGAAAGTCCACCAGCGCGCCGTAGCCGCATCCGAGGTCGTTGATCGAGAAGCCTTCGGCGGCTGGCGCGACGATCTTCGTCAGCTGGGCGAACCGCAGCCGCTGGCCGTCCTCGCCGTTCCAGTCCACGCCGCGCGCGGTCTGGCCATGCTCGGCGAGACGCGCGCTGTAATACGCGGCGACGTCCGCCAGCAGGTTGGAGTGTCGGGAATCGTGCATCGCGCAATCCTCAGTTTCGGCCGGTCACGACATGCCGGCGCGCATCCGGGCCGCAATGAAACAGCACGTCGAGCACCGTCACGCCGTGGACGAACTCGCCCCACAGCTGCGCATACGGCGGATAGTCCGGATAGTCGAACCAGCGCACCGCGACCTGCGCGGCCGTGAACCGGCTTTCGTCGAGATAGTCGCGTGCGGCGGGGCCCGACAGGTATTCGGTCGCACCGGCCTGCAGGCACAGGTTCAGCAGCTTGTCGGTGCGATCGCCTTCCAGCACGTAGTCGGACGACGACGACATGCGCGTGGCGATGCCGAGCTGCCGGTTGATCCAGGTCAGCATCGCGAGATTGAGCGCGCTCAACGTGTCGTGCCGGCCGTGCAGGTAGAGCGCTTCGAGCTCGTCCGCGTAGCGCGAGAAATGCGGCGCGCGCGCGTAGTTCTGCCGCAGCCGCGTCCAGTGCTGTCCGGCCCAGTCCGTGCCGTCGATCTCGGTGTCGCGAATGCTCTGGTGATAGCGGCCCTTCACCCGGACCGGCACGGTCAGCCATTGCACGCCTTGCGGCGTCTTGATCTGGTTGCGGTTGCGCCAGTCGCGCCGCGTGTACTGCGCGTCGTCGTACAGGATGAACTCGTCGGTCGCGGCGATCAGGTCGAAGTAGCCCTTCCACGGGATGTAGTTCGACTGGACGATCGCGATGCGTTTCGGCTGGGCAGTCATGTCGCTCAGGCCGGGATGTGACCGTACCGGTACATGTCGACGAGCTCGGGCGGAATGCCCCAGTCGGTCGCGCCGAGCCGGTCGTGCAGTGCCTCGAGGTCCGCGCGGATCGAGCGTTCGAGCTGCTCGACCATGCGGTTGCGCGCGGGCACGAAGTCGTGCTGGTAAGCGGCGTTGATCTGGTGGCGGATCGTCTTCGCGATCGCCGCCTCGCGCGACAGGTTGCGGATCAGCGGCCGCTCGGGCGCCAGCTCCGCATAGCGCGGATCGATCGGCAGCCCGCGCATCGCGGCGACGAGGTCGCGGCACAGCACGGGCGACAGGTGGAAACCGTCACGCTTGGTGCCGCCGAGAATCCACAGGTCGCGCACGCTGGTTTCGCCGATCAGCGGATACAGGTCGGACGTCGTCGGCCGCCAGCCGACGTTCACGTTGACGAGATTCGCGCGCGAGAACCGCGAGTTGATCTGGTCCATCGCGGATTTGAGCAGCGTGTACGCGCTGCCGGCATGCCCGTGTTCGTGCGGCACCGGGCTGATGTAGTTGCTCGCGCCGACGAGCGTGCGGTCCGGGCCGTAAGGCGCCGAATAGACGCCGCACGCGAGGCCGCGGTTGGTCGTGCGCACGCAGTGCGTATGCACGCTCTCGCTGCTCTGCAGCTCGATCGACATGCCGATCCCGTAGAACAGCCGTTGCACCGGAAGGTCGGGCAGGCTCGCCTGCAGCACGCGCGTCAGGTTCGCGCCGTTGCAGAGCACGAACCGGTCGGCGTCGAGCGTCGCACCGTCGCTCAGGCGCGCACCGGCGACGCGCCCGCCCGCGACGTCGATGCGCTCCACTTCGGCCGACACGAACGTGACGTTGCCGGCCGCGGCCACGCTGGCCTGGAGCGCATCGAGAAACTGTTTCGGGTTCGCCCAGCCTTCGCGCTTCAGATACACCGCGTTCAGCGCGCGAAACTGCGGGAGCGGGTGGTAGTTCGGGATGCCGGCCGGATCGACGGCTTCGCACGGCTCCTCGAACTCGCGGCAAAAGCGCCGCATCGCCGCGAAGTTCTCGTCGTCGAGCGCGTCGGTCGCGGCGTTGTTGAGCACGTAGGTGCCGAAGCCGTGCGCGACCGCGCGATCCGGCGTGCAGATCTCGGCGAATACGTCGGGCCACGCGGCGGTCGCCGCGCGGCTCAGTTCGAACTTGAAGCGGTCGATCGGCGTGCCGAGCGAATCGCCTTCCAGTTCGGTGAACGAGTTGAGCATCGCGGCGGCCGCGCGCGTCGCCGAGCCCGGGCGCTGCGCCGGACCGACGACGACGAGCTCGATGCCCGGCTCGGCGCGCTGCCAGGCACGGGCCGTCATCAGCCCGAGGATGCCGTTGCCGAGGATCGCGATCTTCATGTGCGCACCCCGCCGCCTTCCGGGAAGGTGAGGTAGCACAGCGACGGATACGACTTCGCCTTGTGGATCCGGTGCGGATGCTTGCCGAGCAGCTCGCGCACGTAGTGGATCCCTTCGGCCGGCGTCTGGCCGCCGCGCGTGAGCTGCCAGAACGCGACCACGCCCCCCGGCACGAGGCGCCTCATCACCGTCTCGAACGCCTGCCGGGTGGGCCCCGGCACGTTCAGGTCGAACCACGCGAGCGCGACCGGTTCGCCCGGATGGGCTTCCTCGTAGGCGGCCAGCGTGTCGCGGCAATCGCCTTCCCACACGTGGTGCTTGCCGTTCACGTGGCCCATCGCGTTGTTGCGCTCGTGCAGCGACAGCAGGTTGCGCAGCAGGTCCGCATAGTCGCCGGCGAGCGAGTACGTGCCGTCGGAGAACAGCTTGCGGTCGCGCGAATCGCTGTCGGAGAAGCCCGCGTAGCCGGTGAACGTATCGAACGCGTGAATCCGGCGCTGGAAGTTCAGCGGCTCGAGGATCGCGCGAAAGTTTTCGCACAGCACGGCAGTCTGGCCGCGCCAGGTGCCGAGATCGAGGATCGAGCCCGGCAGCGGCACGATCTGCTCGTAGACCTCGAACGTCGCGAGAATCCGCGCGAGCAGCGAGCCGCGCACGAACAGCCCGAGCGAGCGTTCGAGCTCCTCTTGCGTCGCGGGATAGGTCTGCATCAGGTCGAACAGCTCGCGCCGTGCGGCGAGCTGGTCGTCATTCGAGTTGGAGATGATTGAGGACTCGTGCATACACATGGCTCCAGGCGCTGAGGGGGGAGTCGGAGCATCCCTGGCCGCGTGCCGGCAAGCGGCTTGCGCCCTGCGCGATCGTCCGCGCGGTGGACGCCTCCAAGTCTGTGCCCGAGTCTATCGGCCCGTGCGCGGATCAAATGCCGGATTAGCGGGCCGTTTTCCCCCGCATTTCGGTGAATGCCGGCACACGCCGGGGCTTGGGCGGCTGGGCATACGGCGTCCGGCCGCTGCGGCAAACCGTTGTCGTGCCACGCGCGCAACGGTCTCGCGAGGAATCGCGGGGGCGCTCGCCCGGTGCGCCGTGCGCGCGAACCGCGACCCTGATCGTCGTCAAGCCGCCGGCCGCACCGTCACATGAAAAGCGACCAAATCCGCCACCTGCTCCGCCGATTGGAACGGCGGCCCCACGCCGAAAATGCTGGCATGTCGAGGGCCGTCCGCGCGGATGCGATGCCGGCCTCCGCGCGGATGCGCGCTTCGTATCGAACCCACGCTGGCTTACCACGATGACTGATCTCACGCTGTCCGACTCTCCCGTCGCCACGATCGAAGCGGCGCTGGCGCTTCACCAGGCCGACCGGCTCGAAGAGGCCGAGACGCTGTACCGCCGGATCCTCGACACCGATCCGCGGCACGCGGACGCGCTGCACCTGCTCGGCCTGATCGGTCACCAGTACGGGCGTTATCACGAGGCGTCCGAACTGATCATGGCCGCGATCGAGATCAAGCCCGACGCGATCTACTACTACAACCTCGGCAACGTGATGCAGGCGCACAACCGCCCGGCCGCGGCCGCCGAGTGCTTCCGTCTCGCGATCGAGCTGCGGCCCGGCTACGTCGACGCCTACAACAACCTCGGCAACGCGCAGCGGCTTGCGGGCAACGCGCGCGGGGCCGTCGACGCGTTCTGCCAGGTGATCGCGTTGCAGCCCGACCACGGGCAGGCGTACAACAACCTGGGCAACGCGCTGCTCGACCTGAACGAGATCCCGGCCGCGCTCGAGGCATACCAGCACGCGGTCGCGCTGCGTCCCGAACTGCCGGAGCCGCGCAGCAACCTGCTGTTCGCGTACCACTACAGCGACGCGTTCGACCCGCACGCGTACCTCGACGAAGCCGCGCGCTTCGATGCGCTCGTCACGCAGCGCGCGCAGCCGTATTCGACGTGGCGGGTCGACCTGGCCGCGCGCATCGGGCGGCCGCTGCGCGTGGGCATCGTGTCGGGCGACCTGAAGGCACACCCGGTCGGCTATTTCATCGAAGGGATGCTCGCGCACCTGAAGCGCGAGCGCGTCGAACTGCATGCGTATCCGACGCGCGACGTCGAGGACGACGTCACCGCGCGGCTCAAGCCGCGCTTCGCATCGTGGACGTCTCTCGCCGGCCTCGACGACGCGGCCGCGGCCGCGCGGATTCGCGACGATGGCATCGACGTGTTGATCGACGCGTCCGGTCATACGATCCACAACCGCCTGCCGCTGTTCGCGTGGAAGCCCGCGCCGCTGCAGGTGAGCTGGCCCGGCTACTTCGCGAGCACCGGCATGCGCGCGATCGACTACGTGCTGGGCGACCGCCACGTGATGCCGGCCGACGAGGCCGCGCATTTCGTCGAACGCGCGTGGCACCTGCCCGACAGCTATCTGTGCTTCACGCCGCCCGCGATCGAGCTCGACGGCGGCCCGTTGCCGATGCTCGCGAACGGCTATCCGACCTTCGGCTATTTCGGCAAGCTCGCGAAGCTCACCGACCGCGTGATCGACGTCTGGTCGCGCGTGCTGCGCGACGTGCCGGACGCACGGCTGTTCGTGAAGGCGCCGCATCTCGACGACCCGCGCGAGCAGGACGCGCTCGCGGCCCGCTTCGCCGCGCATGGCATCGACGCGGCGCGCCTGCTGTTCGAAGGCCGCTCGCCGCGCGACGAATACCTGGCCGCCTACCGGCGCGTCGACCTGATGTTGAGCCCGTTCCCGTACCCGGGCGGCACGACCACGGCCGAAGCGCTGTGGATGGGCGTGCCGGTGCTTGGCCGCCGCGGCGCGCGGTTCCTGTCGCATATCTGCGAAAGCCTGCTGCAGGCGGCGCGCCTGCCCGAATGGATCGCGGACGACGACGATGCGTACGTCGCGAAGGCCGTCGCGTTCGCGCGCAATCCGGCCGAGCTGGCCGTGCTGCGCACGACGCTGCGTGCGCAGGTGCTTGCATCGCCGCTGTGCGATGCGCCCCGCTTCGCGCGTCATTTCGAGGAAGTGCTGCACGCGATGTGGGTGCGCCGCGTCGACGCCGCACCGGGTGCCGCATCATGAACGGCCAGTCCGTCCTCATCACCGGCGGCGCGGGCTTTCTCGGCTCGCATCTGTGCGAGCGGCTCGTCGGCGCCGGCTACGACGTGATGTGCGTCGACAACTTCCACACCGGCAGCAAGCGCAACATCGAACACCTGATCGGCCAGGTCAATTTCGAGGTGATCCGCCACGACGTGTGGCTGCCGCTCTACGTCGAAGCGGACCGCGTGTTCAACATGGCCTGCCCGGCGAGCCCCGTGCACTACCAGAGCGACCCGGTGTCGACGGTGAAGACGGCCGTGCTCGGCGCGATCAACATGCTCGGTCTCGCGAAGCGCTGCGGCGCGCGCATCCTGCAGGCGTCGACGAGCGAGGTGTACGGCGACGCGCAGCAGCATCCGCAGCAGGAAAGCTACTGGGGCAACGTGAATCCGAACGGGCTGCGCGCATGCTACGACGAAGGCAAGCGCTGCGCCGAGACGCTGTTCTTCGACTATCACCGCCAGCACGGCGTCGACATCCGCGTGGTGCGGATCTTCAATACCTACGGTCCGCGCATGCGCGTCGACGACGGACGCGTCGTGTCGAACTTCATCATGCAGGCGCTGCGCGGCGAGCCGATCACGCTGTACGGCGACGGCAGCCAGACGCGCTCGTTCTGCTACGTCGACGATCTCGTCGAAGGCCTGTTGCGGATGATGGACCAGGACGACGACACCGGACCGATGAACCTCGGCAACCCGAGCGAGATCACGATCCGCGAGCTGGCCGAATGCGTGCTGCGGCTCACCGGCTCGAAAAGCCGCATCGAATATCGCCCGCTGCCGGCCGACGATCCGCTGCAGCGCCGTCCCGACATCGGCCGCGCGCGTCAGCGCCTCGACTGGCAGCCCGGCATCGCGCTCGAGGATGGCCTGAAGGAGACGATCGCCCATTTCCGCAAACTGGTGAATGCATGAGCCACGATCTGATCGACGCCCCCTGCCCCGTCTGCGCGCACACCGTTGCCGCGCCGTTCTTCCCGGCCGGCGAGCGCACGCTCGCGACGCTCGCGTGGCCCGCGTCCGCCGAAGCGGCGCGCGAGCTGCCGCGCCATGCGCTCGATTTCGTCCAGTGCCCGCGGTGTTCGCACGTGTGGAACCACCGGTTCAGCTACGACGCGATTCCGTACCAGCGCAACCCGAACCGGATGTTCAACAGCGGCGGGATCTGGAAAGGCCATCTCGCGGCCACGCGCGACCTGCTGCTTGGCGCGCTGCCGGCCGAGCCGACGGTCGTCGAGATCGGCTGCGGCGAAGGTCATTTCGTGCGCGGCCTCGCACAGGCGAGCCGCGGCGGCCGCTTCGCGGGCTTCGATCCGAACGCGAGCGCGGGCACCGGCAACGGCATCGAATTCCACGCGCGGCTGTTCGCACCGCTGGCCGACATGCCCGCGTTCCGCCCCGACGCGATCGTGATCCGGCACGTGCTCGAACACCTGACCGAACCGGCGAAGCTCGTCGAGCAGCTCGCATGGGGCGCGGCGCGCCAGCCGAACGTGTGCTGGCTGTTCGCGGAAGTGCCGTGCATCGATCGCGTGTTCGAGACGGATCGCCTCGCCGACTTCTTCTACGAGCACGTATCGCAGTTCACGACGGAGTCGTTCCGCACGCTGATGGCGCGCGCCGGCGAGATCGTGACGCTCGCGCACGGCTACGACGGCGAAGTCGTCCATGCGCTGGTGCGGCTCGGCGTGCCCGAGCACGCGCGCACGCGCGCCGACGCGTCGCTGCAGTTCGCGGCGCGCTCGGTCGGGAACCGCGCGGCGATCGCCGGGCAGCTCGCGAAACTCGCCGAATCGGGGCAGCGCGTCGCGATCTGGGGCGGCACGGGCAAGGCCGCCGCGTTCATCCATCACTTCGATGCCGACGCGGCGCGCTTCCCGCTCGTCGTCGATTCCGATCCCGACAAGGTCGGCACGTATGTGCCGGGCACCGGCCAGAAGATCGAATTCCGCGACGCGCTGAAGGCGGCGCCGGCCGACGTGGTCATCATTCCGACGCAATGGCGCGCGCGCGACATCGTCGCCGAGATGTCGCGCGAAGGGATCGCCGCCGCGGCCGTGATGATCGAGCACGACGGCCGACTGATCGACTTCGGGCGCGAACCGCATCCGTATTGAGCGGCGCGCAATGGAGCCGATCGAACTGCAACTGCGGGCCGCGCTCGCGCATCACGAGGCCGGCCGTCTCGCGCCAGCGAAGGCGCTGTACGACGCGATCCTGCACGCGCAGCCCGGACAGCCGGACGCGATGCACTTCCTCGG
>NZ_QTPQ01000077.1:0-13383 GCF_003853425.1 Burkholderia sp. Bp9140
TCTCGTATGCCGGCCTGCTCGAGAAGATCGAGATCCTGCGCTCGATGCTGCGCTGGGCACCCAAGCTCGAGCGTGCCGACATCGAGAAGCTGCTCAATCAGGCGAATGTGCTGCGCGACGAAGTCATGCAGATGTCGCGCAAGGAGCGCTTCGTCGAGGCCGCCGTGGCCGCGCCGCAGACGCCCGATGCTCTCGATGCGCCGGAGGCGCCCGCGCCCGCGGTGCAGCGACGCCGGCAGGCGCTGATCGAGCGCAGTTTCATCTTCGAGGGTATCTTTGGCGACAATCCGAAGTTGCTCGCCGCGCTCGAAATCGCCGAAAAGGCCGCACCGACCGATCTGCCGGTGCTGATCGACGGCGAGAGCGGGACCGGCAAGGAACTGATGGCGAAAGTGATCCACGCGAACGGGGCGCGCGCCGACCGGCCCTACATCTCGGTGAACTGCGGCGCGATTCCCGACAACCTGCTCGAATCCGAGCTGTTCGGCCATCGGCGCGGCGCGTTCACCGGCGCGTCGAACGATCGCAAGGGCAAGTTCGAGAGCGCGCACACCGGCACGATCTTCCTCGACGAAATCGGCGAATTGCCGCTGTCGGGCCAGGTCAAGTTGCTGCGCGTGCTGGAGTCGCACGAGATCCAGCGGGTCGGCTCGGACGAGCTGATCAGCGTCGATACGCGCATCGTCGCCGCCACCAACAAGAATCTGCGGCAATTGAGCGAACAGGGGCTCTTTCGCGAGGACCTGTTCTACCGCCTGAGCGTCATTCATCTGACGTTGCCGGCGCTGCGCGAACGTCGCGACGAAATTCCACTGCTGCTCGCCTATTTCGGCGACGAGGCGGCAGGGGCACTGAAGCGCCGGCCCATCAAGACGACGCCGAAGCTGCGCGACTTCCTGCTGACTTACGCGTATCCGGGCAACATCCGCGAACTGCGCAACCTCGTCTACCGTCTGTCGTGCCTGGCCGGCGAGGTCGCGGATATCGAGCACTTGCCCGAGGACATCCGTCCGAAAACCGCGTCGACCGCGATTCGTGCGACGGATGACGGTACGTCGGGCAGGCCGATGTCGCTCAGCGACGCGAAGCGTGCCGCGAGCGACGAGGCGGAGCGGGCGTTTCTCGAACGCGGGTTGCAGGAGACCGGCGGAACCGTGGCCGAACTGGCGCGCCGGTGCGAGATGAACCGGTCGCACCTGCAGATGCTGCTCAAGAAGCACGGCATCCGATCGAAAGCGTTCCGTCATCAGGACGGCGCGACGCCCGACAAGGACGCGTGAGCGTCACGCGCATCCGCTCGATCGTTCAGCGTGGCACGGAAGGATTGGCGAGCGTCCGGTCGGACGCATCGGGATCGTCGGCGCGGATCACGACGGCGGTGACGTTGTCCCGGCCGCCCTCGCGCAACGCGAGCTCGACGAGCACGTCCGTTGCGCGTGCGCAATCGCCGCAGGCGAGGGCAGCCGCGATGTCGGCTTCGTCCATCTCGTTGCTCAGGCCGTCGCTGCACAGCAGAAACATGTCGCCGTCGCATACGTCGATGCGTCGTTCGTCGAGATGCAACTGCTCGGCGGCGCCGACGGCACGCGTGATGAGGTGCTGCGACGGGTGATGCCGCACCTGCTGTGCGCTCAGGTGGCCCTGCGCCTGCAGTTCCGCGACGTGGCTGTGGTCGAGCGTGAGCTGCGTCAGGTGCGTGTCGCGGTACAGGTAGATCCGGCTGTCACCGGCCCACAGCCAGCCGCATTGACGGCCGCTCGCCAGCAGCACCGCCACCGTGCTGCCGATCATGCGGACGCCGCGCTGGACGGCCGATTCGCGCAAGCGGGCATTGACCGCGTCGAGCGCGGTGCGCGCCGCCTCGATGAAGTCCGCCAGCGTGGCCGGGGCGGCCAGCCCTTCCAGCGCTTGCACGATCATCCGGCTCGCGAGGTCGCCGGCCGAATGTCCGCCCATGCCGTCCGCAACGGCCCACAGGCCACGGTGCGGCAACGCGAGGCAATCGTCTTCGTTGATCTCGCGAACCAGGCCCACGTCAGTGCGTGACGCCGAAGTCCATTGCAGTTCTGCGCTCACGGCGCGTCATTCCTTTCCGTCCAGGGCCTGTTCATGCCGATAACGGGCTTGCGAACGTGTGTTGCCGGTTGGCGTGAACAGGCGCTAGACGAGCCGGTTCCTGCCGTCCGCACCCACCCCGACCACGATGTTCGCGCCGGGCGCCGAGTTCGTGACGTCGACGTTCTGAATCTGGTTGAGGACCTGGTTCGCGTAGAACGTGTTGTACGTCTGATAGAGGTTGACGACGGGCCCGAACGCCGGAGCCGGCGGCGCGTAGGGCTGGATCCAGCCAAATACCCAGGGCGCGCCTGCGCCGCGGATGAACGACATCGTCTTGTGGTCGATGTCGCGCTGCATGTGAAGGTCGGTAATTGCGAGCGTGGTCATGATGAGTCTCCGGATGGGGCTTGCCGACGGAACGGGTAACCGATATATGCAAACCTCGTGCCATGCGTGACACAACCCGCGTGCGTCGTCCGGGCGCGTGCGTCGATCCGGTGAGCGCCGCACGCGGCAAGGCAAGGCGTCATCGACACGCGTTGCTTGCATGCTAGTGCGTCGCGGCCTTGTCCCGCAATGGTTGTCCGCAAGCCAACAGTTGCGCGCACGAAGGTGGCCGCGAAACCGACACCTGCTCCGGCGGACGCAAACGGCTGTCCGGCGCGCCAACTGGTGCTGTGGCTCCAACGAAATCTCCGGCAAATGGTTGGGCGGGCGGCGACAGCGCGGCGCCCGGTTCGCGGCGCGTTTCCCGTCGAGCATTGCGCGACGGGCTCCCGATGATTGGCACGCTTGATGCAGGTTAGTTGGCAACCGGCTAACCGTTGGGCAACACGGGCGGCCGCCAACCTGCAGACGGAGCCAGTCATGGAACGCGATCTTCAACCAGTGAACAGCGCCGTGTCCCGCACGGCGACTGGCGCTGCGGAGGCAATCGCGCATGCGGCTGCGCTGCCCGGCGGCGTCGACGCACTGCCGTCTGGCGCGCACCTGGTTTCCGATCGCGCCGGCTACAGCCATCACGGCATCTACGTCGGCGACGGGCGCGTCGTCCATTACGCGGGGCTTTGCACGTCGCTGCATCGCGGCCCGATTGAGGAAGTCACGCTCGAACGCTTCGCCGCCGGTCGCGCGGTTCGCGTCGTGCCGCATCCGGGCGCCGCCTATGCGGGGCGCACCGCGGTGCTGCGCGCGCGTTCCCGTCTCGGCGAAAACCGCTACCGCCTGCTGACGAACAATTGCGAGCACTTCTGCACGTGGTGCCTGGAAGGCACGGGCCACAGCGAGCAGGTTCGCACGTGCGTCATGCATCCGCGCACCGCATTTCGGTTCGCGCTGTCCGTCTGCCGCGCGCTGCTCGTGGCGCGGCGTGCGGGCGGACGGTGCGCCGCAGCCGTCATCGCCGCCGCATGAGCGACGTCCCGACGCGTTCGACATCGCCACGAGGGGGCTCAAATGAACGGAATCGAATCTTCGCTGCGCATGCAGGTCGACAAGTGGCTTGCGCCGAGCGCGCGCGTACCGGCCCGCATCGTGCGCTTCAGCCGCATGCCTGCGCAACGGCGGCGTTTTGTCTGCGTCGAGGCCGTGCATCCGGCCCGCACGATCGCGATCTTCTTCTTTCGTCACGACGACGGCTCGTGGTGGGTGTTCCCGCCGGCCGACCGGCGGCCCGCGATGACGGCGCGAGCGGTCTGACCGTGCGCGCCAGGCCGCGTGGTGTCTCCGTCAACGCAGCAGCGTCGGACGCGCCGGGGACGCCGCTGCTTCGGCCACCGGTGCACGCGCCAACGCGGCACCGCGGGCTTCGGTGTGCAGATAAGGGAAAGCGTGCGGCGCGAGCATCGTCTGATGCGCACGGACCATCGCGCCGCCGGTGATGGCGGCCATCGCCTGTCTGTCGAGATCGACGCTTTCAGGAAGATCGTTGATGACGAGCACGCCCATGGTTTGCTCCGCGAAATCGGATGGGGGAAGGGCCGCCATGCAGCATCATGCGATGTGCCGACGGATCCGGAATCTGTCCAGTATAGGTTTTGCCGCGCGGCCGTGCGGCCTGGAAAATGGACGAGGCGGCGCAGGGGGCGTGGACGGAGCAATCCTGAAGCGGGTTCGCAATGGATCTGCCCGAATTCTAGTTCCGGCACCGATTGCACAGGGCGTGACCGCAGACTAGTATGATTTGTTAGACATCCTGTCAGAAGGCCGGCGGCCGGTGCGGCGCGCAGTCGAATTCGTCTGACGATGGCGTGGCGGCGACCTCGTGTTCGACGGTGTCCGGTGCATCACCGATACGTCGCGCTGCATGGGTACGTCATGGACAGTCCTTGCCCTGGCGGCGCCGTGAGGCGCCGAAGCGGGTCGGCAAGCTGAAGCTGAGTAGACGGCATACGAATGATGAGCTTTGCGCAGCTGATTCAGACATTCCAGAGCGGGACGCTGTCACAGGACGCGTTCTTCTCGGAGATCGACCGGGTGCTGGCGTCCGCTCAGGTCGATTGCGCCCGGCTGCGTGAAGTGCTCGACGAGACGCAAACCACGCAGCCGCTGTCAGACGATATCTATGCGGAAGTGCTGAAGCGCATCGAACGGTGTCGCGACAGAACGGCATCCGCGGGCGACGCAACCCGGATCCACGAGAGCGCGCTGCGGCCGGAGGCGCGTCCGGACCCCGCGCCCGGGCCGTCGAGCGGCGCGATGTCCGTCGACAGCGAGCGCGTGAAAGGCATCGGCGATACGCTGAACGGGCGCTTCGTGCTGGAGGAGTGCCTCGGCGTCGGCGGGATGGGTACCGTGTACAAGGCGCTCGACCTCCGCAAGCTGGAGGCCTCGGATCGCAAGCCGCACATCGCGATCAAGGTGCTCAATGTGCAGTTTCGCGGCCAGCCGACTTCGCTGATCGCGCTTCAGCGCGAAGCCCGCAAAGCGCAGACGCTTGCCCATCGCAACATCGTCACCGTCTACGATTTCGATCGGGACGGTCCGCTCGTCTACCTCACGATGGAGTATCTGTCGGGCCGGCCGCTCAGCAAGGTGCTGCGCGCGCCGGACTTCAAGGGCATGCCGCTCGATACCGCGTTGCCGATTATCGCCGGCATGGGCCAGGCGTTGGCCTACGCGCATGAACGCGGCTTTGTCCACTGCGATTTCAAGCCCGCCAATGTGTTCCTCACCGACCGGGGCGAAGTGAAGGTGATCGACTTCGGGATCGCACGCGCATTCCAGCGGCGCGACGAGGATCCCGACGCGACCGTGTTCGATCCGGCGAGCCTTGGCGGCATCACGCCGGCCTACGCGAGCCCGGAGATGTTCGAGCATCTCGAGCCGGATCCGCGCGACGACGTCTACGCGCTCGCCTGCGTGACCTACGAATTGCTGACCGGACACCATCCGTTCAATCGGCTGTCGGCCACCCAGGCGCGTCACGACCACTTGCGGCCCGAGCGCCAGCCCGGTCTCGATCGCACGCAATGGCGAACCTTGAGCGCCGCATTGTCGTTCGACCGCGCGACGCGCACGCCGAGCGTCAACCTGTTCCTGGAAGGCATGGGCGTGCTCAAGCGCCCCGTGCGGGCATCGGGCGCACACGTCGGGGCGGCCGTGGGCGCTTGCACGGTGGCGGCGATCGCCGTGCTCTGGTACGGCTACCAGGCGCTTTCGCGCGGCGGCGAAACGCGTCCCGCCGCGGACACGGTCGCCCACGCGTCTGCCGGCGGAGGACGTGGCGCGACGGCGGCGGGCGCCGCGGCCGGCAGCGCGCCTGCGCCCGCGGTCATCGCGAATGCCGTGCCCGCCGCTGCCAGCGTGCCGCCGCCGACACCGGCGATCTCGCTGGCATCCGTGATGGCCGCGCTGTCGCGCATACCGTGTTCGGCGCTGGATGCGTCAGTGCGGGATCACGTGCTGCAGGTGCGCGGTTATGCGGAAGCCGGTGTCGGTATCGGGCGCGTGCGAGCCGCGCTGAGCAATATGGCGGGCGGGCAGACGGCCAATCTCGACGTGCGTCCGATCGATGCGCACGATTGCGACGTCGTGAGCGCGCTTGCCCCGTACTGGCGATCGAATCGGGCTTCGTCACACGCCGCGTCGATCCGCACGCGCGCGCCTGATGCGCATCTCGCGGAAGGCAACCCGCTGGTCATCGACATCACGACACCGGGTTACGACTCGTATGTGAACGTCGACTACTACGTGCTGAACGGGAGCGTCGTCCATCTCGTGCCAAGCAGCCGGGAACGCGACAACCAGGCGCCGCCGAATTACGCCGCGACGATCGGCAGCATGGGCGAGTGGGTGATCGGCAAGCCTTTCGGGACCGAGATGATCGTGCTCCTCGTCACGCCCGCGCCGCTGTTCGACGCGATGCGCCCGCCATCCGAGCCGCGCGCCGCCTATCTCGCGGCAATCGATCGGCAATTGAAGCTGTTCCAGGCCAAATACGGCGACGGCCGCATTGCTGCCGATTTCATCGAGATCACGACGCATGCCAACGGCAACTGATCGAGCGGATTCGCCCTGGTCAGCGCCCTAACGATTCCGCCGCTTGGTGAATGGCCTTGCGGATGCGGGGAAACGTGCCGCACCGGCAGGCGATCTTCTTCATGGCCTCGTTGATCTGCTTGTCGTCGGGGCGAGGGCAGCGCATGAGCAGCGCGGTGGCGGCGATCAGCTGCGCGCTTTGGCAATAGCCGCATTGCACGACGTCGACGGCAATCCACGCGTCCTTCAGTGCGCGCGCTTCGACGCTGTCCAGCCCTTCGACGGTCGTGATGCGCGCGCCGTTCAGCGTACCGACCGGGAGCTGGCAGGCAGGCATGGCCTGGTCGTTGAGCAGCACCGTGCATGCACCGCAGATCCCGACGCCACAGCCGAACTTCGTGCCGGTCAGCTTCCGTTCGCAGCGAATCACCCAGAGCAGCGGGGTGGCGGGATCGGAATCGAGGCGAGCGGTTTCCCCGTTGATACGGACTGACACCATCGGTCATCTCCTTGGTCGGGTGGGCCCGGCTTGATGAGCGGCAGTGTGCGATGACGCACACCCGTGAGCGCATACAGCGCATTTGCCACGGCCGCTGCGATCGGCGGCGTGCCCGCTTCGCCGACGCCGTGCGGTTCGGTCCCGCCCGCCACGACTTGCGTGACGATCTCGGGACAGGTCTCCATGTTGACGAGCGGATAGCTGTCGAAATAGTGCTGCGCGACTTGCCCGTTCTCGATCGTGATCGCCTGCTCGAGCGCGGCCGACAAGCCGAAGATGATCCCGCTTTCCATCTGCTGCTCGACCAGGTTCGGATTCACGGCCAGCCCGCAGTCGATCACGCAGACTACGCGCGTCACGCGAAAGCCGTCACCTTCCTGCCGGAGTTCGGCGACTTGCGCGACCACGCTGCCGAACGATGCGTGCATCGCCACGCCGCGTGCGCGCCGCGCGCCGGTCGGGTCACGCCATGCCAGCGGCGAACGCCAGCCGGACAGCGCGACGAGCGCCCGCAACACGGCCGCATGGCGCTGATGCGCCGGCTGCTTGAGCATGTCGAGGCGAAACTGGATCGGGTCTTTCCGTGCCAGCACGGCCATCTCGTCGATGAAGCTCTCGACGAAGAAGGCCTGATGCGAGTGCCCGACGGAGCGCCAGTAGCCCACGGGAACCGGGAGCGTCACCGTATTGTGCTGGACGAGCATGTTCTCGCATTCATAGGGCAGGTCGAACGCGCCTTCCGCCGTGGTGACGTCGGGCAACCATTTCGCGGCGAGGCTCGGCATGCCGAAAGTGCGAGGCATCGCCTGCGCGCTGATCGACTGGCTCGCCGACATGCCTTTCCATGCGACCAGCCTGCCGCTCGCATCGATGGCGCCGCTGTATCTCGCCACACAGGCCGGTCGGTAGAAGTCGTGCGTCATGTCCTGCGGGCGCGACCAGATCGTCTGTACCGGCCGCCCCTTCGCATGGCGCGCGATGGCGGCGGCCTGCGTGATGAAGTCGACCTCGAGCCGCCGGCCGAATGCCCCGCCGATCAATTGCTGATTCACGACCACCTTGTCTTCGTCCAGGTCCAGCAGCGCCGCGACTGCCTTGCGCGCCATCATGGGGACCTGGGTGCCGCACCAGATCGTTGCCGCGTCGTCCTCGACCCGCACCGTGCAATTCATCGGTTCCAGCGGCCCGTGAGCCAGGTAGGGCACTTCGTACTGCGCGACGAGCGGCTTCGCGCGGCCCAGCGCCGCATCGGCGTCGCCTGCGGCGTAGAACACGTGGCGGCCCGCATCGCCGTCGAGGGCGCGCGTCAACGCCGTGCGGACATCCTCGGTATTCACCCCGGCAGCCGGCCCGTGATCCCAGGTGATCGACAACTGGCACAACGTCCGCATGGCGATGAAGGGATTGTCGGCAATCACGGCAACGCCTCCCGTTCCGCCGTGGTATGGCTCGATCCTGAAGATGCCGGTCACGCCCTGCAGGCTGGCGACCCTGGACTTGTCGAAATCCAGCGCCTTTCCGCCGAGTGTCGGACACATCGTGACGCTCGCATACAGGAGCTGGTCCGGCAGCACATCGATGCCATAGCGCGCGCTGCCGTCGAGCTTCGCGTGCGCCTCGATGCGACCCAACCGTTTCCCGACCAGCGTGAACGTCTTCGGGTCCTTCAGATCGACATGGGTCGGGCGCGGCACGTCCCGCGCGAGCCGGACAAGTTCACCGTACGTCGCCGAGCGTCCCGACCGATGCCGCACCACGCCGGCTTTCGTCTCGCATTCCGCGACGCTCACGTGCCAGAGCTTCGCCGCGGCGCCGCACAACATGACGCGGGCCGTGGCGCCCGCCTCGCGCATGGGCCCCCACAGATCGATCATGCTCGTCGATCCTCCGGTTACCATCGAACCCAGATAACGTGCTCCATGGCGCGCCAACGCCGCCGCGCTGCGCGCGACCAGGCTGTCATCATCGGGACGAAACGGAAGGCCGCCGGCGAGGGATTCACGGTCCTTGTAGATCGTGTCGAGCGCAGACATGACGATGCGGACCCGGGACCAGTCTGCATCGAGCTCTTCCGCCAGCAACATGGCCGCGCCGGTATGTATCCCCTGGCCCATTTCGGATTTGCTCATGACGATCGTCACGTCGTTAGCGGAACTGATCATCACCCAGCCGTTCAGCGGCACATCGACGCGTGACGTCTCCAGCTGCGCGGGTATGTCCAGCCGGTCGTCGGGACGCCACCATGCCCAGCCGACCACCAGCATGCCCGCCGCGCCTGCACTGCCCAACACGAAGGTTCTGCGCTTCAACATGATGTGGCCGCCGACATGTGTTGATCGAGTCGGAGCGAGCGCGCATTCGGCGAATCACGCCACGCGCCCCGACAATTCAATGTTTCGAACACAATCCGACATTTCATTGCTGCTGCAATCACCTATATTAGTCACTGATATCGGCAACCGGGAACCAGAATGTGATGTTCGTTTGAAACGAGCGCTGAAGACGCGGCCTGCCGCGCCAGAGGGAGATACGTGGCTTCCGGGACGCGAAGCGCATCGTGCCGGCCGCGTCGAACGCACCACCCGCCGGAGGTCGTTGATGCTTGTCGATGAGGTTCACGCGTTGCTGCTCGATCTGCCGGCTCCGTGGCGAGAAGCGTTCAAGCGTCACGGTCTTGACCTGGCCGGTTCGGGCACGCCCGAGGAGACGGCGAATCGACTGAGCCGGCCACTGCCGATCGACCGGGACGATCCCCGCATTTGCGATCTGTGCCCGGACGCCACGCGGGCGATCGAGCCCGGCGACCCTGCACGCAGCCTGATCTATCACATGCTTGCACTGTCCGAGTGCCCGTCGCCGGATGCTGGCGTACGTCTCGAAGCACTCGATCTGCTGGAGAACTACATCACGTCGCTGGCGCCGTTGCCGCCCGACTGGCAGACGCTGGACATCGCGGTGCTGGCTTACCAGTACCGGCCGGCGCGCCGTACCGGGCATCAGCAGCATGCGGACCTCGTGTTCTCGCGACTCGGCATCACGCGCAACGGCGACACCGACGCATGCTACGACGGGCAGACCCGGAGCTTCGTGCCGCACGTACCGGACGCGATCGAGCATGTGCGCGTGATGCCGGCGCGCTATGGCGCGTTTCTCGTCCGCCGGGTCACCGGTCCTGACCGGCTCGCGCTGATCGAGGGCAGGCGCGCGGGCGACCATCAGCGAACCTTCATCGAACCCGTGCGCAAGCTGTTTCCCGATGAATGCCTGCCCGGACTCCGGTTGACATTGAAATATGGCCACCGCCATGTCGGCGAGAAGCTGAAGCGGGCCGTCAAGGCGCGCTGGGGCGTGCGGCCATCGCCATCGGGCGCTCTGGTCGACGCGCCGTATGCGATCTGCTATCAGGACCCCTGCGAGGTATCGCCTGCCGATCCGATCGCACCGGCAGTCGCGCTGAAGCGTTCGGGCGCGGCGGTGCTGTTGATACCGGCCGCGCGACCCCTGATCGAGCCCGTGACCGCGGCCAACTTCGGGATACACGGCTTTGGCGTGCCGGCTCGATGGCGACTGGTGCCGCTCGCCAACCGACGCTTCACGACGATGAGAATCATCACGAACCTGTGGAAGCTGGTGCTGGCCGCCGTCGACGAAGTGCGGCAGCAATATTTTCCGCATTTCGCGCCCGGATGGCTGCGCTTTCCCGAACCCCGCAATGCACCGGAGTTCATCAACATCCGGCACAAGGCGCGTGAGGACGGCACCTACACGGATATGCGCGCGCATCCCGTCGAGCGGCAAGCCTTTCTCGGGGAAGTCGGCAAAGGCGGCTACCGCGCGCAGCTGTTTCTGGATCACTGCACCGAAGGGGTCGTGACGATCCGTATCGCCGAGCTGGCGGAACACGCGGTGCTCCCGGCCTATTCGGTCGTTGCCGCGCCGGATTTCTATCCGTACGCCGACCAGGCGGAACTGCAGCGCTGGTTCAGGGACCGGCAGATCGATCCGAAGTCGCAGTTCAGGAGCGGCTCGCCGATATCGTTGAGCGCCGAGCGTCTCCCGGCCAATCCCGACCACATCGATCCGTTCAGCAACACGCAGGCATTTTCGCCGAGTGACGGGACGGTCGCGGTCGCGTTCAGCCTGGCGGCGCGCGCCACGCGCCGGCGGGACAGCGAACTGCATGCGCCGCGCATGACTTCGTTTCTGTCGGACGCGTCGTCGGGTGTGTTTGCGCCCGGCTGGGACGTCACCTATGCGGGTAACCGGCGGGGCATATTCCTCGCAACCTTCGGGTTGGGCAGCCCGTTCGCCGAGGACATCAAGCTGTGCGCGGCCTCCAACAGCTTCTGGCCCGCCGTGAGTCCGGATGCGTCCAGAACCTTCAATCGGACCGACGCGCCCACCGCCATCCCCATGCTCGACCATGAACTCGGCTTGCATCCGTGTCATCCGCTGGTCACGCGCGGCGCCGAGTCGAATACGCGGCGCGGATGGGACGGCGAATACGGCCCGTACCTGACGCCCGACGGCAAGGTGGATTACGCGGACATCGAACGCTCGGACTACGTCGCCAACGCGCTGCACGGCGAGATGCTGTACGGCGCATTCGAGCACGTCGATTCGGCCGAGCTGATTCGGCGGATCAGTGCATTGCGCCATGCCGTCGCGGCTTGCGATAACGGGCAAACGCCTTCGCATACGAGGCTGTGGCTGGTATCCGCACGGGCACTTGGCGAAGCCGACGATGCGCATGCTCCGGGCGTTGCCGGGCGCTATCGCTTTCTTTTCGTGCGTCCTGCTGCCGATGCGGCGCCGACACAGCACACGCCGGGACGACTGCGCGTGCGTTACGGGGAGGCGATCCGTTGCGATGCGAGCGAGGCCCGGGTGATCGGGCACGTGCTGCGCTGCGCGCCGGGGCCCGACGCGCTCGGGCTTTACTGAGGGAACGCGATGAATGCGTGTGACGTGCTCGTCGTCGGCGACGGGCCTGCCGGATGTGCCGCGGCGATCGCTGCGGCGGGAGCGGGCGGCAACGTGTGGATGCTGGGCCGCGGGCGTTCGCGGGCGGCGCCGGAATGCGTGTCCGGCGCGGCGCTCACGCTGCTCGATCGGCTGGCGCCGAGTCTGGCCCGTCGACCGCATATCTGGCTCGATGGCCGGGCCGATGCGCAGCGGGGACGTGCGGTCATACGCAGCCGCCTCGACGACGGCTTGCGCGCCGAAGCGATGGCAGCAGGCGTTCGCTATTCGCGTGCGCCCGCCGGCGCACTTGTCGCGCGTGTCGAACACGGAGCCGTCATCGGCATCACGCACGGCGACGACGAGATCGGCGCAAGCATCGTGATCGATGCGACCGGCATCAACGGATGGCTTCGTCGCGCGATTCGGCTCGATGTGGCGACCGACTCTTCGCCGTTCTGGCTTCGCCGCGGCTACGCGCGTGGGCAGGGGACGCACACCGGCACATACTGGAATATTGCGCATGGCGGCTGGCTATGGATGAGAGCGACGTCCGCGTTCTGGATCTGGACGTCGCTATCGACGCTGCGCGATGGCGACATCACGTGGCCGGCCGATACGACGCCCGTCGGACCGGTGTGGCGCGAGTGCAGGCGCTGGCATTGCGTGCGACAGGCTGCGGGGCCGGGCTATATCGTGTGCGGCGATGCGGCGGGCTATCTCGACCCCGCGACAGGCGATGGTTTGCGTTTTGCCATCGCTTCCGGCCTGCGCGCCGGCGCGATGGCCGTCGAAGTTTCGCGTCATCCCGATCGCGCAAGCTTGCTGGCCGCGCTGTACTGCGACTGGGTGACACAAGGCTACGAACGCAACAGATCCGTGCTGGCGCAGAGTTACACGCGTGCGGGGCTGGCGCTCGGATCGCGCGACGCCGTCCGTCGAGCGGACTGCCTGCCGCTCGGCAGTTGATGCGCCATGCATGCCGGCTTCGCTTTCGTACAAGCAGAAAAGCCCGCCAGGAGACGGAACCTGGCGGGCTTGAAACGCCGCGAGGACGAACCCGTGGCGGACTGGAGCACTTCGGTAGTTCGGCACGACACTACCGAATACGGCTGGCACTGCGAGGAAGCATGGCGAAACTTACAGGCCCAGCTTCGCGATGACCTGGCCGCCAAGGTTGTTGATCGAGTTGGTCACGCTGGTGAGATCCTGGTGGGTCGACGCATCGACCTGCGTGACGGGGGCCGTGATGGTATTGCCGCTGGCGAACGAGAATCCACTGCCGGTAACGATGTTGTTGATGCCGGCGTTCTGGAACACGCTACCACCGCTGACGGCAGCCATTTCCTTGCGGCTGAGTTCGTGGGCGCGGGACAGGTCGTTGA
>NZ_QTPQ01000078.1:0-9452 GCF_003853425.1 Burkholderia sp. Bp9140
TCGCTCGGCGGGATCGGCGGCACGAACTTCACGCCGATCATCAACGCGCCGGAAGTGGCGATCCTCGGGTTGTCGCGAGGGCAGTTGAAGCCGGTGTGGGACGGCAAGCAGTTCGTGCCGCGGCTCATTCTTCCTCTGTCATTGTCATGGGACCATCGCGTGATCGATGGCGCGGAAGCCGCGCGGTTCAATGCGTATCTCGGTGCGTTGCTTGGCGATTTCCGTCGCTTCATTCTTTGATGAGCTGTGGGGCTCGCGAGGGCGTGGGTTTTTTGTCGGTTATCCGCGCTCTGTCGTTGAACCTGTTTTGCTAATGGTCTATCAGCGTCGCCCCTGCGCGGGGCGGCGGTCACTTTTCTTTGTCTTCCAAAGAAAAGTAACCAAAAGAAAGGCGCGTCCTTGGGCGGACGGCAAAGGTGGTGCTGCCCAGGTTCGCGTTCTCTTGTCTGGCCGTAGTCCGGTTCTTCCGCAGGTTTCTCCCTCTCTGTCTGACGGGGGCGCCGCAGTTGGGCACTCCGTCAACGACGAGATTCCGTGCGATCCGACAGTCCGGGCATGATGACTTCGTTCAGTGCACAAATACATGCGAGGCATTGTGACAGGCGATGCCGGGTGCGTTGCGGCGGCGAACGGGTGCGGCCGGGAGCCAAGTCGGCGGTTCAGGCAAGAGCAGCCGGCACATTTGGCGCAGCACGATTCCCATCCAGTCACCCCGTGCCTGCAAGTCCTTGATCAAGTCGACGACACAACGCTGAACCGCGCTGGTGGCAGAGCCAACAGGCAGAGAATTGGACCAGCAGATACCGGCCGGGCGGCACGGTTCGGGCGCGACGATACGTCGAGCAACCTGCATCAATGCGGTGTTCCGCGAGGCGAGGGGCGCCCGCAGGGCCAAGCGCAATGGCTTTGGCGGGAAGTTGTGTATTCACCCGAAACAGATCGAACCTGTCCACGCGGGCTTTGCGTATTCGACAGAAGAACTTGCTTGGGCGCAGCGCGTAGTGTCCGCGGTGCGAGCAAGCGGGGGCGGCGCTGTAGCCGTTGACGGCAAAATGGTCGATCGACCCGTTGAGTTGAAAGCGTTGAAGATTCTCGCAATGGAGTTGCATTGCGACGCGGAAAAATCCTGAGGCAGGCGTCAGGCCAGTCGTTCCGCCGTTCGATCTTCGAGGTTCAGCTCGTTTCCCAGCGCGCAGAACAGACTCATGTTCGTCGAACGCGTTAGCCCACGTCCGCCTGCTTTCGGTGCGCGCGCCGACGCGCGACGAGATCCGGACTGTGGCGCCCGTCGAAAAGCTCGCCCACCAGCCTGACAAGCACCGAATTGGCCGTCATTGACGCAATCTCGACGCGAAATTCGAGATCGGGCTGGAGCGCGGGCCGGCCTCCGCAATGGCCGAGCGCATTGCATCGACCGCACGGCGCAGGCAGTCAGTCTACTTCGCTTCAGTGGCCTGACCAATTGGTCGGGGCCCGCCACGTATTCGCGCATCGGTGGAGAATCGATCCGTTAAATTGGCCTTACCAAATGCCGGGTACTCGAGACGGTTGGCGCTATCACGCCCAGTCCAGTGAAATATTGCCCTATCGAGAGCCATTCCTCCGCTGCGACGCGTTCTGCCGCCCCGCAAACTAGGGATTTTCCATGAATTTCCTAGATTGGCTTGACCAATTGTGGTCAGACCAATAGCCTGTGTCTGGTCAGGCCAATTTTCGGGGGCACGTTTCCGCGCCGTCCCATTTCAACCGTTATCGAGACACCGATGAGAACTGTCATTTGTGAAGAACCCGGTCGCCTTGTCGTTGCCGAGCGCCCGATGCCGGCAGCCGGACCGGACGATGTACTGATTCGCGTGAAGCGCGTCGGTGTGTGCGGCACGGACATGCACATCTTCACCGGCAACCAGCCGTACCTCGCCTATCCGAGGGTGATGGGGCACGAACTGGCCGGCGTCGTCGAGACCGCTCCGGCGGGGGCGCGCGTCAAGGCCGGCGACCAGGTCTACGTGATGCCGTATCTGTCGTGCGGATCGTGCGTCGCGTGCCGTGCGGGCAAGACGAATTGCTGCACCCGCATCCAGGTGCTGGGCGTGCACGCCGATGGCGGCATGGCCGAATACCTCGCCGTTCCGCAGGCGTTTGTGTTCGAGGCCAATGGCGTCACGCTCGACCAGGCCGCGATGATCGAATTCCTCGCGATCGGCGCGCACGCGGTCGCGCGGGCCGACGTCCGGCCGGGGCAGCGTGTGCTGGTCGTCGGCGCGGGGCCGATCGGCATGGCCGCGCTGATCTTCGCCATGCTGCGCGGCGCGCGGGTCAGCGTGCTCGACAGCCGTGCGGACCGGCTCGAGGTCTGCGAGACCGCGCTGGGTGCGCACGCCGCCGTGCTGCTCGACACGACAGGCGCCGCCACCGACGTGGCGCGTCTTGCGGCGCTCACCGACGGCGAATTTTTCGACGTCGTGTTCGACGCCACCGGCAACCTCGGCGCGATGGAGCGCGGCCTCGAGTTCGTCGCGCACGGCGGCAAGTACGTGCTGATCTCGCTTGTCAAGGGCCGCATCTCGTTCTCGGATCCTGAATTCCACAAGCGCGAGACGACCTTGCTCGCGAGCCGCAACGCGACGCCCGCGGACTTCGAAACGGTACTCGACGCGATGCGTGCGGGCCGGGTGCCGACCGACGCGCTGAAGACGCACGCGCTGACGCTCGCCGATCTGCCCGACCGGTTCGCGCAGCTCCTCGAGCCGGACGCTGGCGTGATCAAGGCGCTCGTCGAATGCTGAACGGGGCGCGCGAACCGATGGGCAATCCGATCCTGCAATTCGGCACCAGCCGTTTCCTCCAGGCGCACGTCGACCTGTTTACGTCGGAAGCGCGGGCCGCGGGCCGCGCGCTCGGCGAGATCACCGTGGTGCAGACGACGTCGAGCGCCGAAAGCCGCGCGCGCATCGACGCGCTGCGTGCGACCAGGCGCTATCCGGTGCGGATCCGCGGCCTGCGGCACGGCGAGACGATCGATCGCGTGGTCGACTGCACGGCGATCACCGAAGCGCTGCATGCGACGGAAGACTGGGCGCGCTTGCGCGAGCGCGTCGCATGCGCGGTCCGCACGATCGTCTCCAACACCGGCGACAGCGGTTACGCGCTGTTCGATGACGACGGGGCCGATCTTCTCGACGGCTCACGGCCGCCGCGCGGATTCGCGGCGAAGCTCGCGGTGCTGCTGCACGAGCGCTTTCGCGCCGGCGGGGCGCCCGTCACGCTGCTTCCGTGCGAGCTCGTCGCGCGCAACGGCGACACGTTGCGCGACCTGGTGGTCGCCGTCGCGCGGCGATGGGAGGCGGATGCCGCATTCGTCGACTACCTGCTCGGCGGCTGCGTGTGGGTCAACTCCCTCGTCGACCGCATCGTGTCGGAGCCGATCCACCCGGTCGGCGCGATCGCCGAACCGTATGCGCTGTGGGCGGTCGGCCGCACGGCGGGGATGACGCTGCCGTGCGAGCACCCGGACATCGTCGTGACCGACGATCTGGACGTTTACGAGCGCCGGAAGCTGCTGCTGCTCAATCTCGGGCATACGGTGCTCGCGGAGCAATGGCTCGAGCGCGGCGGCATGCCGGACATGACGGTCGGCGCGGCGATGGACGATCGCGCGTACCGCGCGCCGCTCGAAGCCGTATGGAACGACGAGGTGATGCCGGTGTTCGATGCGCTCGGAGAGCGCGACGCGGCGCTGGCGTACCTGGACGAGGTGCGCGACCGGTTCTCGAATCCGTTCCTTGCGCATCGCCTCGCCGATATCGCCGGCAATCACGACATGAAGAAGGCGCGGCGCCTGCGCCCGGCGGTCGAGCTGGCGCGCGCGCTGCGGCTGCCGATCATGCAGCCGCGCCTGACCGCGGCGCTCGGATGAGCGGCCGCGGCGTACCGGTCCGCCGCGGCATGCAATGAAGTGAAGTGAAATGAAATGGAGACACGCAACGATGACGACACGCATTACCGATGTGCAGGTACGTGACATTCGCTTTCCGACGTCGAAGAGCATGGACGGCTCTGACGCGATGAACGGCAATTCCGACTATTCGGCCACCTACGTGACGCTCGTCACCGACGCGGGCAACGGCCTCCAGGGGCACGGGCTGACGTTTACGATCGGCCGCGGCAACGAGCTGTGCGTCGAGGCGGCGCACGCGCTCGCGAAGCTGTTCGTGATCGGCCGCTCGCTCGAGGAGATCACGGCCGACTTCGGCGCGTACTGGCACGAGATGGTTGCCGGCGACTGCCAGTTGCGCTGGGTCGGCCCGGAGAAGGGCGTGGTGCATCTCGCAACGGCGGCGCTGATCAATGCGATCTGGGATCTCTGGGCCAAGACGGCACGCAAGCCGGTCTGGAAATTCCTGGTCGACATGCCGCCCGAACAACTCGTGAGCTGCATCGACTTCACGTACATCGACGACGTGCTGACGCGCGAGGAGGCCGTCGCGATGCTGCGCCGGGCCGCACCGGGCAAGGCGCAGCGCGAACGGGAGATGCACGCGCACGGTTTTCCCGGCTACACGACCGCGGCCGGCTGGCTGGGTTACTCCGAGGACAAGATGCGCGCGCTCGCCCGCGCGGCGGTGGCGGATGGATGGACCCACCTGAAACAGAAGGTCGGCGCCGATCTCGAGCAGGACATGCGGCGTGCGGCCATCCTGCGCGAGGAACTCGGCTGGGAGCGCAAGCTGATGATGGATGCGAACCAGAACTGGGGCGTCGACGAGGCCGTCGCGAACATGCGGGTGCTCGCCCGGTTCGATCCGTGGTGGATCGAGGAGCCCACGAGCCCCGACGACATTCTCGGTCACGCCGCGATCCGGCAGCGGATCGGACCGATCGGTGTCGCGACCGGCGAGCACGCGCACAACCGCGTGATGTTCAAGCAGTTCTTCCAGGCCGGCGCGCTCGATTTCTGCCAGCTCGATCCCGCGCGGCTCGGCGGGCTCAACGAAGTGCTCGCCGTCGTGCTGATGGCGGCGAAGTTCGGCGTGCCGGTATGTCCGCACGGCGGCGGCGTCGGTCTGTGCCAGTACTCGCAGAACATCGTGATGTTCGACTACATCGCGGTGTCGGGCTCGCTGGAGCGGCGCGTGCTCGAATACGTCGACCATCTTCACGAGCATTTCGAGGCGCCGATCGTGATTCGCCGCGGGCGCTACATGCCGCAGGAGGCGCCCGGTTACGGCGTCACGATGAAGCAGGCTTCGCTCGATTCGTACGCGTACCCCGACGGACCCGAGTGGTGAGCGTAAACGGGCCGGCATCACGACAAGAACCATTCCGGAGACAACGATGGATCACGATCCGCATCAATCGAAGCACCTTGCCGGCGCGGTCAGGAAGGCCGCGATCCGGCTCCTGCCGTTCCTCACGCTGATGTACGCGCTGGCGTTCATCGATCGCGCGAACGTCGGTTTCGCGAAGATCGCCTATCAGGCCGATACGGGCCTGAGCGATGCGGCATTCGCATTCGGCGCCGGCATTTTCTTCATCGGTTACGCGCTGTTCGAAGTGCCGAGCAACCTCATCATGAATCGCATCGGCGCCCGGGTCTGGATGAGCCGGATCATGGTGACGTGGGGGCTCGTGTCGGCCTCGATGATGGCCGCGCATACGCCGACGCAGTTCTACGCGATCCGCTTCCTGCTCGGCGCGGCCGAGGCCGGGTTCTTTCCCGGGATCATCCTGTACCTGACCTACTGGTTTCCCGCGAAGGGGCGCGCCCGTGCGCTGGGACTGTTCTACTTCGGCGTGCCGATCGCGATGCTGATCGGCAATCCGCTGTCGGGCTTCCTGTTGCAGATGCATGACGTGTTCGGCTTGCGCAACTGGCAATGGATGTACGTGGTCGAGGGGCTGATGGCGACCGTGGTGGGGGTGATTGCGTTCTTCTACCTGACGAGCCGGCCGAAGGACGCGCGCTGGCTGACCGATGACGAGAAGCGCGCATTGTGCGACACGCTCGACGCGGAAGAGCGCGCGAAATCGCGGCATCTGTCCACGGCCGTGTTCGGCGTGCTGAAGGACCGTCGGGTGCTGACGTTCATTGCCGCGTACTTCTGCATCCAGATCGGCAATGCGCCGCTCGCGTTCTACCTGCCGTCGAAGTTCGCCGCGACGATGGGCACCCAGATCGACGGAAAGATCGGGTTGCTGCTGATGATCCCGTGGCTGTGCACGATTGCCGCGATGATCGTCGCGACGCGTTTCGCCGATCGCCACGACAATCATCTGCAGGTCGCGACCGGCATGCTGACGGTCGGGATTCTCGCGTTCGCATCGGTATCCGTGATCAATACACCCGTGCTCGCGCTGCTCGCCTTCTGCATCGCGATTCCCGGGCTGGTCGCGTGCCAGCCGGTGTTCTGGTGCCTGCCGACGCGCTATCTCGGCGGGACGGGCGCGGCGAGCGGCATTGCGTTCATCGTGTCGATCGGCAATCTCGGCGGCTTCGTGTCGCCGCAGATCAAGGCGTTCGCGGACGCGGTGTCGCACGATTCGCGCACGGGCTTCGTCGTGGTCGCCGCGCTGTGTTTCGGCAGCGTGCTGCTGCTGCGCTCGCTGCGCGGGATCGAGCACGCGGCCGCGGAGCGCACCACGGGCGGCGCGCAGGCCGGCTCGCATCGATGAACCATTCGCCGGCGCGCGGGACCGTCGCGCGCCGGCGACGAACGACCCGTCAGGGATCCAGGATCACCTTCATGTCCTTTCAAGTTACCGAGCCGGTCGCGATCCGGCTGCATCCGAACGATGACGTCGTGATCGCGACGCGCCAGCTGGTTTCCGGCGCGCGGATCGCATCCGAGGCGCTCGTCGTGGCCGGCCTGGTTCCGCCCGGCCACAAGATCGCGACACGCGACATCGCGACAGGCGAGCCGGTCAGGCGCTACAACCAGATCATCGGTGTCGCGCGCGAGGCGATCGCGCGCGGCCAGCATGTGCACGTGCACAATCTCGGCATGGCCGAGTTCGCGCGCGAGCACGCGTTCGGCGTCGCCGCGAGCCCGACGCAATACGACGAAACGCCGGCAACCTTCATGGGCATTCGCCGTGACGACGGCCGAATCGCGACCCGCAATTACATCGGCATACTGACGAGTGTCAATTGTTCCGCGACGGTGGCGCGCGCGATCGCCGATCATTTCCGGCGCGATGTGCGCCCGCAGGCGCTGGCCGACTATCCGGCCGTCGACGGCGTGATCGCGCTCACGCACGGGCTCGGCTGCGGGATCGATTCGCAGGGAGACGGTATCGCGATCCTGCGGCGCACGCTGGCGGGCTACGCCGTGCATCCGAACTTCCACTCGGTGCTGTTCATCGGGCTCGGCTGCGAGACCAACCAGATCGGCGATGTGCTGCGCGAAGGCGGGCACGCGGACGCCGCGCGCCTGCGCCACTTCACGATCCAGGAGAGCGGCGGCACGCGCAAGACGATCGAGCGCGGCATCGCGATGGTCACGGAAATGCTCGCGGACGCGAACCGCGCGGCGCGGGTCCTGATGCCGGCGGCGCATCTGGTGGTGGGGCTGCAGTGCGGCGGCTCGGACGGCTACTCGGGGATCTCGGCGAATCCTGCCCTGGGTGCGGCGGTCGACCGGCTGGTCAGGCAGGGCGGGACGGCGATCCTTTCCGAGACGCCGGAAATCTACGGCGCCGAGCACCTGCTCACCCGGCGTGCCGTCAGCCGCGCCGTCGGCGAAAAGCTGCTCGCGCGAATCGCGTGGTGGGAAGCCTATTGCGCGCGTCACGGCGCTGCGCTGGACAACAATCCGTCGGCCGGCAACAAGGCGGGCGGGCTCACGACGATCCTCGAGAAATCGCTCGGCGCGATCGCGAAAGCCGGGACGACGAATCTCGTCGACGTATACGAATATGCGCAACGGATCGATGCGCGCGGCCTCGTCTTCATGGATTCGCCCGGCTACGACCCGATGTCGGCGACCGGGCAGGTCGCATCGGGCGCGAACCTGATCTGCTTCACGACAGGCCGGGGGTCGGCATACGGCTGCGCGCCGTCGCCGTCGCTGAAGCTCGCGACGAATACGGCGCTATGGACGCGCCAGGCGGACGACATCGATATCGATTGCGGCGGCGTGATCGACGGCAAATCGAGCGTCGACGAACTCGGCGCCGAGATCTTCCGCGCGATGCTCGACTGTGCGTCGGGCCGGCGCTCGAAAAGCGAACTGCACGGCTACGGGCAGAACGAGTTCGTGCCATGGCAGGTCGGCGTGATCACGTAGCCGCGTGTTGTGCGCGACCTCCCGCGCGAGCCGCCCGAGCCGGCGCAATCGCGCTTGTCGTGAGGGCGCGCCGCATGCGCGATTTGCGGCATCCGCTCAGGCGGGCGCGACGCCCGTGGCGTCCCTGCGTTCGTTCGCGATCCAGTCGCCGAACAGCTGGATCTTCTGCTGCTGTTCGGCACCGCCCGGATACACGAAGTAATAGCCCATCCCCGTCGGCAACGCTATGTCGAACGGCATCACCAGCCGGTGCGCCGCCAGGCTTTCGTCCGCGAGCGTCCTGTCGCCGATCGCGACGCCGTAACCGTCGATCGCCGCATGTGTCGCGAGGTCCAGCGTTTCGAAGCTCAACCCGCGAGTCGAGTCGACGTGTGGTGCGCCCGCATGGGCGAGCCATCGTTTCCAGTCGCGGTGGTCGCGGGTCGGATGCAGCAGCGTATGACCGGCCAGGTCGTCGAGTCTCGCGAGCGGCTGCCGGTCCGGCAGGCTCGGGGCACAGACCGGCGTGAGCCGTTCTTCGAACAAGGGGATCGCATGCATGTCGGGGCCGCCGCCGGCAGCGTAGATCACCGCGGCGTCGAACGGTTCCATGCGGAAATCGACGTGATGATCCCAGGTCGTCGTGATCTGCACCTGGAGTTCGGGATGCTCGGCCTGGAACCGCATGATTCGCGGCAGCATCCACTGCATCATGCAGGTCGGCACCTTCAGCGCGAGTTCGGTACGCCTGCGAGAGAGGCGCATCGATACCTCCTCGATGCGCGCGAAGCTTTCGCGCACCGTCGGCAGCAGGAGTTCACCTTCGGCCGTCAGCGTCAGCCCCTTGGGCGTGCGCTTGAACAGCGCAAACTGATAGAAGCCCTCGAGCGCGAGGATTTGCCGGCTCACGGCCCCCTGGGTCAGGCACAGGTGCTCGGCGGCGCGCGTGAAGCTGCCGTGACGGGCGACGATGTCGAAGATCTGCAGCGCGTTGAGGGAAGGAAGTCGTTTCATCTGGACGGCAGGTTCCGGAAAATGGCGGCCGGCGGCGCGCGGCGCGTCGTGCGGCATGACGCGCCGCGGTATCGCTCAGTGCAGGATTTTCGCGAGGAAGTCCTTCGCGCGATCCGACTTCGGATTCGAGAAGAAATCGTCCTTGCGGTCGTCCTCGACGATCGCGCCCTTGTC
>NZ_QTPQ01000079.1:0-9225 GCF_003853425.1 Burkholderia sp. Bp9140
GCCACGCGAGTTTCGCCAGCAAGAAAATTCGCTAACCTAAGCGTGACTGCGTGTCCGGTCATGCAGGGGCAAGTCCACGACTCAACTTCGAAATCAAGACGTCTTAGAAAACGAAACGCAGACGAATCTTCGCCACCAGAGAAGGTTGCGCGATCCAGTGGTTCCCCAGTTGCGTATTTAACAGCCAGCGATAGGACCAACTTCGGCGGATAGCGTTTGCCGTCGTAGAGCAAATCGTAACCGGTAGATTCAGCATCCTTCGGCACACCGTCCCGATCGATTTCCTGCAAAGCTAATCGGACGTGCTCTGGCGTTACGGTCTCCGTCGCTGCGGCGAATGTTTCGCTACGCCACTCTCCTTTCAATGGGGGGACGTAATAGTCGAGCTGGGTCGTACCGCGCTCTGTTTCAAGGCGCTTCCGAATCGCTTGCAGTTCTCGATCCAGTTGAATTGGATCCATGCGATTGACGACGCGGCGCTCACGTTGCGAATAATGTCGAACAATGGTCTTCCGGTCGTTCTGACCGAAGATGCGCTCGAAGTCATCTGGGAACAGCAAGAAGAGCAGCATGTGGCGAAACTGTCTTGCTTCCCAATCGGGAACCTGGCGAAGCCATTCATCAAAGGCCCAACCGTCGGCGATCAGCTCCAGTTGTTGAATGTTGCTTAGTTCACTGAAGCGACGGAGGAAGTTGATTAGGAAGACCAGCTCGCGCCATTGATTTTGATTGAAGCCGGGGCCGGCACTACCAACACCCGCGAGCACGTCGTCATCTAGCCAGCGGGAATCCGTCGGCAGTGGTTCGCCGGACCACGACCAGATGGTCTGGATAGTCTTGCGTTTGCGACCTGCTGTTAGGCTGCTTGGACAGAGGTACAAAAGCCACATCATTTCCGCGACCAATTGCTTCGTGGAGTTCGCGGTTGGTGCGAGCTGATTCTCTAACTTCTCAAGAAATTTTCCGTCGCCGAGATCCGGGTTGCGGACGAAGTGTTCATCGAGCAAGTCGAGAGCTGGCGATGTCCAAAGCGACTGATTTGTCAGGACTGAGCGGTTGCCTAAGAGAGCTGCGTCGCGCCAGTGGATGGCCGCCTCGAGGATGGATTTGGGATCGTCGTCCCCGCAGTACCTGCTCATAAATCGCCCCTGCAGTTTTCTATGTATGAAGCACTGATTGTATCGATAGATCGTGCAGACTACGTTGCACGCCCTGACGTGTCCCGCACACACTGGCGCTGACCTGCCCCCTTCAATAGGGCCAATGGGCTTCTAGCAAAGTCCCTTTAAACCAACTCCTGGAAAGCGGCAGGAGCATCCGCGGTTGCCCGATGTTTCGCCGCAAACTCTGACGGCGCAAGGTAGTTCAGTGCGCTGTGCGGCCTTTGCTCGTTGTAGTCCTGACGCCATGCCGCGATGACAGCCCGAGCGTGCGCGAGCGTCGTGAACCAGTGCTCGTTAAGGCATTCGTCGCGGAACTTGCCGTTGAACGATTCGATGTACGCATTCTGCGTTGGCTTGCCCGCCTGAATCAACTTCAGTGTGACGCCGTTCGCATACGCCCACTGGTCAAGCGCCTGGCTCGTAAATTCCGGTCCCTGGTCAGTTCTCAGCGCCTTGGGATAGCCCCGGAAGCGAGCTGCACGGTCCAATGCCCGAGCGACATACAAACCTGAGATGCCATGGTCGACGACGATGTCGACAGCTTCTTTCGTGAAGTCGTCGACGACGGTCAGGCACTTCACGCGCCGGCCGTTGGAAAGCGCATCCATCACGAAATCGATTGACCACACCTCGTTGGTGTCAAACGCATTTGAAATCTGAGCCACTTCGCGCCTGATCGCGCAAAGTAAAACTGAGCCAGTCGTTACCTCTTCGATGAGGAAACGTGGCCAGCTTGGCGTTGCTGTTTCAGTCTGTAGCTGTCTCCTTTGATCTGGATGATGTGGGCGTGGTGCAGGATGCGGTCGAGCATAGCTGCAGTCAGTGTGGTGTTACCGCCGACCGAGACGAGGCCTTCGTGGCTCACGCGCCGCTCGAGCCAGATCACGCCGTTGAAGGTGCCGGCCGGCAACGCCTGCAGTGCGGGGTGCTCCTCACCGAAGTGCTGGGCGACGACGCGGCGCGTCGCGCCGTGCACGCGCACATTGGCCACCGTGTCGAGCCACTCGCGCAACTGTCGGTTCAGGTCGGCGAGATTCTGGAAGCGACGCGCCAGGAAGAGTCCTGCCGGATATAGCGATACGGCCGCTCGACCTTACCCTTGGTCTTGGCGCGATACGCCTTGCAGGCACGCGGTGCGAAGCCGTAGTGCTGCGCAAACGCGACCAGCTTCGCGTTGTGGACGATGTGCTTTGTCAGCGTCGGATAGATACTCCCCACTTTCGTCGAAGTAATTTTCCCCAGTTTTTTATCTGACGGCGCCGCGGTAGCGGCGCCGTCCTGTCGATCGACGACCATATCGCCCTGGAGATCCGTCGTGGGGGTGTCGGTGGTCGAGCTGGAGGAAGTGATGACGATTCTGGAATTGCATCGGCAAGGGCTGAGTATTTCGGCCATCGCTGCTCGACTGGGTATGGACCGCAAGACCGTTCGTAAATACATCAGGAATGGCGTTCAGGCGCCACGTTACGGTCCGCGCGCACCGCGACCGTGCGTGGTCGATCCGTTCGTCCACTACATCACCGAGCGTGTGCGCGAGTTTCCCGACCTGAGCGTCGAGCGACTGCTGCGCGAGATTCGGGCTATGGGGTACACCGGCGGCCGCACGGCGCTGGGCGACCTGGTTCGGGAGGTTCGGCCGCCTCGCCACCGTGGCTTCGAGGTGCGCTTCGAGACGCCTACCGGGCATCAAGCGCAGGTGGATTTCGCCCACTTCAATGTCGAGTTCGGCGACGCGCCTGGCCAGCGACGCTCGATCTTGCTGTTCTCGATCGTGCTTGGGCACAGCCGCTATCTCTGGGGACGATTCGTCGAGCATCAGGACCTGCAGACCGTCCTGCGCTGCCACATGGAAGCGTTCGAGCACCTCGGCGGCGCTCCGCGCGAGATTCTGTACGACCGGATGAAGGCGGCCGTGCTGGGCGAAGTCGAGAAGCACATCGTCTACAACGCGAAGCTGGTCGCGTTTGCGCAGCACTACGGCTTCGCACCGCGTGCCTGCAAGGCGTATCGCGCCAAGACCAAGGGTAAGGTCGAGCGGCCGTATCGCTATATCCGGCAGGACTCTTCCTGGCGCGTCGCTTCCAGAATCTCGCCGACCTGAACCGACAGTTGCGCGAGTGGCTCGACACGGTGGCCAATGTGCGTGTGCACGGCACGACGCACCGCGTCGTCGCCCAGCACTTCGGTGAGGAGCGCCCCGCACTGCAGGCGTTGCCGGCCGGCACCTTCAACGGCGTGATCCGGCTCGAGCGGCGCGTGAGCCACGAAGGCCTCGTCTCGGTCGGCGGCAACTACTACAGCGTGCCCGATCGTACTCGCAAGCGCACGCTCGACGTCCATAGTCTGGCTCACGAGATCCGCATCTACGAAGACGGGGAACTGCTGGCGGTTCATCCCGTGCTCGAAGGTCGACGACGAACCTCGTTGTTGCCCGGTCATCGACGCACAAATCAGCGTAAGCAGCCGGCACGACACCAGGCGCCATCGGTGACGGAAGCCGTGGCTCGGCGGCCTCTGTCGTTCTATGACCAGGTCGCCAGACGCCTCGCGAACGCCGGGAGGGCCGCATGAGCAGCGCGCCCGTATCGACACTGGAACGCATCCGACGCTATCTCGTCGGCTTGCGCGTGCCGCGTGCACTCGAAACGCTGGACGCCACCCTGAATCGCTTCGAGCAAGGCGACAGCTCGATGCTGGAAGTGTTGGAAACGCTGCTGGGCGAGGAGTTCACGACGCGCGAGACCCGCCGCATCCGGATGGCGCTGCAGACCGCGCGGCTCGGCACGATCAAGACGCTGGCCGGTTACGACTTCAGCTTCCAGCCCAGCCTCGAGCGCGATCGCATCATGGCGCTTGCGCAGCTCGATTTCATCGAACGACGGCAGACCGTTCACTTCCTGGGGCCGCCCGGTACGGGCAAATCGCACCTGTCCATTGCGCTGGGCGTGGAAGCCGTGCGCGCTGGCAAGAGCGTTTACTTCGGCTCGCTGGCCGAGATCGTCAACTCGATGGCCAAGGCCGAGCGGGAGGGCAACCTGGCGCAGCGCGTGCGCTTCCTTGCCCGTAACAGCCTGTTGATCGTTGACGAGATCGGGTACCTGCCCATCGGCTCCAACGGCGGCAACCTGTTCTTCCAGCTCGTCAACGCCTGCTACGAGCGCTGCGCAATCATCCTGACGTCCAATCGCAGCTTCGGCGAATGGGGCGAGGTGTTCGGCGACAGCGTGGTCGCCGCGGCGCTGCTCGACCGGCTGCTGCATCACGCGATCGTCGTGCAAATCGAAGGCACATCGTACCGCCTACGAGAACACGCCGATCTCCTGCCCGACCATTTGCGCAACCGACCGTCCTCTCTGAATCCCGCGCCCGCTGAACCAGTTCGTCGGCGCCCGGGCCGTCCTCGAAGGAGCTCATCCGATCACATCGCCGGCTGATCACCGTCCGAACAGGGTGGGGAATTTTACTTCGACACTTCTGGGGAAATTACGTCCGACGTTGACAGTGCTTCTCGACTTCGCCCAGCGCGGCCGCCTTCATCCGGTCGTACAGAATCTCGCGCGGAGCGCTGCCGAGGTGCTCGAACGCTTCATGTGGCAGCGTAGGACGGTCTGCAGGTCCTAATGCTCGACGAAGCGCTCCCAGAGATAGCGGCCGTGTCCAAGCACAATCGAGAACAGCCAGATCGAACGTGGCTGGCCAGGCGCGTTGCCGAACTCGACATTGAAGTGGGCGAAGTCCACCTGTGCTTGATGCCCGGCAATCGTCTCAAAGCGCACCTCGAAGCCGCGCTGGCGTGGCGGGCGGACCTCCAGAATCAGGTCGCCCAATGCCGTGCGGCCGCCCGTGTAACCCATCGCCCGAATCTCCCGCAGCAGGCGCTCGACGCTCAGGTCGGGGAACTCGCGGACACGTTCGGTGACGTAGTGGACGAACGGATCGACCACGCACGGTCGCGGTGCGCGCGGACCGTAACGCGGCGCCTGAACGCTATTTACGAACGGTCTTGCGGTCCATACTCAGTCGAGCGGTGATGACCGAAATACTGAGCCCTTGCCGATGCAATTCCAGAATCGTCATCACTTCCTCCAGCTCGACTACCGACACTCCCACGACGGATCTCCAGGGCGATATCACATGTTTGGGTCACTCGCCAAATGGAGTTCTGGGCACGTAGAATTGACACCAACTGGATTGACCGCCTGCAGACGGTGAGCGCGACGAGCGCAAGCGCCTGCGGCGATATCCGATTGATCGTTCATTGCCGGCCTCCTAATGACCGTCGCGGCGCAACGTGTTTTTGAACTTACAAAAATAGGCCCAATAGTGTCGACAGACCATCCAAGTGCTAGCTTCGATGAGGCATTCGTCCGAACGCAAAAACTGATCGATGACTTTCGATCAAACGAACCGTTCTTTCTTTCGCCCCAGTTCTCAGAGCAAGCCGCACGCAAAGATTTCATTGACAAGCTGTTCATAGCCCTTGGGTGGGACGTAAACCATCACGTCCAAAAAAACCCGTATGAACAAGAAGTAACAATTGAACGAGGCGTAGTAACAGGCGCAGCAAAGCGGCGAGCGGACTATGCCTTTTCGCTTAGCCCTCATTTTAATCGGACGTTATTCTTTGTCGAGGCAAAAAAACCTCAATCTGACATTGCAATTGCCGATAATTACTTTCAAGCAATTCGGTATGCGTGGAGCAACCGGCATCCGCTTGTCGTGCTAACTGATTTCAATAGCGTCCATATAATTGATAGCCGCTTTCAGCCGGATGTTGACACGGCACTGAATCGGAAAGTAAAAACGTGGAATTATCAAGAATTCGCGAGTCAGGAGACGTTCGCGGAATTTTATTATTTGTTCTCGCGTGAAGCTGTCGCAAACAACAGCATCGAAAAATTTGCCGCTACTATGCCTCGCCCGAAGGGGCGGGCGGTACAGTTAACACTGTTTAAAAATAGTTTCAAAAGCATCGATGAACTGTTCCTCGAAAAACTCGACGGCTACAGATCAGAGCTCGCAAATTCGTTTCATCAGAAAAACCCGGCGCTTGATGGGTCGATGCTGACCGAGATTGTTCAACGCACGTTGGATCGATTAGTATTTGTTCGATTTCTAGAGGATAAGTTAATCGAACCAAAGCCAATCATCAGTCAAATTGTTCAAAGTGATAAGCCATGGCGCGACTTTGTCAGCACCTCGCAGCGACTCGATAGTATTTATAACGGCATTGTCTTTAAGCCGCATGCTATTCTCGATTCTGCGAATTTCCGAGTGGATAATCGAGTCTTTAGCGATATATGTAAAGACTTATCTGACCCGCAATCCCCGTATGATTTCAATAATGTTCCAATAAGTATTCTTGGAAGCATATACGAGCGCTTCCTTGGAAAGGTAATTGTTGTCGATGGCAAGGAAGCAAGCGTTACGGAGAAACCAGAAGTTCGCAAGGCGGGCGGTGTTTACTACACTCCAGAAATTATTGTTAGTAGAATTGTAGAAAATACGATAGGTCGCTTAATCGATGGAAAGGCGCCTGAAGCCATTCGAAAAATGCGATTCGCCGATATTGCCTGCGGCAGCGGTTCTTTTTTGATTGGAGTCTACGATTATTTATTGCGACATTATGCTTCTTATTATAATGCGAATCCAGGCAAAGTTAAACCTGGCGACTGCGTGGATCGGGATGGCGTTTTGCATTTATCGCTGGCAAAAAAGCGAGAAATTTTGCTTACACATATTCACGGAGTTGATATCGACCATCAAGCTGTTGAAGTGGCTCAGCTTTCGCTGTATCTTCGCTTGCTTCAAGAGGAAACGACGGCAACCGCGAACAATTACCAGCACGAAATTCATCAAGCAATACTTCCCTCGCTAAACCGAAACATCGTTTGTGGAAACTCGCTCATTGATCCTGGCATGTTCAGTGATGATCTGTTTCCGGCAGATATTGTGGCGGAGCGGCGAATCAATGCAATGGACTTTCGGAGTCAATTTCCGACCATTGCTCGTGAGGGAGGGTTTGATGCGATTGTCGGAAACCCTCCATATATCCGCATTCAGGTTATGAAGGAGTGGGCGCCATTAGAAGTTGGGATTCTTAGGGATAAATATCTTTCAACGCAGAAAGGAAATTACGACGTATATGTGGCGTTTGTAGAGCGAGGGCTCAGTCTTCTTAATAAGGGAGGGCGTTTAGGTTTTATTCTCCCGCACAAGTTTTTCAATGCAAAATACGGCGCTCCGCTCAGAAATATTATATCTGAGCGTAAGTCAATTCACGAAATTGTACATTTCGGCGATTTCCAAATATTTGCTGGCGCGACAACTTACACCAGTCTATTATTTCTGACTGGCTCGCCGAATGCAAAATTCACGTTTCGTCGCGTCGATGATTTGTCCGCGTGGGCGACGAAAGACGAAGCTACTTCTGACACGATCTCCGCACCTCCAGCCGGAGAGGGAGAATGGAATTTCGTAGTGGGTGAGGGAAATGCACTTTTCAAAAAATTGCAAAAAATCCCTGATCGGTTTGGGGATCATTGCAATATTTTCGTCGGATTGCAAACCAGCGCTGACGACGTATATATAATGGATGTTTTGAAAGAGACCAAGCACTCCGTCCAACTATATTCGAAGGCGCTACGGCAACCAGTGACGTTGGAGAACGCACTGCTTCATCCGCTGGTGAGTGGAACGGACGTTGATAGATACGCGCCTTTGCCGAAGCGGCAGGTTATTCTTTTTCCGTACTTCATCAGCGATAACTCCGCTGAGTTAATAAAATTTGACGAGATTGAAAAAAAATATCCCAAAATCGCCAACTATTTGTTGGAATGTGAGCGGAAACTTCGCGGCCGGGAAAAGGGGAAATTCAACGACGACGGATGGTACAGGTTTGGGCGGAGCCAAAATCTGACCAAGCAGGAACAGCGTAAGATATGCGTGCCTCGGCTGGTGGATGAATTACACGCAACGATGGACGAAAGCGCCATCCATTTCTTGGATAATGTCGATGTAGGGGGGGTGACGCTGAAGGACAGCGCGACAGAGACCGAGCTGTACTACGTTCTCGGCTTGCTGAACTCTACGCTCTTGCGTTGGTACTTTCCGTTTATCAGTGCGCCGTTCCGAGGCGGCTTCCGTTCTGCGAACAGGCAATTTCTCGAAAAGCTGCCGATTGTCTGGGCGCATGCGAAGCAGAAATCGGTACGTACACAGATTGATAAAGTTGCGTTGCTCGCTCGTAAGCGGTTTGCACTTGCGACTGAATTGTCAGAGGCGCTCTCAGATCGAGATCGAGCATTCTTCGAAGCTAAAGTTAGCGCTGCGGACAGGCAGATCGACGATGCAGTGTTCAAGTTGTACGGCTTAACTGAGGAGGAAATTCAGTTGGTAGAGTCTAGCGTTGCGAAAAACGCGACGTGACCTCCGCAGCTCTGCGATCAATTGCCGGTATCCGGCACGAGTGACGACTTAACGGGGGGGAGCCATTCAGGGCTGACCTTGCCCGTTACGCTTTATGACCGCGCTCGATCGGGATGACTTTACGCCACGAAAGCCAATGAACCGACCTCGACCACCACTCCCTCGCAGTACCGGCGCGAAGCGGTGGCTGCTTCATCCTTCGTGGGCGTTCACCGATGAATCACTCCCAAGCTTCAACTGGTCCGAAAATTCGAGGGCAGGTCACATTACGGCATCGTGATACACCGAAGTATCGAATAGCGGCCGGAGGTCGAACGGTGCCGCCGCTAGGTTGATCGGTTTCGATCCGCCGAGCATCTCCGGAAATCCGTCATCGAATCGCAGACGGCCCGCACTACACGTTGAGACGCGGCGAACCATGCGAGCAGGCGTAGGCGAGCTTGCAACAGGGACATAGCCGGCCCGCTGAGCAACGGCAACACTTCGCGTTGAACGAAGTCAGAGCAGTCCCCAGGCTTTCACGTATCTTCGAGTTCGACATAGAACTCCCTGCGTCCGTCGTAAGCGGCCAGCCAACGCATCTTGACGAGCGAGTTTAGGCGGCGGTCGAGACAGGCTGCCAGCGATGCGGCAG
>NZ_QTPQ01000080.1:0-8286 GCF_003853425.1 Burkholderia sp. Bp9140
ACCGCCCGGTGCGGACCCGCATGCCGGGTGGTGTGGGAGGGGATCGGTCAGGCTACCTGACCGCCCCTATCCCGATTCGCAACGCGTCGTGTGCGTTACTTGAGGCTGCCCGACAGGAACCCGCGCAGGCGTTCGCTCTTCGGGTTGGCGAACACCTCGGCCGGCACGCCTTCTTCCTCGACGCGCCCCTGGTGCAGGAACATCACGTGGTTCGACACGTTGCGCGCGAAGCCCATCTCGTGCGTGACGACGATCATCGTGCGGCCTTCCTCGGCCAGCTTCTGCATCACCTTCAGCACTTCGCCGACGAGTTCCGGATCGAGCGCCGACGTCGGCTCGTCGAACAGCATCACGTCCGGATGCATCGCCAGCGCGCGCGCGATCGCGACACGCTGCTGCTGGCCGCCCGACAGGTGCGACGGATACTGCTTTTCCACGCGCGGCGCGAGGCCGACCTTCTCGAGATATTCGCGCGCACGCTCCTCGGCTTCCTTCTTCGGGATGCCGAGCACGTTGACGGGCGCTTCCATCACGTTCTCGATCACGTTCATGTGCGACCAGAGGTTGAAGTGCTGGAACACCATCGACAGCTTGGTGCGCACGCGCTGCAGCTGCTTCGAATCGGCCGCGCGCAGCGCGCCCGTCTTGTCGGGGGTGGTACGCACTTCCTCGCCGTCGACGACGATGCGGCCCGCGTTCGGCTGCTCGAGGAAGTTGATACAGCGCAGCATCGTGCTCTTGCCGGAACCGGACGAGCCGATCACGCTGATCACGTCGCCCGAGTTCGCCTTCAGCGACACGCCCTTGAGCACCTCGTTGTCGCCGTATCGCTTGTGCAGATCGTCGACGAAAAGCTTCTGAGTCTGGGAATTCATATAGTCCTGCGAAAACTTACTTGCCTTGCGGGCGCAGATACGCGAGCCAGCGACGCTCGGCCTGGCGGAACAGCCACACGAGCGTGAACGAGATCACGAGATAGAGCAGGGCGGCGATGCCGAATGCGTGGAACGACATGTAGGTCGCCGAGTTGACGTCGCGGGCGATCTTCAGGATGTCCGGCACGGTCGCGGTGAACGCGACGGTGGTCGCGTGCAGCATCAGGATCACTTCGTTGCTGTAGAGCGGCAGCGAGCGGCGCAGCGCGGACGGCAGGATCACGCGGCGATACATCGTGTAGGTGGACATCCCGTACGCGCGCGCGGCCTCGATCTCGCCGTACGACGTCGACTTGATCGCGCCCGCGAAGATCTCGGTGGTGTACGCGCAGGTGTTCAGCGTGAACGCGAGCAGCGTGCAGTGCATCCCGTCGCGGAAGAACGCGTCGAGCAGCGGCGTGCCGCGCACGAACTGCAGGCTGTAGAGGCCGGTGTAGCAGAGCAGCAGCTGCACGTAGAGCGGCGTGCCGCGGAACACGTACGTATAGAGCCATACGGCGCCCGACAGCCACTTCTTCTTCGACACGCGGGCCACCGCGAGCGGCACCGACAGGCAGAAGCCGAGGCCGATCGACACGACGAGCAGCCACAGCGTGATCGCGACGCCGGTGAGCCGGAAGCCGTCGGTGTAGAGGTAGTTGCGCCAGTATTCTTGGATGAGTGCGATCATAGGTCAGCCTTGCGGACACCGGTCGAGTAGCGCTTTTCGAGCCACATCAGCACGAAGTTCGAGATCGTCGTGATGGCGAGGTAGACCGCACCGGCGATCAGCGTGAAGAAGAAGAACCGCAGCGTGCCCTTGCCGGCGTCCTGCGACGCCTTCACGACGTCCGCGAGGCCGATGATCGACACGAGCGCGGTCGACTTCACGAGCACCTGCCAGTTGTTGCCGATGCCCGGCAGCGCGAAGCGCATCATCTGCGGGAACATGATCCGCGTGAACACCTGCCAGCTGGTCATCCCGTACGCGCTGCCGGCCTCGAGCTGGCCGCGCGGCACCGACAGGAACGCGCCGCGGAAGGTCTCGGTGAAGTACGCGCCGTAGATGAAGCCGAGCACGAGCACGCCGGCTAGGAACGGGTCGATGTCGATCTGGTCCCAGCCGAGCGCGTCGGTCGCCACGTTCAGCCAGATCTGCAGGCTGTAGAACAGCAGCAGCATCAGCACGAGGTCGGGGACGCCGCGGATCAGCGTCGTGTAGACGGTGCCGGCGCCGTTCGTGAAGCGGTTGCGCGACAGCTTCGCGCCCGCGCCGAGCAGGCCCAGCAGGAACGACAGCGCGAGCGACAGCACCGCCAGTTTGACGGTTTGCCAGGTGCCTGCGAGGATCAGCGGGCCGTAGCCTTGTAGAAACATATGTGGTCCCTGGTGTGGTCCCTGAGGGCGCGCGCGGTGCGCCGTGAAAGACGCGCCCGCCAAGCTGCGCGGAACGCCCCGTGCGTATCATGACCGTCCGCCCCGGCAACGGTGCCGGGCCAGCCCGTCGCGCGGGCGGCGGGCGAGGGGGCGGGCGGCGCGTGGTTGACTGCCTGTACTGCCGGACGCGGGGCCGCCCCCACATCCGCTTCCCGTCATTGTCGGCGCTCAGCGCGCCGAGTAGACGCTGAACGAGAAATACTTGTGCGACAGCCGGTCGTACGTGCCGTCCTCGTGCATGTCGGCCAGCGCCTTGTTGAGCTTGAGCTTCAGGTCCGTGTCTTCCTTGCGCAGGCCGATCGCGGTGCCGTCGCCGATCGTCTTCTGATCCTTCACTTCCGGGCCGGCGAACGCGAAACCCTTGCCGCGCGGCGTGCGCAGGAAACCGTAGTCGGCCTGCAGTTCATCCTGCAGCGTCGCGTCGAGGCGGCCCGAGCCGAGATCGGCATAGACCTGGTCCTGGTTCTGGTAAGGAACGATCGTCACGCCCTGCGGTTCCCAGTACGCCTTCGCGTAGGATTCCTGCGTCGAGCCCTGCTCGACGCCGACACGCTTGCCCTTGAGCGACGCGACCGTCGGCAGCAGCGGCGAGCCGGCCTTCGCGATCATGCGAGCGGGCGCGTCGTACACCTTGTCGGAGAAGTCGATCTGCGCGCGGCGCTTGTCCGTGACGGTCAGCGACGACACGATGACGTCGTACTTCTTCGCCTTCAGCGCCGGGATGATCCCGTCGAGATCCTGCGCGACCCACACGCACTTCACGTTGATCCGCTTGCAGATTTCCTTGGTGAGATCGACGTCGAAACCGACGATCTCGCCGCTCGGCGCGGTCGACTCGAACGGCGGGTAGCTGGCATCGACGCCGATCCGCACGGTCTTCCACTCTTTCGCGAAGGCGCTGCCCGCCACGAGGGCGAGGGCGGCGCACAGGGCGGCCTTCTTCATTTCCATCCTTTTGTCGCTCACTTCCGGGGGGCGCTCGCGGCCGGTCGGGCCGGGCGCCGCGGCGTATTCTAGACGGCCAAAATTCGTGTTTCGGCGCGCTGGCAACGGCGCCCGCCGGACGGGCGAGCGCCAAAAGGGCGGTATTTTACCCGAACGCGATATCCGGAAAACGGCAATCCGGCGCGACCGATCGATTCTTCGATCGGGGTGTTGCGGCAATCGTGGTATTTGCAACGGGTATTGCGTCGATTGGGTGCGTCGGCGCAACGATGCGGTGCGCGTGCGGCGGATTGTGGCGCGCGCCGCGCGCCCCTACAGTGCTGGTAAACCCGAAAAAGAAGACCTGCCCGCCGGAGTGCCCGCCCCATGTTCCAGATCCGCCGCGCCGCCGACCGTTGCCACACGCGTCAAGGCTGGCTCGAATCGAGCCACAGCTTCCCGCTCGCCGGCCACGCCGGGGCCACGCATCCGCCGTTCGGCGCGCTGCGCGTGCTGAGCGAGGACCGGATCGCACCGACGCGCGGTTTCGGGATGCAGCCGCGCCGCAATCTCGAAATCGTCACCTACGTGCTGGACGGTGCGCTCGCGCATCGCGACAGCCTCGGCAACGGCGCAATCGTGCGGGCCGGCGGCGTCCAGCGGATGAGCGCCGGCACGGGGCTCATGCACAGCGAAACCAACGCGTCGTGCGACCGGGCGCTGCATCTGCTGCAGATCTGGCTGCAGCCGGCCGAGCGGGGCGGGCTGCCCGGCTATGCGGAGCGGCGTTTCGCCGACAACGAGAAGCGCGGGCGCCTGCGGCTCGTCGCATCGCCGGACGGTGACGACGGCGCGCTGTCGATCCGTGCGGACGCGCGGATCTTCGCGGGGTTGATCGACGGCGACGAGGAGACGGCCTTCGGCGTGCGGGCCGGACGCGGCACGTACGTGCATGTGGCCCGCGGCGAGGTGGAGGTCAACGGCCACGCGCTGGCCGCGGGCGACGGCGCGCGGATCGCGGGGGTGGACGCGGTCGCGTTCGCACGCGGCCGGGCGGCCGAGGTGCTGCTGTTCGACGTCGCCTGAAATGAAACAGGGGACGCGGGCCGGGCGCCCGCGTCCCCTGCGATGCCGCGCGGGGCGGCGGCCCGCCGGCTTACTGCGCCGGCGCCGACGCGCCCTTGGCCGCGCGGTGCTGCTGCCAGCGCTCCTTCATCTTCTCGTGACGCTGTTCCATCCGTGCGAACTGCTGCTTCAGCGCGGTGCTGACCGTCGTCTTCTGCTGGTCGTTCAGCCCGTTGTAGAACGCGAGCCAGGCCGCCGAGCTTTGCTCGCGCAGCTGCGCATTCTGCCGCTCGGCCTGCTGACGGGCGGCGTGCATCGCGCTCAGGTCGAGGATCGGCTGGTTCTGCTGCGCCTTGAACTGCTCGCGCATCTGCTCGTGGCTCTTGCGCATCGCTTCATGGTTCTGCTTCATCGTGTTGACGGCCGTCTGCCATTGCTGTTCCTGCGACGCGTTGAGCTTCAGCTGGTCGTGCAGCTTCATGATCATGCCGAACGGGCCGCCGTCATGGCCGCCGTGCATCTGGTGCATGCCGGGGCCGCCCGGCGGCGGCATGTCGTCGGGTTGCGCGGCATGCGCGGTGCCGAAGGCGAGAGCGAGCACGGTGGCGGCCGCAATGGCCACGCGGGAAGTCTTCTTATACATTTCAGAAACTCCTTGTATCCAGAGGGTCCGGCGATGCGGGGCGCGGGGTGATCCGTGTACCGCATCCGGTAAGACGCAGGTTAGCGGCGCGTGCCCCGGCCGGTGTTACGCGGGGTGGCTGCCGGGTTACGGCGCATTACAGTTCCCTTGCGCCGTAACCCGCAGTAACCCTTTCGTCCCTTTGTTTCGTTCTTCGACTCCGCACTCGCGCGGTAAACTTCAAGCCATGACTACCCAGATCCTCATCGTCGACGACGACCAAGAACTCCGAGACCTGCTGCGCGACTATCTCGTGCGCCAGGGGATGGAAGTGTCCGTGCTGCACGACGCGGCGACGCTCGAGAAGCGCCTCGAGCGCGAGCGGCCCGACCTGATCGTGCTGGACCTGATGATGCCGGGCGTGGATGGCCTGACCGCGCTGCGCCAGCTGCGCGCGGCCGGCGACGACATCCCCGTGATCATGCTGACCGCGCGCGCGGACGACGTCGACCGCATCGTCGGGCTCGAACTCGGCGCGGACGACTACCTCGGCAAGCCGTTCAACCCGCGCGAGTTGCTCGCGCGCGTGCAGGCCGTGCTGCGCCGCCGCCGCGCGACGCCGTCGGCGGCGGCGCCCGAGCAGCGCGAGCCGTTCGCGTTCGGCCGCTTCGTGCTCGACTTCCAGGCGCGCACGCTGTCGGTCGACGGCAAGCCGGCGACGCTGTCGAGCAGCGAATTCGCGCTGCTGAAGATCTTCGTGAACCATGCGCTGCGCACGCTCACGCGCGAGCGGCTGCTCGAGCTGCTGCACGGGCCCGAGTACGACGGCACCGACCGCGGCATCGACGTCCAGGTGTGGCGCCTGCGCCGCATCCTCGAAACGGATCCGTCGACGCCGCGCTTCATCCAGACGGTCCGCGGGCGCGGCTACGTGTTCGTGCCCGACGGCGAGGCCCATGCGCAAACCCATTGATTCGCTGTTCGGGCGGCTGGCGCTGCTGGTCGTCGGCGTGCTGCTCCTGTCGCACTTCGCATGGTTTTTCGCGATGCGCCTCGAGCGCAGCCAGATGCAGACGCGCTACGCGGTCGAGGAGGCCGCGTTCCTCGTCGACGCGGTGCGCCAGCACGTCGAGCGCACGCCCGACCAGCCGCTGCCGTCGCGGGTGCGGCTGGTGTCGCCGGACAGTGCCGACGTACCGAAGGACGCCGAGTCGAACCTGCCGGCGCCGCTCAAGCGTTTCCGCGACGACGTGAGCGAGCGGATGCCGGCCGGCACCCGGGTCGAGATCGGCGCGCCGGGCCATCCGCCGGTGCTGTGGGTCAAGGAGCCGACCGACCCCAACTGGATCGTGGTGCCGGTGCAGCCGCTGCGGCCGCCGCGCTCGCTCGACCGGATGCTGTTGTGGCTCGGCACGATCTTCTCGGCCGGCGTGATCGCCGCGCTGTTCGCGGCCTGGCAGCTGCAGCAGCCGCTGCGCTCGCTGGCGCGCGCGGTCGCGCGCTTCGGCCGCGGCCAGCCGGTGCCGCCGCTGCGCGAGCGCGGTCCGCGCGAGCTGCGCCAGCTCACGCACGGCTTCAACCAGATGGTGGAACAGGTGTCGCAGGCCGAGAGCGACCGCGCGGTGATGCTGGCCGGCGTCGCGCACGACCTGCGCACACCGCTTGCGCGGATGCGCCTGCGCGCGGAAATGATGGACGACGCGCGGCTGCGCGACGGCGTGGTGCGCGATGTCGACTCGATGTCGCACATCGTCGACCAGTTTCTCGTGTTCGCGCACGGCGGGGCGGACCGCAGCGAGCCTGTGCCGGTCGACCAGACCTGCGAGCGGATCGCGCGCAGCTATCGCGCGGTCGCACCGAACGCGCCGGCGGTCCAGACGCATCTCGCGGCCGACGAGGGCTTCCGCCTGCCGACCGCGACGCTCGACCGGATCCTGTCGAACCTGCTGGACAATGCGCATGCGTATGGCGCACCGCCCGTGCTGGTCGAGACGGCGCGTACGCCGACGGGCTACGTGCTGTCGGTCAGCGACAGCGGCGGGGGGATTGCGCCGCGCGACCTCGCGGCCGCGACGCGGCCGTTCGTGCGGCTCGACCCCGCGCGCGGCGGGAACGGCCACAGCGGGCTGGGGCTCGCGATCGTCGAGCGGCTCGTGCTGAGGCTGGGCGGGGCGTGCGAGATCGGCAACCGTCCCGAGGGCGGCCTGCGCGTGGCGATGACGTTCCCGTTCGACGTGGTGCCGAAGGACGAACGTCACGCACAGGCCGCGTAAGCGGCGCATGCGGCGCCTGCCGGGCAGGCGCCGCGCGGCATCATTCGCCGAACAGCGTGCCGAGCGTCTCGGCGGCGTTGCTGTCGATGGTGTTGTAGGTCACGCTGGTGGCCTCGAAGATATAGACGGTCGTATAGCGGCCCAGGCGTTCCAGGATTTCCTCCTGCAGCGATTCCGGCACGACGTTCATGTTCAGGTACCACGCCGTCGACGACAGCCGGGTCTGGAACGACCCGTATTCCTGCATCAGCTCGTAGAACGCATCGGCGTCCTGATCGCGGCAGACGATCACCAAGTTTCCTGCCATTCCCTTCCTCCCGCTGGTCGGTCGATCCCCGGGGGCTGCCGGTCGGCAGACCCCAGGGGCTAGCCCCGATCATACCTGCTTCGCCGCAATCGTCCGCCGACGTCCGGCATGGTTTGCGCCCGTGTGCGGCTGCCGGGTTCCCGGCCGGCCCGGATCACGGCATAATTCGGGGCCTGCACGCCGGCCGGACGACTGCGGCCGGGCTGCTCCGCACCGCGCGCGCCGTCCGCCTGCGCGCCGGGCACGATCCGTGCACCGCCCGCGCGTCGCCGCACTGCCCCCGGACGGTTGAACCTGAAATACAGGTTGGTGTAGTGTCGTGCCGTCGCAGCCGACTCGCCGCGCCGGGGCGCAGCTTGCACGCCCGGCGCGCCGCGCCGGCGTGAGATCGTGAATCAATCGAATTACCGCGTCGAATTACCGCGCCCGTGCGCTTTGCCATGAATCAACATCGTCTGCCGGCTTCGTTCGGCCTTACCGGGGAGGGCGCCTGATGGACGTCGGATTCTTCAATCCGAACCGGACCGCCAACGCGTCCGCGTGGCGCGTCCTGCCGAACCGGTGGGACTTCATCGCGTTCCCGCTGATCATCTGCCTGATCGCGATGGCGGTCGTCGGCTTTCATGAAACGATGGCGCCGATCGGGACCCTTCAGACCCAGAAGATTTCGCTCGATCCGTCGAACCTGCCCGAATACGCGTTGCGCACGACGCTGCGGATGCTCGCCGCGATGGTCGCGTCGCT
>NZ_QTPQ01000081.1:0-6093 GCF_003853425.1 Burkholderia sp. Bp9140
CGACTTCTTCATGACAAGGTTTCTCCTGCGGCCTTGCCACTAACTTTACAGTGGGATACTTCAGAGGGGGAAGGTCAGTGTTTGATCGGTATCCGCAGCTACGCGGACAGTACCGTTTCTCGCTGTCGTCCGATCCTGCCAAGCGTTCGTGGTGCAGGCAAAGCGAATCCGATCTTCACTTCGTGAACCGCCTGGTCGAAGCCGAGGGCTGGTATTTCTACTGGGTCCACGAAAACGTTAGCGAAGGTGACGCCCCCAAGACGACGCTCGTCATCGTTGACCGCGTCTCGACACTTCCCGACGCAAAGTCAGTTGAATTCATTCGGGCGAACGAGAGCAACGAATCTGACGGTTTCGCCCATTGGGCTGCGGTGCAGACGATGCAGAGCACGCGTTATATGTCGCGTGCTTTTGATTACAAGCGACCCGCGTCCAATTTTCAGGTTGAGAGTGGACTTGCCGCGACAAGCTATGTCGCAGAGGAGCGCCGCCAGAAAGTTGAGCATAGCGTTCCTGATGCGCCGATGACGGTCTATGAATCGACGGCTTACGGCTATTCCAGTTCGGACAATGGCGAGGCGCGAGCGCAACGGCGAGTGCAGGTGTGGGATGCGCGCGCAAGCCGGTATTTCGGCGTAGGCGGCGTGCGGTGGCTCGATGCTGGTTTGCGGTTCGTGTTGAACAGTCATCCTCGCCACGAGGATGGCGACTCGAAGAAGCGAGAGTTTCTGGTGGTCGAGGCGCGTTGGTTCATCGAGAACAACGTTCCGATCGGCCAGCAGACGGCCGAGTTTCCGCAAAGTCTTCGCGCAACGCTGGCCGAGCAGCAGGCGATTCACCGTGAGCGATTCAAGACGCTGGGGCATGAGGCGGATGGTTCGGCAGGATTTTTCGTGCTCGAAGTCGAGGCGCAACCCACGGCTGTCGAATACCGGAGTCCGCTGGATCATCCGAAGCCGGTCATGTCGATCGAACACGCGCTTGTCGTGACCCCGGATGGCGCGGAAGCGTGGACGAACGATCGGAACCAGATCAGGGTGCATTTCGCATGGGATCGCAAGAATCCACAGGACGCCTTCAACTCCTCACCGCTGCTGTCGTCGCTTCAATCCGATACCGGTAACGGTTATGGAGCGGTTCACGTGCCGAGGGCGCGGGAATGGGTCATCGTCGGTTACTGGAACGGGGATTGTGACAAGCCGTTTGTGTTGGGTCGGATCAATGGTGGGACGACTCCGTCCCAATGGCATTCGAACGCGTTGCTGTCCGGGTTCAAGTCGGAGGGGTTCGGCAAGACGGGCGCCTACAACTCGTTCGTCCATGACGATTCCACGAATCAAAGCGGGACGCGGCTGGTCAGCTATACCGGCAAGAGTTATGCGGCGCTGACGCAGGGCTACCTGATCAAGCATGACGGCAATACGCGGGGGCAGTACTTGGGTGCGGGTTTCATCTTGCACGCCGACGAGTTCGGTGCGGTTCGTGCTAGCAAGGGACTGTCCATCAGTGCGCACTCGAAATCCTACGACGATGAGCAGATGGGCGTGGACGAGGCGCGATCGCAGTTGCAGCAGGCAGGAATGCTGGTCGAGTCGCTGTCCAGCGCAAGCACGACTGCTCAGGCGGAATCGCTGCAAATCGGACAGGATGCGCTCAAGGCGCTGTCGAAGGATATCCAGCACCCGGTATCGGGCGATACGTCGGGCGGCGTGACGGCAGGCGGTGGTACGGGCAGCGCCAACGGATTTGCGCAGCCGAACATCTTGGTATCGACGCCGAAAGACATTGCACTGATCGCGGACAGCTCGACGCATATCGTCGCCGAGAAAGAGGTCAACGTCGTCAGTAACGAGAACACGTACGTTGCGACCGGCAAGTCGTTCGTCGTGGCGGCTGCGGAAAAGGTGAGCTTCTTCGCGCAGAAACTCGGTGCGTACTTCGTGACCGCGAAAGGTCCGATCAAGCTGTCGGCCAACACGGATGACGTGAACGTCAATGCCGGCAAAGACGTGACCGTGAAGGCCAAGCGCATTGTGCTCGATGCCGATGAAATCATCATCAAGGCGGGCGGCTCGTACACCCGGTGGGTGGCCGCTGGCATTGAAGACGGCACGCAAGGCCCGCGCACGATCAAATCGGCGTCGCTCAGCCGTCAGGGGCCGAGTTCGATTGCGCAGCATATGAACAGCCTGCCGCAGGCCAAGTTTAACGATCCGTATGTGCTGCGCGATCGCATCACGGGAGAGGTGATGAAAAACCACCCGTACGAACTGATCCGCGGTGACGGCACACGCCTCAGTGGGATGACGAACGAGCTGGGGCACGTGGCCGAGCAGAAGAGCGAGGATATCGAGAAGCTGGCGGTGCGCGCATTGCGGCCGAAGCCGAACGGTCCTGCAGCATGAATCCGATAACCGATGCGCGAATTTGAAGAACAACGATGAGCGAAAACACAGATCAATCCGGCGGCGGATCGCCGTTCAGTGACGATGCCGAGAACGAAGTCGTCCAGCAGGCTGGTCGCACGGACAAGGACGGCGCGTCGGTCGGGCATTTTACGTTGACGCCGGCGAGTGACACGCGCTCCAAAGAACTGCTGTGCGACGTGCGGCCAATCATTCCGGTGATCTTCCTGCCAGGCGTGATGGGCTCGCCGTTGGTGAACACCGAAACCGGTGACGAGATGTTCTTTGCACCGGAGACGGACGGCCTATTTGGGAAGGCGGGCGCATTGCCAGCACTGATCGGCCTGTGGTTCAAGGGCGCGTCCACGCGGGAAAAGCTGTTCGACCCGACCCTGGCAGCCGTCACCCCGTTCGGGCCGGTCAGCGCCGGCAAGCACGAAAAGGATGCTGAACCAGACCAGTACGTGGACGAGAAGGAGGCCATTCGGCGGGGTTGGGGCTCAGTGTATCGGTCGAGCTATCAACCCATGTTGGCGTGGCTGCAGGAGCAACTGAACGAGCCGATGCATCTGGGGAAGCATAAAGGGCCCTGGATTGCAGGCGACCCCGACGGCAAGAAGTGGGCGCTGAAGCCGCTGCTGGACACGGAGCCGGCCGACTACGGGTCGATCGGCGTCGGCGCGCAAGGCCGGGGGCAGGCGATCGCAAAAGACTCGGAGGTATTCAAGCACTTCATGAAATACCAGTACCGAGTGTACGCAATTGGGTACAACTGGCTGCAATCGAATGAAAAATCGGCACAACAGGTGATTGATGGCACGGATTTCAAGGACAAGAAGACCGGCAAGACGGCGCGCCTGATGGGCATCAGGGAGATCATCGAGGAGAACCATAGCGGCAAGGCGATTATCCTCACGCACTCGATGGGCGGGTTAGTCGCACGAATGGCGATCGCGATGCACGGTGGAGCGGACCTGATGCACGGTGTATTCCACAACGTGCTGCCGGCGACCGGGGCGCCAATCGCGGCGAAGCGGTTCCGCACAGGAGGTGGCAGCGAGGGCGGGGTGAACGGTTTCATCAACGGTGCCCTGCTCGGGAGCGATGCAGACGAGTTCGTAGCGGTGGCGGCGAATGCGCCGGGACCGCTTGAGCTGTTGCCGATGCCGGATTACCACAACGGGGAGGCATGGTGGATCTTTTCGCGGCTTGACGGCACTCCGGTGATGAAGTTTCCGAAGGAAGGGAGTGCATACAAGGAGATTTATGCCAATACCAAATGGTACGGATTGGTACCTGAGGAATCCGTGTCGCTACTCGATCCGGCAGGAATGGTGAAAAAGCGGTTGGACGATTTGGGGCGTGGGGACACTGTTCTTAGCAATTTCCAAGCATTGATGGGAGACGTTGTTACGGTAAATCAAAATAAGATAAAAAATAAATACCATGATAGGACTTACATTTCCTATGGCGACGGAGCTTTGCCGCCTAAAGGGCAAGCTACCTCAAGCAATGAGTCAAGCAAACCTGCGATCGAGAAAGGCAAGGAGCTCGATGAGCTGTTGGCATGGGGTACGGTGATCTGGAAGGGCAACGTGCCGGCCGGCGTAACGGAGGAAGAGCTGCGCGCTGCACGGTTCCTCGGTGAGAAACACGACGATTCCCACACAGGGACGCTGCGCGTGCACCTGGACTCGCGCAATGTCACCATCGAGTTCGAGGTGCAGAAGGTGGCGAAGCTGCCGCCGGGCAGTGACGCCCCCGATCCTGATAAGAACGGCATTATCCCAGGCGACGGTACTGTGCCGGTCTGGTCGGCCGAAGCACCCGCGTATGGCTTGGAAGGGGGCGCGGCCAAGGGTATACAAGTGGTGTTCGACCAAGGAGGATATGTGCATCAGGAAAGCTATAACCATCCATGGGCGCGCTGGGCGCTCCTCTATAGCATCGTGCAAATCGCGCAAGATGCTCCGGAGCCGAAATGCTGACGAGAATTGGCCGACTCCTATTTTTAGTGATGGGCGTGTGCGCCTGTTCGATGACCTTTTCTGTGGAACCGACGATGACGAATCCCTTGTTGTCCAAGCCGCGCCCGTGGTGCATCGGGCGCTTTGTGTTCCAACGACCTGCGACTAGCGAAATCACGAATCAGCGGTACGCGTTTCGAGGAGAAAAACTGGAGACACAACACAATGCGTCAATTGCCACATATCGAGAAAAAGTAAGCAATTTGGAGAAGACCCTAAAAACAAATATACGCATCGATCCGAGTGATAATAACAAACCAACGAATCATGCTTGGCTGGAAAGGGAGGTCTCACCAAGAAGCGACTCCAAGGCTTTTGTTTATCAGATGTCGCACACTGAGGGGATAAGGCTGCCATTTAAATCTGAGGGTTTTGTTTTTGATGGTGATGAAATATTTCATACGGCCGGATCATTTGGTCCAGATGCATTGAGCAAATTTGAAGGGTTTTATACTGATCTATATCGGCGCATCAAGGCGCGCGATAACTGGTCGGTCCCGACCGAATCGGGATTCTGCTTCGATGGCGGGATCGTCACGGGGGCTTCGACCTATCCCGAAGAAGCCAGCCAGTCGTTCGCGCTGATGCCGGGGCGGCCGGCGCTACTCGTCATTCAGACGCGCAAGTCGATGAGCGAGGACCAAGGGCAACCATTGACCAAGACGCTTCCTGATCTGCGCGCGAGGATGGATCAGCTTTCGAGCGGCAGCTACCGCATCCTGCGGCAAGGCAAGCGCACGGTGGCCGGGATGGACGCCGAGGAAGTGTTGTTCGCGCTGAAGGAAGGCGAGATCACGTCCTATCGCTTTTACCTGCTCGCGCCCGGCGATCCGAGTACGTTGGCAAAGCCGCATACGGCAATTCAATTGTTGCTCGGTGCTAGTAGTCCCGATTTGAAGCCTGAAGAGGCGACGTCACCGGTCGATGAGGCCGGCGCACTGCAGACGTGGGACACGCTGTTGAACAGTCTGCGACTGCGGCCTGGCGCAGTCTGAGCGGGGGCAACATGCGACGCTACGACATCGTGAAGGGTGACACGACGACCGTCGGAGGCATCGTGCAGGGTGGTGACGGACAAGACATTCTGCACGGTCGCGAACAAGCGTATGAACACGATCCGGTATGGTGCCCGGTGTGCAAGACACTCGGCGTGATTGAGTGCGACGGACCACGTCATTCGAGCACCGGACCGGATGGCCGACAATCGGCGCTGAGTGATGACCTCTGTCGGTGCGCATGTCCAACGCCGCCGAAGCTGGTGGCGTCACAGTCGGTATCGTATATCGAGGTCTAAGCGACAGAGAACAACATGTTCCGAAAGATGGCAAATGAAGTTGTACTGCTGGTGCTGGTAGTAAGCGCGACCGAGTGCGCTTCGACCGAAATATTGAACGGCGACATGTAGTTTTCCGTCCCTATACGGGGCCGATGCCTTGATGCTAGATGCCCCTCTATTCTTTGGTGTGTTGGTAGCGAGACCTTGTTTCCGTGACGACCCGTGACGAACGTTTCGAAATGCTTCGGGCTTACCTTGCGGACGCGGGTTTTGTAGCGCTCGACCGCAAGTGGCATACCGTGCATCATTGGACTTGCCCCTGCATGACCGGACACGCAGTCATGCTTAGGTTAGCGAATTTTCTTGCTGGCGAAACTCGCGTGGC
>NZ_QTPQ01000082.1:0-5077 GCF_003853425.1 Burkholderia sp. Bp9140
TCCATCGCGACCGCGAGCGAGCGCACGCCGTCCCAGCGCAGCTCCATGTTGTAGTTCAGGCCGCCGCGAATCACGTGCGTGTGGTTGTCGGTCAGGCCCGGCATCACCGTGCGGCCGCCGAGGTCGACGACCTTCGTCGCGCGGCCCGCGAGCGGCCTCACGTCCGCGTCGCTGCCGACCGCGACGAAGCGGCCGTCCTTGATCGCCACCGCGGCGGCGACGGGGTTCGCACGATCGAGCGTCGTGATGCGCCCGTTGTGCAGGATCAGATCCGGTTGAGTATCGGTTGCGTTCATCAACATGTCCTCGATGCGGTCAGAAGCCGAGCCAGTGACGCACGGGCCCGATGGCCTGCGCGCCGACCAGCATGCCGGCGAGGCCGATCAGCGCGATCAGCGGCGGCGCCGGCGAGCGCACCTTGATCACGCTGTACACGACGCCGATCAACACGCCGGCTGCCAACGACGATAGATAAGATTCCATAACGATTTTTTCTCCCGGCCGGATTAAAATGACCCGCATCGCGTCGGCCGCATGCGTCGCCGCCTTCGCCCCCACTTCGCGTCCCTGTCACCCTTGTCCGACCATGCAACACCTTCCTGATCTCGAAGCCTGGGCCATCTTTGCGCGCGTCGCGGAAACCGGTTCGTTCGCGAAAGCCGCGGAACTGCTCGGCGTGTCGCAGCCGACCGTGTCGAAGGCCATCGCGCGCCTCGAAAAGCGCCTCGGCGCGATGCTGCTGTACCGCACGTCGCGCAAGCTGTCGCTCACGCCGACCGGCGAACTGCTGCGCGACCGCGCGATCCGCCTGCTCGCCGATGCGGAACTGATCGAGAGCGAGGCATCCGCGCAAGCGCTCGAACCGCACGGCCTCGTGCGCGTGAACGCACCGATGTCGTTCGGGCTGCGCCATCTGTCGCCGCTGCTGCCCGCGTTTCTCGAACGCTATCCGCACGTCGACATCGACCTCGTGCTGACCGACCACATCGTCGACATCGTGTCCGGCGGTTTCGACGTCGCGATCCGCATCGCCGAGCTAAGCGATTCGTCGCTGCGCTCGCGCAGGCTGTGCGCGGTGCGCCGTCCGCTCGTCGCATCGCCCGCGTATCTCGACCGGCGTGGCCGCCCCGCGCATCCGCGCGACATCGAACAGCACGTGTGCCTCACCTACACGAACCTGCCGACGCCCGAGTACTGGCGCTTTCGCAATTCGGCATCGGGCGAGGAAGTCGGCGTATCGGTGCAAGGACGCATCCGCACCAACAACGCCGACGTCATCGTCCCCGCGCTCGTCGCCGGCCACGGCCTCGCGCTGCAGCCCGAGTTCCTGGTGTGGGACGAACTGCAGCGCGGCGAGCTCGAGGAAGTGATGCACGACTGGAAGATCGCCGACATCTACGTCAACCTCGTCACGCCGCCCGGCATGCTGCGCGCCGCGCGCGTGACGGTGCTGCTCGATTTCCTCGCCGAACATTTCTCGCACGCGCCGTGGGCGCTGCCCGTGAGCTGAGCGCGCGACGGCCGGCGCGTGCATCGCGCACGCCGGCCGCGGCAATCCGGCCGACTGCCCGTTACTTCGCCGGAACGGCCGGGATCGACTCGTGCGGCGTCAGCGTACGCTCGGCGGCCTTGTGGACCATCGTGTACGCGTAGTCGACGCCCATCCCGTACGCGCCCGAATGCTCCTTCGCGATCGCCATCACCGCGTCATACGTGTCGCGGCGCGCCCAGTCGCGCTGCCACTCGAGCATGACCTGCTGCCACGTGACGGGCACCACGCCCGCCTGCACCATCCGCTGCATCGCGAAGTCGTGCGCGGCCTGCGACGTACCGCCCGATGCGTCGGCCACCATGTAGATCTCGTAGTCGCCTTCGAGCATCGCGCACAGTGCGAACGTGGTGTTGCAGACTTCCGTCCACAGGCCGGACACGACCACCTTCTTGCGGCCGTTCGCGGCGAGCGCGTCACGCACCTTCTGGTCGTCCCACGAGTTCATCGACGTGCGTTCGAGCGTCTTCTGGTTCGGAAACACGTCGAGCAGCTCGGGATACGTATGACCCGAGAAGCCCTCGCTTTCGACCGTCGTGATCGTGGTCGGGATGTTGAACGCCTTCGCGGCCTTCGCGAGACCGACGACGTTGTTCTTCAGCGCCTGGCGATCGATCGACTGCACGCCGAACGCCATCTGCGGCTGCTGGTCGATGAAGATCAGCTGGCTGTTCTGCGGAGTGAGTACTTCAAGTTTCGGGTTGCTCATGGCGTGAATCATCCTGTGAACGAAAAGAGGGACCGGCCTCGCCGCGAACGCGGGAGGACTCGAGTCGGTGTTGCGCCGGGTCGGCGCCGTCCGGCTCCAATTATTTAAACTGCAATCCTGCTGTACGAACACCCAAAAACTGGAATCACTCGGATTCCAGAATAGGCTGTCGACAAGGGCAATCCGCCCTTTTTTTCGTCACGTAAACCCGATACGCTTCCAGGACCTCGACGATGCACTCGTCGCCACCAATCGTCCGATCACGAGACGCCCGTCATGAAATCCTATGTCCTGTCGCTGCTCGCCGGCATCCTCGCCGGCGTCATCTACGGCGCGATCGGCGTGAACTCGCCCGCGCCGCCGCTCATCGCGCTCACCGGCCTGCTCGGCATGCTGGCCGGCGAACAGATCCTGCCCGTCGCGCGGCGCATGCTCGCGGGCCATCGGCTGAACGCCGCATGGCGCGACGCGAAGTGCAGCCAGCACATGTTCGGCGCGCTGCCGGGCGGCAGCACGAACGATCGCAAGCCGTCGTGATGCGCACGCCCCGCATTCGCCATATTCGCCGCGCATGAGCAACGTCGAGCTGTTCCATTACCTGCTGCTGTTGATCTGCGGCGCGGGCGCGCTCACGTGGCTCGCCGAACGGATCTCGATTCCGCCAGCCGTCGTGCTGCTGCTCGGCGGCTGCGCGGTGGCCGTCGCGGGCAAGCGCGTGCCCGACATGGACCCGGCGCTGCTGCTCGCGGCCGTGCTGCCGCCGCTGCTGATGTCGAGCGGCTTCTATACCGCGTGGAAGGAATTCCGGCGGGATCTCGCATCGATCGCGTCGCTCGCGCTCGGCGCGGTGGTGTTCACGACGGTTGCGGTCGCGCTCGCGGTGCATGCGGCCAATCCGGCGTTGCCGTGGGCCGCGTGCTTCACGCTCGGCGCGATCGTGTCGCCGCCCGACGCGGTCGCCGCGAAGGCGATCCTGCAGCGCCATCCGCTGCCCGCGCGGCTCGTCGCGGTGCTCGAAGGCGAAAGCCTCGTCAACGATGCGTCGGGCCTGCTGCTGTATCAGATGGCCGTATCGGCCGCGCTCACCGTCACGATCACGACCGCGAGCGCCACCGGCCTGTTCTTCTCGCTCACGCTGATCGGCATCGCGGTCGGCCTCGCGTGCGGCCATGCGATGTGCTGGGTGCTGCCGCGCCTGCGCGAGCCGATGCTCGGTATCGTCGTGACCTTCGCGATGGCGTGGGGCAGCTACGGGATCGCGGAAGCCGTGCACGGCTCCGGCGTGCTGTCGGTCGTGACCTGCGGCCTCGTGCTCGGCGTGCGCCAGCATCGCGTATTCGACGCCGACCTGCGGATCAAGGCGAAAGCGACCTGGGAAGCGATCGTGTTCGTGCTCGACGCACTCGTGTTCATCCTGATCGGCCTCGCGCTGCACGCGATCCTCGCGCGCGTGAACCACGAAGGCGCGGTGCTGATGGCCGGCCTGCGCGTCGCGCTGCCTGCGACGGCCGCCGCGATCGCCGCACGCGTCGTGTGGGTGTTCGTCGCGATGTGGCTGCCGGGCCGCCTGCGCGCATCGCGCGCGGGTCATGCGCCGTGGTCGTGGCGCGAGGCCGTCGTGCTCGGCTGGTCCGGCATGCGCGGCGTCGTGAGCCTCGCCGCCGCGATCGCGCTGCCGAGCGATTTCCCCGGACGCGACCTGATCCTGTTCAGCACGTTCCTGCTGATCATCGCGACGCTCGTCGTGCAGGGCGGCACGCTCGCGCCGCTGATCCGCGTGCTGAAGCTGCGCCCGGCCGCGCGGGAAACGATGTCCGAGCACGCGGTGCGCGCGCATACGTTCGGCGCGGCGCTCGCCGAGCTCGATGCGCGCGGGCAGCGCGGCGCCGGCCTCGAACGCGCGTCGCTGGATCGCCTGCTGGCCGAATACCGGAACCGCGTCTCCTACAACGAAAGTGCGCACCGTCACGGCGCCGAGCCCGCGAAGGTGCGCGCGCGCATGCTGCGTGTCGAGCTCGAACTGGTCGGCGTGTCGCGCGACGCACTGCTCGACCTGCACCGCGACGGCCGGGTCGACGACGCCGTGCTGCACCGCATAGAATCCGAGCTGGATTTCGAGGAACTGCGACTGCAGCGTCTGCTCGAACCATAAGGCCCGGCCACGCCGGCCGCCGGCCCGCCCCCTCTCCCCATCTGGAATTGCAATGAGCGAACTGTCCGTCGAAGCGAGCATCGGCTCGGTCGATTACCTGGTCCATTTCACCGACGGCGTCCATCAGTGGCGCGCCGACGAGCCGGCGCCGCTCGGCGGCGGCGACGCCGCACCGACGCCCGTCGCACTGCTGCTGTCGAGCCTCGGCGCATGCACCGCGATCACGCTGAAGATGTATGCGCAACGCAAGGGCTGGCCGCTCGCCGAAGTGCACGTGAAGCTCGCGCACGAATCGGGCAGCGCGGGCAGCACGATCATGCGCCGCATCACGCTCGACGGCGACCTGTCGGACGAGCAGCGCGAACGCCTGCTGCAGATCGCGAATGCGTGCCCGGTGCACAAGATCCTCACGCACCCGATCACGATCGACACGGCCATCGCCTGACGCATCGCACCCCGACCACGAGATAGATCCCCATCATGTCCGCATCGATCAAGACCCTGCTCACGCCGCGCGAAAGCGACATCGGCAACCTCGTCGTGGGGGGGGGGGGGGGCGGCCCCCCCCCCCCCCCCCCCGGGGGGGGGGGGGGGGGGGTGTGGGGGTGGGGGGGGGGGGTGGGGGGGTAAGAGCCCCCCCACCCCGCCCCGGCGCCCCGGGGCGGGC
>NZ_QTPQ01000083.1:0-4985 GCF_003853425.1 Burkholderia sp. Bp9140
ACAACCCTCTTTGCCTGATGACCATAGCGAGTCGGTCCCACCCCTTCCCATCCCGAACAGGACCGTGAAACGACTCTACGCCGATGATAGTGCGGATTCCCGTGTGAAAGTAGGTAATCGTCAGGCTCCCTAAGCCAAGAACCCCCGCCCGAACAGGCGGGGGTTTTTGCATTTGCGCGGCGGAAATGCGTGTGGAGTACTCGGCATGGGTGCTTGTCGTGCTGCATGCGCTGATGCTTGCGATGCCATCGAATGCCGAGAGAGCCGAACGCAACTTTTCGTCTGTTGTGACGGTTGTTGAAGTTACTTGCAGCGCCGCCGTGGACCATTTGCATCACGGGGCGTGCCGAAGTCCTTCACGCCGAGCCATCACCAGGCAACAGAGCGGCGCAAAGGGGCCTGCGCTGCGTATTCCTGATCCTTTTCCTCTTCTTGGGCAGCTGCACCATAGGGCTGCTCTCGCCAGTTCAGCGCGCTGTAGTCGGGCGTGATGATGACCCTTCGGGAATCAAAGTTGAACCGAAGATAGACGCGATCACCCGGCTTGAATCCGAACATCTCGAAATGCGCGTCGATGGCGCGCATCCATGGCATGTACGGCTGGCCATCCTGGGGAAGGTCAGGCTTGTTGCCGAGGGTCAGCTCAACCTCGGGATACTGTTTGAGCTTCTTGGGACGTGACTTACTATAGGCGTTAGCCATCTTCCGACTCCTGCATTGAGTTGGTTGTGGTCAGCGGGTCGTATGGGTGGCAGCCCATGCGGCCCGCGCTTTTTGCGGTGATGCCATTTGAGTCTATCTAACTGGGCATCTCGAAATGTGGAAAATTCGAGGAATGGCCAAACGGCATAGCTTCATGAGTTTTCGCCTCAGGAAATTACGGCGTAGGCGTTGCCAGGCTTGATCGTGATTTGGCGACTGACGTGAACGACTAAGTACCGTCAGCAAGCGACAGAATTTCCCCCCACCGAACGCTGATGGGTTCGCCATACTCTCTCCCTAGATTCTTGACATAGGTATCGATCGAGTGTGGCGAAAGACCTTGAAGCCACCGATCATGAGCAAGCCACTGGATCTGCACACACCAGTAGTTTCCGCGAGGCGCTGGATAGCCAGATTCGCTCATCCCAGTTTCTGAGACCTCCTCTGCACCAGAAACGATGCGAGTCAACGCAACTTCCTGTGTCGACGGACAGTAAAGAAGTAGAAGCTGGCTACTTAATAAGGCTGCGCCGGCGTGAACACCACCACGACGACCTTCAGCTCGGACGTTGTACGACCTCCGTCCTTGAATCCAACTCCAGTGTTCGTGACTCTTCACAAAACCCAGAAGGACGCTTGCCTCTGGCGACGGTGAAATGAGTGATTGCGTCGATCGCCCACGAAGTGACGTGTCATAGGCTTCGCTCAGCCAGTACCGGCCGCGTTCGTGCCTGGTCAAACGCGTTGCAACGTGATCAAGTACGTCACTGATAAAGCGTTGTAGTGCGGATGTGCCGCTCGCAATACCAGTGTCTGTTGGCCGCAACACGAATGCCCCCAGGCCTGGCAGAAGTTCGTGATATTCCGGATATCTGAGGCCGTCGCCTTCATCGTCGCCACCTGGATACAAAACATAGGCCCCGGCGGTCCGATGGATAGCGTCGCGGTATGCGTGCATCTTCAGTAGGTCATCACGGAGAGGGCCGCCGCGCTCCAGACGCGTCGGAGATTCGGAACCGGCGGTGCTTTCCTCTTCATTGTCGGCGCCGAAAATTTCTCGAACGAAATCGACCCGATACTTAGCGTCGAAATGAAGCGCAATTGGCTCAAAAGGTGACGGTTCGTTGTCAGCCGGGCTGATCAACAACGAATAGTCCGGCCGCATAGGTCTCGTCCATGATGCGATACCTGCTGAGCCTCGCCGATAGGTCCGATTGAAGCAGAGCTCCACTCGCATGCGTCGATCAAGGCGATTGACCTCTCCGGCTAGAACAGTTTCTACGCCGGTACGGATGCCGACAGTTAATCCGTCGGACTGGGTCTGTACCAACGGGCTCAAGTCGAATGAGTGGCCAACAAGATTGGCGACCACCTGTGATAGCTGAATGAACGCCCAGTACTCGTAAAGTGTCGCGACGTCGCGCTGACCGGCACCGTAGACGTCGGGAGACGACTGCCAAGAGAGACGCGCCGCAAACTCCGTTTCCACGTAGGCCTTGAAGATATCCCGATAGCCTTCGCGCTTCTGGAGCACCTGATTGTCAGCAGGGAATCTCGTGAGTCGTCCAACGTCGGTGAACACGTCGTGACGTAGCACTTCTTCTAACTGAGACGTTACAACCGAAATTTCCCGCCGTCCGCGCGTTGTCGCTGGTGTCGCTTGGATCTTGGAAAGACCTCGATCGATGTCTCCGAGTATCCGAAGCCAATGCTCCAGGGCAAATTTAACGAAGCGATTTGGGACGGTGTCGTGCGTCGCTTCGGTCTGCGCAAGCTCGAAGTAGGACGGGACGGACCTGAGCGCCCCGTCAGGCCAAGCCGACCGAGATCCACCCTTGGCGAATTGCCGAAGGACATGCGAGTCCGCTCGAATGCCTGCACCGGCACGCACCATTTCGCTTGTTGTTTCCCACGCGGTGTGCGGGCGACGAGTGATTTCGTGAAGCGCTCCTTGGAAGTTTTCGTTTTCGAACAGTGCGCGCAGAAACGTGAAGCGTTGATAGAGCGTGACGGCATCACGGGTGTCGTCGAGTTCGAAGCTTGCATCGCTCACCGCGAAGCGGTCCATCACAAGCTCGGTCATTCGCTCAGCGATATCGCGCAGCATCCAGCGATACTCAGAGAGATATGAGAGTTTGCGGGATCGGACTTCGAGCTCCAGCTGGCCGAGTGTGCTGATGTCGGTACGTAGGACAACGCGTATGGTGCCAGTGGCAAGTCCTGGTCGTAGGCGACCAGACATACCGTCCAAGGTATCGGGTTGAAACACTTCTTCGGGATCGGCGATCAACGGACTGCCGCCTGGGCTGATGGGCTCCCAGGTGTACCGATACTCCATGCCCTCCAAGAGCTCGACCGAACCCGCAGAGCCATTTCCAGTGGTGGTGCCGTTTAAGGTCCAAAGCGTTGCGCGAGGAGCGCCAGAGCGACGGGGCAACACCGCAACGTGTAACTTTGCGGTGATGTTCCCCGTCGAATCGCGAAGGAGAGCGATAGCATCTGAAACGGCGTGCACGGCTTATTCCGTAAAGCTGGCGAATTGATTGGCACGCAGGCTGCGCAGCATGCGGATGGCTTTGGTATAGGCAATCGGAAGAGCTGCGCCTTGCTCGGGTAGTACTTCGACGTCTAATGTTTGTAGCTTGTCATCGGCCGCTACCGAATCCGGCAGGTCGCGGCAGAAATTCGCGAGCGCCAGCAACGGCAATTCGAGCCGCCTACGTGATCCGTGCAGTCTGGGAAGTACCTTCTGCATGACGACGCGGTCCGCAATTGCTGCAACGCTGTTGATCCCAGCTTCTTGCGCCAACGTTGCGAATCGCATCGCCTCATAGAAGACGCGATGACCGAACTCGAGGTTGTAACGGCTGAGCAATTCGTGCAGTTGCCGCAAGCGCTGCGTTAGCTCGATGATCGAGTCATCGGAGCGCTGCCGATGCCAGCTGTCGTCTTGCGCAATGCTCAGCAATCCCCTTACTAGTTCCTGATCACCGGCCACGCACGGCTGCGGCTTGATGGCCTCGGTCGAAAGATCGCTTGAGTGCACACGAAACTCGAACGTGTTGGCGCGATCAAGTACCTTTGGTGAAAACATGTAGGTCGTCTCGTCGATGTTGACGGTACCCACAATCCACAAGTTTGCCGGGAGGGGGATTTGCTTATCAGCGCCAGCTTTCAGGCGCCAGCAGTCGTCCGTCCCTTTGTGGAGGTTCGGAATGCATGGTTGACCGGACTCCATCCCCGATAGCACGTCAGCGAAGTAGCGTTCGACGTGTGCAAGGTTCATTTCATCCAGAAGGAGTAGGTACGGATGCTGTGGGTCAGCTGCCGCCTTCAGGATGAATTCTAACGGGGCCGGCACCGTCCAGGCACGGCGCCCATCGAGTTCGCGTTTAAGCGCGTCTTCATATCCGAACAACGCTTCAGCGCCCGTCCAATCGGGCCGCACTGCGGCAACGTGAAGCCGATCTTTGCCCAGCCACTCGCCGAAACGAATCGCAATTTGCGTTTTGCCCGAGCCCGAGAGCCCGGTCAGAATGACCAACGGCTTGGTGACCAGACTTGAAATGAAGGATGTGACGAGCCCGTCGTGATGGTCGCCAAACGTCACGCCACTCGCGCGTAACGCAGTGCTGAATGTCTCGATGGCCTCACGAAGGTCTGCTCTAACCGGAAGTGGTTCGTCCGATTGCTCTGGTTCGGTTACTTCCGGAAGCTCTTCCGCATCGTTGGTAGCAAGCACTTGGCTATAGATGTCGATTACATCGTCCAAATCTTGTTGTAGCTCGGCCATTGGCAGTGGTTGCGTGAGGTCGTACGCTGCGCGAACAATGGACGTACCGTAGCGATCCGGCATCCGACCATACCGCCCTTTGAACCACTCCTTAACCGTTTGTGCACCAGCCAGTTCACCCCAGCCTAACTGGGAGGTTTCCTCCTCGCTAACCCCATAGCAGAGCAACAGTTGCCGCTGTTCCGAGTACAGAAGTAGGACAGGATAGATGCCTCTGTTGACTGATTGCGCATCACCAAGAAACGCGATCCAAGGGATTTTGGCAAAGTTACCTTTGCCGAAGCTCACTCGTACCTTGAGATCGCGATATTCGCTGAGGTAGCCTTTTGTGGCGAGGTCTTTTGCTTCGCGTGCCTGTTCGAGAAAGCGATCGAGAAGTCCCTCAATGCCGTCTGAGGTCTCTTCTTTCGACTTGGGCCGGCCCCGGCGAAAACCGGACACGAGGTAACGCTTAAACTTTGAGGTAGTCTTCCGCCTATGTTTAAGCCTA
>NZ_QTPQ01000084.1:0-4764 GCF_003853425.1 Burkholderia sp. Bp9140
AGCGCACGCCGCATCCGCGGCTCCCAGAAGCGCCGGATATGCTCGGCGATTCCGGCCAGCGCTTCTTCGCGATCGGGCATCGATTCGAAGAAAGCGCCGATCTGGTTGGCCATGTCGATCAGGTGTCCGTTGTCCATCGCGTCCTCACTTGCCCGTCGTCACGGCAGCCGACGCGGCGGCACGGCGCTCGAGCAGGTCGAGCTGCTCCGAGTTGAAGCGCGCGTACGCACGCTGCCAGTCGGACGGCTGCGCAACCGGCATCACCTGCACGGCAGTCACCTTGTATTCCGGGCAGTTCGTCGCCCAGTCGGAGCTGTCCGTCGTGATCACGTTCGCGCCTGATTCGGGGAAGTGGAACGTCGTGTACACGACGCCCGGCTGCATGCGGTCGGACACGAGCGCGCGCAACACGGTCTGGCCCGCCCGCGATTCGATGCCGACCCAGTCGCCGGTCCGGATCCCGCGATCCTCCGCGTCGTGCGGGTGGATCTCGAGGCGGTCCTCTTCGTGCCACCGGACGTTCTCGGTCCGGCGCGTCTGCGCACCGACGTTGTATTGCGACAGGATGCGGCCCGTGGTCAGGATCAGCGGATAGCGCTGCGTGACCTTTTCCGGCGTCGGAATGAACTGCGTGATCACGAACCGGCCCTTGCCGCGCACGAACGCGTCGATGTGCATCGTCGGCGTGCCGTCCGGCGCCTGTTCGTTGCACGGCCACTGGATGCTGCCGAGCGCATCGAGCTTCGCGTACGACACACCCGAGAAGGTCGGCGTGAGCCGCGCGATTTCGTCCATGATTTCCGACGGATGCGTGTAGTGCATGTCGTAGCCGAGCGCCTGCGACAGCAGCAGCGTCACTTCCCAGTCCGCGTAGCCCGCGAGCGGCGGCATCACCTTGCGTACGCGCGAGATGCGGCGCTCCGCGTTCGTGAACGTGCCGTCCTTCTCGAGGAACGTCGAGCCCGGCAGCAGCACGTGCGCGTATTTCGCGGTTTCGTTCAGGAAGATGTCCTGCACGACGATGCATTCCATCGACGACAGCGCGGCGGCGACGTGCTGCGTGTTCGGGTCCGACTGGACGATGTCCTCGCCCTGGCAGTAGAGCCCCTTGAAGCTGCCGTCGAGCGCCGCGTCGAACATGTTCGGGATGCGCAGCCCCGGTTCCGGCTGTAGCGTGGCCGACCATGCTTCTTCGAACTGACTGCGCACGCTTGCGTCGCTGATGTGCCGGTAGCCGGGCAGCTCATGCGGGAACGAGCCCATGTCGCACGAGCCCTGCACGTTGTTCTGGCCGCGCAGCGGATTGACGCCGACGCCTTCGCGGCCGATGTTGCCGGTTGCCATCGCGAGGTTCGCGATGCCCATCACCGTCGTCGAGCCTTGCGCATGTTCGGTCACGCCGAGGCCGTAGTAGATCGCGGCGTTGCCGCCGGTCGCATAGAGCCGCGCGGCTTCGCGCACCAGCTCGGCCGGCACGCCCGTCACGTCCGCGGTCGCTTCGGGCGAGTTGTCGGCACGCGACACGAAGTCGCGCCATTGCTCGAACGCGCGCGTCTCGCAGCGTTCGGCGACGAACGCGTCGGCGACGAGCCCTTCGGTGACGATCACGTGCGCGAGCGCATTGACCATCGCGACGTTGGTGCCGGGTCGCAGCTGCAGGTGGTGCGTGGCCTTCACGTGCGGGCCGTCGACCACGTCGATGCGGCGCGGGTCGATCACGATCAGCTTCGCACCTTCGCGGATGCGCCGCTTCATGCGCGAGCCGAACACCGGATGGCCGTCGGTCGGGTTCGCGCCCATCACGACGATCACGTCGGCTTGGCTGACCGACGCGAAGGTCTGCGTGCCGGCCGATTCGCCGAGCGTCGTCTTCAGGCCATAGCCGGTCGGCGAATGGCACACGCGCGCGCAGGTGTCGACGTTGTTGTTGCCGAATGCGGCGCGCACGAGCTTCTGCACGAGGTAGGTTTCCTCGTTCGTGCAGCGCGACGACGTGATGCCGCCGATCGAATCGCGGCCGTACTTCTGCTGCAGCTTGCGGAATTGCGTCGCCGCGTAGGTGAGCGCCTCTTCCCAGCTGACTTCGCGCCACGGGTCGGTGATCTTCTCGCGGATCATCGGCTTCGTGATGCGGTCCTTGTGTGTTGCGTAGCCCCATGCGAAGCGGCCCTTCACGCACGCGTGGCCTTCGTTCGCGAGGCCGTTCTTGTGCGGCGTCATGCGCACGACCTGCGTACCCTTCATCTCTGCCTTGAACGAGCAGCCGACGCCGCAGTACGCGCAGGTCGTGACGACCGAGTGCTCGGCCTGGCCGAGCTGGACGACGGACTTTTCCTGCAGCGTGGCGGTCGGGCAGGCGGCGACGCAGGCGCCGCACGACACGCATTCCGATGCCATGAACGGTTCGCTTTCGCCGGCGGCGACGCGTGATTCGAAGCCGCGCGCGGCGATCGTCAGCGCGAACGTGCCTTGCGTTTCCTCGCACGCGCGTACGCAGCGGTTGCACACGATGCACTTCGACGGATCGTACGTGAAGTACGGATTCGATTCGTCCTTCTGCTCGCGCAGGTGATTCGCGCAGTCGTTGCCGTAGCGTACTTCGCGCAAGCCGACGACGCCCGCCATGTCCTGCAGCTCGCAGTCGCCGTTGGCGGGGCAGGTGAGGCAGTCGAGCGGGTGGTCGGAGATGTACAGCTCCATCACGTTGCGGCGCAGCGACTGCAGCCGGTCCGACTGCGTGCGCACCTTCATCCCGGCTTCGGCGGGCGTCGTGCATGACGCCGGGTAGCCGCGTCGGCCTTCGATTTCGACGAGGCACAGTCGGCACGAGCCGAACGGTTCGAGCGAATCGGTCGCGCAGAGCTTGGGCACGTTGACGCCGGCTTCGATCGCGGCGCGCATCACCGACGTGCCGGCCGGCACCGTCACCGGCTGGCCGTCGATTTCGAGCGTGACATCGGTATCGGCATGCCGTTGCGGCGTGCCGTAGTCGGTATCGTCGAGCGGATCGAATGCGCGCGCCTGTGCGGTGCTCTTGCACGCGCATTGGCCCGAGCCGCAGCCGCCTTGGCGGACGTTGTTCGTGTCGAGGGACATGCAGGGCTCCTTCTGGGTCAGGCCGCAGCCTTGACCGGACCCGACGCGGCTTGCTTGCCGGCGGCGAGCCCGAAATCTTCGGGGAAATGGTCGAGCGCGGACAGCACCGGATACGGCGTCATCCCGCCCATCGCGCACAGCGAGCCGGCGAGCATCGTGTCGCACAGGTCGCGCAGCAGCGTGACCTGTCGCTCCGACCTGTCGCCTTCGCGAATGCGTGCGATCGTCTCGACGCCGCGCGTCGATCCGATCCGGCACGGCGTGCACTTGCCGCACGATTCGATCGCGCAGAACTTCATCGCGTATTCGGCGAGCGCCGCGAGATTCGACGTGTCGTCGTGCAGCACGATGCCGCCGTGGCCGACGACTGCGCCGATGGCCGTATAGGCCTCGTAGTCGAGCGGCACATCCCACTGGTGTTCGGGCAGATAGGTGCCGAGCGGGCCGCCGACCTGGGCGGCGCGCGCGGGCCGGCCGCTCGCCGTGCCGCCGCCGTAGTCGAACAGGAGCTCGCGCAGCGTGACGCCGAACGCGAGCTCGACGAGACCGCCGTGGCGAATGTTGCCCGCGAGCTGGAACGGCAGCGTGCCGCGCGAGCGGCCCATCCCGTAGTCGCGATAGAACGCGGCGCCGCGCGCGAAGATCACCGGCGCGGTCGCGAGCGTGATGACGTTGTTGATCACGGTCGGCTGACCGAACAGGCCGGCGAGCGCAGGCAGCGGCGGCTTCGCGCGCACGACGCCGCGCTTGCCTTCGAGCGATTCGAGCAGTGCCGTTTCCTCGCCGCATACGTACGAGCCGGCGCCCTTCGCGACGTGCAGGTCGAACGCATGCGCGGAGCCGAGCACGTGTTCGCCGAGCCAGCCGGCTTCGCGGGCGCGCACGATCGCGGTTTCGAGTGCCGCGATCGCGTGCGGGTATTCGCTGCGCACGTAGATGTAGCCGAGCGTCGCGCCCGTCGCGATGCCTGCGATGATCATCCCTTCGATCAGGCAGTACGGGTCGCTTTCCATGATCAGGCGATCGGAGAACGTGCCCGAATCGCCTTCATCCGCGTTGCAGACGATGTATTTCTGCGTCGCGCTGGCCTGCCGGACGGTGCGCCACTTGATGCCGGCCGGGAAGGCCGCGCCGCCGCGGCCGCGCAGCCCCGATTCGATCAGCAATTCGCACGCGGCGTCGCCGTCGAGCGCGAGTGCGTTCTTCAGGCCGGCGAGGCCGTCGTGCTTCAGGTAGTCGTCGATCGACAGCGGATCGGTCAGGCCGATGCGCGCGAACGTGAGGCGCTGCTGGCACGCGAGATAGGGCAACGCGTCGACGAGGCCGACGCCGCTCGGGTGCGCGCCGCCGTCGAGCCAGTTCGCATCGAACAGCGCGGACACGTCGGCGGCCGACAGGTTCGCGTAGCCGACGCGCCCGGCGGACGTGCCGACCTCGACGAGCGGCTCGAGCCACAGCAACCCGCGCGAACCGTTGCGGATCAGTTCGATCGCGACCCCGCGCCGCTCGGCTTCCGCGACGATCGCGGCGGCGAGGGCGTCGGCGCCGAGCGCCAGCGCGGACGAATCGCGCGGAACGTAGATGCGGGTCGTCATGCGGCCTCCGGGGTGTGGGCGGCCGCGTCGGCGAGCAGGGCGTCGAACTTCTCCGGCGTGACCTTGGCGTGCA
>NZ_QTPQ01000085.1:0-4560 GCF_003853425.1 Burkholderia sp. Bp9140
GGGGGTGTCTTTTTATCCGGCGCGGGGGGGGGCCGGGCCCCGGCCGGGGGGGGGCGCCCCCCCGCGGGGGGCGCCGCCCGCCGGCGGCCGGGGGGGGGGGGCGGGCGCGGCGATGCAGTGGCTGAATCCGAAGGCATGGCTTGCGTGCGTGGCCGCGATGGGTGCGTATGCGGCCGACGGCGACCGCGCGCAGGTCTGGCAATTCGCGGTGCTGTATCTGGTGATCTGCTTTGCGTCGATCGCATGCTGGGCGTATGCGGGTGCGTCGCTGCGGCATCGGCTCGCGAATGCGCGGCGGATGCGGCTGTTCAACCGCGCGATGGCACTGCTGCTCGCGGGCAGCGCGCTTTATCTGCTCGATATCTAGCGTCGGCACTTCGACACGGGTGATTGCGGCGGATGACGCGCAAATGACCGATGATGCAGGCCGTCTTCGGCACCGGCCCGCCCTTCCCGCAGTCAGCTCGCGGCGCTTCGATATTGCCCGGGCGTGGCGGCCGCGATGCGCCGGAACGCGCGCTGGAAATGCGCCTGGTCCGCGAAGCCCGCATCGAGCGCGACATCGGCGATCGGCCGCCCGCGGCGCAACTCCGCGCGGCCGTACTGCACGCGGCGGTCGATCAGGAACGCGTGCGGCGTCATCCCGTAGCGGGCGTTGAACGCGCGGATCAGGTAGGACGGCGACAGGTCGGCGGCCGCGCAGATCGCATCGAGCGTGACGGCCTGACGGCAATGCGCGGCGATGTAGTCGGCCGCCCGCGCGAGCTTCGCGTTGTCGGCCCCGCGCCGCGCGGCGCCGGGCAGTTCGCGATCGAGCGCGCCGTGCAGCCGCGTGAAGAATTCGACCGCCGCGCTTTCCTTGCCGAGCGGCTCGACGCCGGGCGCCACCAGCGCGCGGTAAAAGCCGCCGAACTGCGCGAACAGGTCGCACCGTTGCGTCAACTTCGGCGAAAACCCGTGAAAATCGCTGTTCGGATCGCGCCCGAGCGAATGCTGCAGACGCGTGAGCCACGGCACGTCCACGTAGACCATCCGGTATGCCCACGCGTCGGGGCCGTACGGATTGCACGCATGCACCTGCTCCGGATCGATGATCACGAGCACGCCGCGCCCGACCTGCTCCTTCGTCGCGCCGTTCAGGTAGGTGCTCGTGCCACCGACGATCGCGCCGAGCGAAAACGTGTCGTGCGTGTGCTTCGCGTAGCAGATCGTCCGCCCGTCGTCGACGGTGCGCGCCTCGATGAACGGCAGCGCGGCATCCCGCCAGAACGGCGACGGCACGGCGATGGTGTGGGCGGAACGGCTCACGCGACAGGCTCCCGGAAACGGACGGCAAACGCACACCGTACAAGACTGCGCGGCGCGATGCAACCGCGTGCCGACGCTTCGCGGCCGGATCGCCTAAGCTTTGAATTCGGCCGCCGCGGCACACGCGGTGGGTTCCGTTCCCTCTTCCAACCGGTACGCTCATGCACATCGATCTGACAGGCAAGACCGCGGTCGTCACCGCTTCCACCGCCGGCATCGGGCTGGCGATCGCCGAAGGGCTCGCGCACGCGGGCGCCCGCGTCGTCGTCAACGGACGCAGCGACAAGTCGGTCGAAGCCGCGCTCGGGCTGCTGCGCACCGCGGTACCCGACGCGGACGTCGACGGCGTCGCCGCCGACCTGTCCGACGCCGCCGGCGCCGCGCGCATCACGCAGCACACGCCGGAGGCCGACATCCTCGTCAACAATGCGGGCATCTACGGGCTGAAGGCGTTCTTCGACATCGACGACGACGAATGGACGCACTACTTCCAGATGAACGTGATGTCCGGCGTGCGTCTCGCGCGTCACTACCTGAAGGGCATGCTCGAGCGCAACACGGGCCGCATCGTGTTCATTTCGTCGGAATCGGGCCTGAACATCCCGGTCGACATGATTCACTACGGGTTCACGAAGACCGCGCAACTGGCGATCGCGCGCGGCCTCGCGAAGGTCGCGGCCGGCACCAACGTGACCGTCAATTCGGTGTTGCCGGGGCCGACGATGTCGGAGGGCGTGCGGGCGATGCTGAAGGCGACGGCCGAGGAAACGGGCCGCAGCATCGACGATGTCGCGGTGGATTTCGTGCGCAGCCAGCGCGCGAGCTCGATCATCCAGCGGCCGGCGACGACGGAGGAAGTCGCGAATCTCGTCGTGTACGTCTGCTCGCCGCAGGCGTCGGCGACGACAGGCGCGGCGTTGCGCGTCGACGGCGGGGTGGTTGACACGATCGCCTAGGCACGGCGGGCGCTTACGGTGACGTCGGGAGGGCGGGTCAGTCTACGGATTGCGTTTGCCATTCAGTTCCCCCCGAACGCCTGCCAAGTCGCGGGCGTCAAACCGGGCGGCACGCCACCGCTCAATCGGCAATGGTTGGTTGCGCTGCCCCGCCACATCATTCATTTTATCTACGGACTGATAGGATATTTATTCTTAAGCACCTTTCGAACCCTTTCTCGAAGTTGGTGAATTAACCCAGGGCTACCGAAACGAGGACCATTAGGCAACTGTATATTCTCGCCAGCAACCTCTTTGTTATGGATCGCTCCTGGCCGCTGAAATCTGTGATAGGTCGACCCGCATTAGCCGAATTGAAAATTCGGCAGAAACAAGATCAGCTGACCGCCACATACGCAAGAAAGTCCGTCCAGCGCGAATGGTTTATTGTCGCGATCAGGAAACTTGGCGACGCCTTCGTCGATGATGGCAGAAAGGGCACAAGTCGCATCGTCGCCCTTGCGGAGCACGCGACCCGCTCATGAATATCGCCCATGTTAAGCTGCAGGTGGCTTCGCTGGCGCGGACGAGAAATTTTGCAACTGCCTCAAAGTCAGTCGCCAAACTTACATTTCTGCCTTGAAAACTGTGGCTCCGAAATCGGATCAAACGAGCTAATTTTCATATTCCTTATATCTATAACATCAAACCCAAAACGACTAGACACAAATATCGATTTTTGATCAGAACCAATCGCAACATCATATATTCCACCACCATACGTTCTCTTTATAATCGCGCGCAGCGTCGGCTTTAAAATATAAATTGAAATAAATGTAGCCTGAGGGCCGCGAAGATCCACCTTGTTTGGCATTCCATAAACAATCAAACTTCTCCCATCCAAAGAAAAAGCACCGCCCTCAATATGATGATCGATTTTAACTATTCCAACTTTCCTTCCACCTCGCTTAACGACCAATTCGGACGGACCGAGGATCTGTGCCGAATACCTTCCATCGCAAGACCTAACAACCTTCGCACATGCATCCGACAATAAAAGTGCAAACAAAATAAACGCAACACATTTCCTCATACCTTATCCCCCAATATCTGATACGCCATTTGCGTCTCAGCCCAACGCAACGGCAGACTATTAATGTCGTATGGGTTAATAATCCTGCTTACAGCGCGCGATGCCAATTTTGACATTCCGATGTCTGCGGTCTTTTCGACTGGATATCGGACGCAAAAGAAGCCAGCAGTATCTACGCAAGAGTAGCTATCATTCCCTACCCGCTCGGGATTTGTTATAACCGGACCATCGCCGGGCGGCTTTTTACTGAACCATGCACGATCATATGAATTCCCATCAAGCCAACCCCTAAACACCCAATATTCGGAATAGTTATATCGCCCAGTAAGCTGCTTGAATCCTCGCCCTCGAAACTTAACCCCATCACCAGAACCAGTATTCCCCAATCTAATGCTATTTTCATAACCATGAAAATACGAAACAAATCTCGCCGGTGCATTCAAATAGCCACCCGACTCTATCGCAATCGATTCGTGACTATCCCTAACAGCAACAGGGACCGCAATGCTGGCCTCACGAACCGCCATCATATAATATGACTCGACTGCGACCTGCCCTAAAAAATGAGAGATGCGAATTGAATTTACAATACCATACTTTCTCGCGACCCGGCTTACCGAACCTCTATACAGCTCTCGATATTGCTCACCAGCCTTCCGTACCGATATGTAATTAGACTCAGAATAGATTTGCGAAAACTCATCTTTACCCAACCAACCGCACCTTCTAAAATTCCGAATGAACTCAAGCGGATGGAAAAACCACAGCTTCTGCCCCGCAGGAAGTCCCGTTCTGTCCCAAAACTGAACCTCCTTCAGGTACTTCATGAAATCCTTGTAGCCCTTCTCATTACCGTGGTAGAAGCCGCCCTCGTCAAGCAGCCTCACATAGCGTCCCCCGTTGTTCGTACTATCCCACTCGCTCGGCGCGTGACAGACAAGGCCGCGCAACTGCCGCCGTACCTGCGCATGACCCTTTACATACGCAGACAGCACTCTCGTCTTGTGATCTTCCGGCGTCTCCCCTGTCACCGCTGACACTTCGTGCGGCGCAGCATCGTTCAGTATTCTCTTCAGCGCATCCACATCGCACAGTCCGTCACTGCTGAACGGCGTATTGCCCTCACTGACTTTCTGCCAACCCACGGAAGACAGGAAGTCCGCATCGGAGAACTTGTGGATACTTGAATCATTGATATCGATGTAGCCAACCTTGTCTGCCGCC
>NZ_QTPQ01000086.1:0-3619 GCF_003853425.1 Burkholderia sp. Bp9140
CGACTTCTTCATGACAAGGTTTCTCCTGCGGCCTTGCCACTAACTTTACAGTGGGATACTTCAGAGGGGGAAGGTCAAAATCACGTGATTTGATACGATCGAAGTGTCGTCGACGGCTGCTCGCATCGACGTTCGTGGTCGAACCAGTGCTTGATGGAGAGAGGGCAGGGAATGAATATCGGCGACGCGTCGCGCGAATCCGGCGTCAGCGCAAAAATGATCCGGTACTACGAACAGGTCGGCCTCCTTGCGCCGAGCAAGCGTAGCGACGCCGGATACCGGATCTACGGTTCGGACGAAGTCCATATCCTGCGTTTCATCCGCCAGGCACGACGGCTCGGTTTTCTCGTCGAGGATATCCGCAAGCTGCTGATGCTCTGGCAAGATCGCTCTCGCGCCAGCGCCGAAGTGAAGTCGATCGCCCTCGAACACGTGGCCGAACTCGACAAACGCATCGCGGAATTGAGCGACATGCGCAATACACTCGCCGATCTCGCCGCGCACTGCCACGGTGACGGGCGCCCCGAATGCCCGATCTTGGCGCGCCTGGCCGACCCGGTCGGTGAACCAGATTAGTGCGCGCCCTCGAGGCCGAAACTGGGCTCCGACTCAATATCATTAAAAATCAATGAGTTGAGGAAAATGCTTCACAAGCCATTCCGAATGGGAATGGCTCCCATGCAAGCATTTCACTAGCATCTTGGTGCGGCATCGCTATAATTCGGGATAACCCTATACGGGAAATCCCTGAATCTCGATTCGCCAGGGGTCCCCCTTCCTTGGAGAACATCATGATCGCCTACATCGTTGAAAAGCTGAGCAACTGGTTCGAATCCGCAGAACGCGAGCGCCGTGAGGCTTACCTCGCCACGTCGTCGGACATCGTCCAGCTCGAGAGCCGCATCCGTTCGCTCGAAACCAACGGCTACTCGCTGTAATCGAGTCACCGTCAGGTGCCGTGTGGCACCGAACGAAAAGCAAGCCCCGTATTGACGGGGCTTTGTTTTTTTGTGCGCCGGATCTGGCGAAATCGTCGGCGCGGCGCTATGGTATGGACCTGCTTTTCAACCGGAAGAACACGACCATGCGCTTGCGTCTCGATGTGCGTCTCGTTCTGGGCGCTGCGGTGCTCGTTCACGGCGTGGCGGCCGGTGCGGCAACCTCGTCCAAACCGCTGATTCTCGATACGCAACGCGGGATCCAGGATGGCAAGGGTGGCCTGGTGTTGCAAACGGCGCCGTTATCGTCCGAGCCGATTGTTGAACCCGCGGGCATGCGAACGCCGGCCGGGCAGGGACCGAATTCGTCGGTCCCGCTGTTTGTCGCGCCGTATATCAATGTGCCGGGCTGGGGGCTGTCTCCCGCGAATCAGCCAAGGCCCACCCCGAGACCGCAGCCGTAACGGCACGCAGCCCGCTCAGTTTCCGCGGTGCTCGATCTGGCACCGGGCGCCGCTGTCCTGTCCCAGGCGTTCGACGAGATAGGGCAGCGCTTCGTTCATGCTCTGCGCGAGCGTGTACGGCGGATTCAGGATGAACATTCCGCTGCCGTAAAGTCCGAGGCCGTCTGCCGGCGGATTCGATACCGTTAACGTCAGGTGCAGCCAGTTGTTCGGCTGCAGGCGCTTGAGTTGTTCCGGAAAACGCTGCGACTCCACCCGTGCAACCTGCGGATACCAGATCGCGTAACAACCGGTCGCGAAACGCTTCAGGCATTCCGTTACGCAGGTCACCGTGCGGGCGTAGTCCTTCTTGTCCTCATAGGACGGATCGATCAGTACGAGCGCGCGTCGCGGCGGCGGCGGCAGCAGCGCCTTGATGCCCTCGAAGCCGTCACCGGCGAAAATCATCGCGCGACGCCCCGCATCGCGGAAGTTGTGACGCAGCACGTCGATTTCCGTCGTGTGCATTTCGAACAGGCGCATCCGGTCCTGCTCGCGCATCAATCGCCATGCGAGATACGGAGAGCCCGGATAGTAGTGCAGCTCGCCGTCGTCGTTCAGCGCGCGCACCTCGTCGATGTAATCGCCGAGCGCCTCGGGCAGGTTCTTGTCGTTCCAGAGCGGGCCGATGCCGGTGTCGAATTCCCCCGTCTTGGCCGCATAACCGTCTCGCAGCGAATACACGCCGGCGCCGGCGTGCGTATCGATGTACCAGTACGACTTGTCTTTGTTGTTCAGGTAGCGCAGCAGCTGGACGACGACGGCGTGCTTGAGCACGTCCGCGTGGTTGCCTGCGTGAAAACCGTGACGATAACTGAGCATGGCTGGCTGCCTGAAACGAAGGTGAATCGATGGAAACGGGCGATCGCGAGCGGCCGTCGGCCCGCGCGCCAACGCGCCAACGCGCCAACGCGGCCGCGTATTGTACGCGAGTGGACGTGAGCCGCCTTACTCGTATGCGTCGCCGACGGCCTCCTCGATGCGTTGCTTGACCTCCTGCGTCAGCTTTGGGGCAACGTCGAGCGCGCGCATGTTGTCGCCGATCTGTTCGATCCGCGAGGCGCCGGTAATGACCGAACTCACGCGCGGATTCGCGAGTACCCACGCGATCGCGAGCTGGGCGGTGCTGCAGCCGAGTTCGGCTGCGATCCCGCCGAGCCGTTCGACCACATCGTTGCTGGCCGGGTCCGTCAGCCGGTCGCGGAGCCAGTCGTAGCCCTGCAATTGCGCGCGGCTGCCCGGCGGCACGCCATTCCGGTACTTGCCGGTGAGCAGTCCCGATGCCAGCGGGCTCCAGGTCGTCAGACCGAGGCCGTAGTCGTCGTAGAGCCGTGTGTATTCCTGCTCGACCCGGATACGGTGGAACAGGTTGTACTGCGGCTGCTCGACGACCGGCTTGTGCAGATGGTGCCGCTCGGCAATCTCATACGCGGCGCGGATCTCGTCGGCGCTCCATTCGGACGTGCCCCAGTACAGCGCCTTGCCGCGCACGATCATGTCGCTCATCGCCCAGACAGTTTCCTCGATCGGCGTGTTCGGATCCGGACGATGGCAATAGACGAGGTCGACATGGTCGAGCTGCAGCCGGCGCAGCGAGCCGTCGATCGCGTTCAGCAGATATTTCCGGTTCAGCGTGTGGTACTGGTTCGGGGCTTCCGCGAGACCCCAGAAGAACTTCGTGGACACGAGGTAGCTGACGCGCGGCCAGCCGAGCGACTTGAGCGCCTGACCCATGATTTCCTCGGATTTGCCGCCCGCGTAGACCTCGGCGTTGTCGAAGAAATTGACGCCCGCATCGCGGGCGGCCGCGAGGCATTCGCGCGCGACCCGCTGATCGACCTGGTTGCCGTAGGTGACCCATGAGCCGAGCGAAAGCGCGCTGATCTGCAGGCCGGAGCGGCCTAGCCGTCGATAGTGCATGAGAATCTCCCGCGACTCGGAACCGACCTTAAGCTTAGACGTTTTGCGCGCGAACGGCGGGGCCGATCGTGCACAATAGCGGCTGGCCCGCCTGCACGACCACGCGACGAACGCGGATGCAGCGGGGCGTGCTTTTTCGAACCGATAACGGAAGGAGAGGGACATGGCAGCAGATCTGAGCGGCAAGACCGCAGTCGTCACGGGCGCCGCAAGCGGCATCGGCAAGGAAATCGCACTGGAGCTCGCGAAGGCGGGCGC
>NZ_QTPQ01000087.1:0-3341 GCF_003853425.1 Burkholderia sp. Bp9140
GGCCGGACAGCTTACGCGGCGCGAAAGCGGACATTTCTATGTAGCCAAAAGCGGACATTTCAATTTAGCCACTACAACCAGGCACTTTGATAATTCACGTTATGTCAACTCGGAAGGCTAACCAAACCGATGGCCCGAATCGGCAAAAACGACGCATTTGTCTGAGCAAAGATGTAAGGTTTACGTTAGTTTACCGCCGCTCTTTGCAGTCCAGCAGGTTTTCTAGTGTCCGATCTCCGTCACGGCACGCTGCAGGAGCTTCTCGACCTCATCGACGGCCTGTCCGTCAGCGATATCGCGCGAACGTTGCGCTGTTGCACCCGCACTGTCCGCAACTATCTCGCCGGTCGCTCGCCGATACCGTGGCATCGCATTGAATTGCTGCGCCTACTGGCGTGTGAAGCGCATGATGAGGCTGCCGGCGCGCCGAAAAACGTCGAAGCCCCTGTAGTAGCCACCATCGAACCCGATCCGGCCGCGCCGGACGTGACGCCCGACGAAATGCTCGCTTGGGTCGGCGTGCACGCGTCGCATTACCTTTCGAGCCAGCGCAGCCTCGCGTACTACGTGCGTGGCTGGAACGTTGTCGACAAGATTCGGCGCGCGAAGCACGACGGCACATTCGCCGCCGTCCTCGCGCGCTGGCGCACGCTCGCGCTCGAATTGCCACGTATGTGGCGGTCAGGTCCGTTATGGGCCGGCATTGGCCCGCCGGCATACGTGCGCAAGTAAAGATCGCCGAAGATATCCGCCGTTCAAGCTCAGCCGTTGACGCTACCGTAGCGTTTCGGCTTCCGATTGTCGGAGTGACTTGGCCACTCGCTTGGCTGAGGAATCGCCGCGGCTGCTCGGTGGGCGAATCGCAGCCAATCCCGAGCCGTAGGGAGTTCGCTGCCGCTCGAAGTCGGCCGCTCTGCTACAAGTTATTGAGGAGCCAGTTCGAGCCGGCCTGATTGAAACCGGCCCACGCGCCAACGCCACCAGACTGGATGACGAGGAGTTCGTCATCCTGATGCATATGAGGACGCAGGGTGTCGCGAACTTGTTTCGCGGTCTTATCGGTCACGATGACCCAAGTCGAGTCAAGATGGTGCCACCACTTCGAAAACGAGTTTTCCAACGTGGCAATCAAGTTCGAGTAGTCGTGCGAACCTTTGCGCACGAGGTCATAACCGACGATAAAAGTATTCATATAAAATCCGATCAAATGTGAGTTTCCAAGGGCGCCCGGACGAATCCGGGCGCCAACAAACGCCGTGCCACGAAGCGTGGCTTGCTCAACGCCGCCTACATCAAGTGCTTGGCGCCGATCGCCAGTGCTGACAGACACGTTCGAGCCGGCCGAACCGGCGGCGGACGTAGCTGCTCACACGGACAACCTTGGGCCGCGAGTTCATCATGAACATGCGACACCTCCGTAAAAGCGTGCTCCGGCCAAACTCACATCTTGACTATCCGGAACTGACAACCTACCATTCCGGTCGCACAAGTACTAAGACATGAGGGAACATCAGGAGCGGTTTGATGTCCCTTTCCCGATAGCGACGGGAGCCTCCACTCCCGTTCGCTTCTTCCGTGGCGAAGTTTGCGCGATCAGCGCGCATTGACGGCTATCAGGTCCTCCTCCTTGATATAGCCCTTCTTCACCCCTTCCATTACGACGTACGGTTGCATCAACGGATTCACGAAGCGAAACCGAAATTTTCGCGTTGTACCAGTCCGTTGCAAGATTGGCCCACGTGCCGCTTCGCAAAGCGCATTCAAATGCTGGGAATACGCCGGTATGTCATACGATCGCCGCATGATGCGGGACATCGGATCCCGAACGTCTGCTGCCGCAAAGTAATTCAAGGAATCACGGTTCGCGAGCGCGCAGGCGAGCAGGACTTGCGGATATAAGTTCTCTCGGCTACTCGTTGTCGCTTTGTGATATGCATTAATGATTGACAGCTGGGCCCCCTTATGAGCCTTTTCGATTGCAGAGGTCACGTCGATCGTTTCCGCGTGTTTGCTGCCTCGATCAACAGCGCTTAGTAGTGCGTTCAGGCACAGCAGATGCGTGTAATGTGGCAATCCCTGTGACAGCACTGCGATCTTTTCGCGGGCGATTTCATCCATCGTCATTCCCAGCGTCGACAGACCCTTGTCGATGATCTCGCTAATCTCCGTGACGTCCATTCTCGGCATCCGGACCTGGACAAGCGCCCGCTCCACTGATTGATGTTCAGTGATCAGCGAGTCAACCGAGTCGGCTACACCCACCAAAATGAGCGTGCTCTCCACTGCATGGTCCGAAAGATTCTTGATCGTGTCAGCAAGAAGCGTCGTCGTTTCGCGGTCTTGAATTCGATCGAGTTCGTCGATGACGATCACTATTCGGGGCATACGTTGCAGCAGATGCCGGACGTCGTCCGGGGTCACCACGTCCGGCAGAAATTGAGCCAGATTGGCACTGCCGATCTTGGACTCAGCGGCGATCAAGCCGCCCCCTGGGGCGGGGTTAGGCACCGGAACTTCGCGGAACACCTTATGCCAGAGCGATGAGAACGTCGTGGTCGGATCGCAATTAATAGTGCCAGATGAAAGGCGGTTCGTTGCCTTGCCGCCGAATACACGCGAAATGACAGTCGCCAGAGATGTCTTCCCGACTCCCCGTTCGCCAAACACGATTACGTGCTGGCCGCGTTGCGAAACGGCGGTAAGTACTTCGCTAAATTGCTCGATACGCCCGGAAAACAGTGCCTTTTGATCAATAGGCGCACTCGGCGTAAATACCGCCGAAATTTTCTGCGTCCACTCGAACCGTTCTGCTATGTCCACATCCTGCTCCCTACTTGAGTTGGAAAAATCGTAGCACTCCCGCAACATAAAGCCAAGTACGGGACGATCTGGACAAGTGATGAGCATTGTGGCCAAGTAAAGGCTGTTCTAGCTAAGTAGCGATGCATTCGCTGTTCCATCGCCCTGCAAGTGATCGCCGATCGATTCCTTTTGTCCCTCTTTCGTACAAGCCATCGTAACATTTAGTTACAATATTGCTGCGTAAGCCCCTGATGAAGGGGCAATCTCGAAGGTGCACGTGCGTACCTCGTGCGGATTCGAGGACAATTGCGCCCTAGCTGTTGTCGCAAACGGTAGATGGCCAGCGTCAGTTCGGACTTTGGGACCTCAAGACAATGGGTGCGCGATATGGGCAGCAAGCGATTCAAAGGGAAGCGCTGTGTATATTGCGGGCGTGAAGGTGCGTCCGACACCGGTGACCACGGACCTATCCGTGATTTCGTGGGCGAGGCATATCATGAGGTGTAAAGGCCATGGATATGCCGATGAAGAAGAAAAGA
>NZ_QTPQ01000088.1:0-3139 GCF_003853425.1 Burkholderia sp. Bp9140
CAGACTTGTTATAGGATCAAGCCTTACGGGCAATTAGTATCAGTTAGCTGAACGCATTACTGCGCTTACACACCTGACCTATCAACGTCCTGGTCTCGAACGACCCTTCAAGGGGATCTAGTCCCCAGGGATATCTCATCTTAAGGCGAGTTTCCCGCTTAGATGCTTTCAGCGGTTATCTCTTCCGAACATAGCTACCCGGCGATGCCACTGGCGTGACAACCGGTACACCAGAGGTTCGTCCACTCCGGTCCTCTCGTACTAGGAGCAGCCCCCTTCAAATATCCAACGCCCACGGCAGATAGGGACCAAACTGTCTCACGACGTTTTAAACCCAGCTCACGTACCTCTTTAAATGGCGAACAGCCATACCCTTGGGACCGGCTACAGCCCCAGGATGAGATGAGCCGACATCGAGGTGCCAAACACCGCCGTCGATATGAACTCTTGGGCGGTATCAGCCTGTTATCCCCAGAGTACCTTTTATCCGTTGAGCGATGGCCCTTCCATACAGAACCACCGGATCACTATGACCTGCTTTCGCACCTGCTCGACTTGTCGGTCTCGCAGTTAAGCACGCTTATGCCATTGCACTATCAGCACGATTTCCGACCGTACCTAGCGTACCTTCGTACTCCTCCGTTACGCTTTGGGAGGAGACCGCCCCAGTCAAACTGCCTACCATGCACTGTCCCCGACCCGGATCACGGGCCAAGGTTAGAACCTCAAACAAACCAGGGTGGTATTTCAAGGACGGCTCCACCGAAACTAGCGTTCCGGTTTCATAGCCTCCCACCTATCCTACACAGATCGGTTCAAAGTCCAATGCAAAGCTACAGTAAAGGTTCATGGGGTCTTTCCGTCTAGCCGCGGGTAGATTGCATCATCACAAACACTTCAACTTCGCTGAGTCTCGGGAGGAGACAGTGTGGCCATCGTTACGCCATTCGTGCAGGTCGGAACTTACCCGACAAGGAATTTCGCTACCTTAGGACCGTTATAGTTACGGCCGCCGTTTACCGGGACTTCAATCAAGAGCTTGCACCCCATCATTTAATCTTCCGGCACCGGGCAGGCGTCACACCCTATACGTCCACTTTCGTGTTTGCAGAGTGCTGTGTTTTTATTAAACAGTCGCAGCCACCAGTTTATTGCAACCCCTTCACCCTTTGCCCGCAGGGGCATCAAGCTACAAGGGCGTACCTTATCCCGAAGTTACGGTACCAATTTGCCGAGTTCCTTCTCCCGAGTTCTCTCAAGCGCCTTAGAATACTCATCTCGCCCACCTGTGTCGGTTTGCGGTACGGTCATCGTTAGACTGAAGCTTAGAGGCTTTTCTTGGAACCACTTCCAATTGCTTCGCTCCCTAAGGAGCTCGCGCCACACCCTTGAATTACGCGCCCGGATTTGCCTAAGCGCCTTCTCCAATGCAGCGACCGGGACTTCCAACACCCGGACAACCTTCCGCGATCCGTCCCCCCATCGCATCTAACAATGGTGCAGGAATATTGACCTGCTTCCCATCAGCTACGCATTTCTGCCTCGCCTTAGGGGCCGACTCACCCTACGCCGATGAACGTTGCGTAGGAAACCTTGGGCTTACGGCGAGGGGGCCTTTCACCCCCTTTATCGCTACTCATGTCAGCATTCGCACTTCCGATACCTCCAGCACCCTTTACAAGGCACCTTCGCAGGCTTACGGAACGCTCTCCTACCATGCGTGCAAAGCACGCATCCGCAGCTTCGGTATATAGCTTAGCCCCGTTACATCTTCCGCGCAGGACGACTCGATCAGTGAGCTATTACGCTTTCTTTAAAGGGTGGCTGCTTCTAAGCCAACCTCCTGACTGTTTTAGCCTTCCCACTTCGTTTCCCACTTAGCTATATTTGGGGACCTTAGCTGGCGGTCTGGGTTGTTTCCCTCTTGACACCGGACGTTAGCACCCGATGTCTGTCTCCCGTGATTGCACTCTTCGGTATTCGGAGTTTGCTATGGCGGGGTAATCTGCAATAGACCCCCCAACCATGACAGTGCTCTACCCCCGAAGGTGAGACACGAGGCACTACCTAAATAGTTTTCGGAGAGAACCAGCTATTTCCAGGTTTGTTTAGCCTTTCACCCCTATCCACAGCTCATCCCCTAACTTTTCAACGTTAGTGGGTTCGGACCTCCAGTACGTGTTACCGCACCTTCATCCTGGCCATGGATAGATCACCTGGTTTCGGGTCTACGCCCAGCAACTGAACGCCCTATTCGGACTCGCTTTCGCTACGCCTGCCCTATACGGTTAAGCTTGCTACTGAACGTAAGTCGCTGACCCATTATACAAAAGGTACGCCGTCACCCCTTACGAGGCTCCGACTGTTTGTATGCATGCGGTTTCAGGATCTATTTCACTCCCCTCCCGGGGTTCTTTTCGCCTTTCCCTCACGGTACTGGTTCACTATCGGTCGATCACGAGTATTTAGCCTTGGAGGATGGTCCCCCCATCTTCAGACAGGATTTCACGTGTCCCGCCCTACTTGTCGCACACCTAGTTCTTTCATACTGTTTTCGCCTACAGGGCTATCACCTGCTATGGCCGCACTTTCCAGAGCGTTCGGCTAACAATACAAATAAAGAGTGCAAGGCTCATCCCATTTCGCTCGCCACTACTTTGGGAATCTCGGTTGATTTCTTTTCCTGCGGTTACTTAGATGTTTCAGTTCACCGCGTTCGCTTCACATGGCCTATGTATTCAGCCATGGATACTCCAAAAGGAGTGGGTTTCCCCATTCGGACATCTACGGATCAAAGCTCGTTTGCCAGCTCCCCGTAGCTTTTCGCAGGCTACCGCGTCCTTCATCGCCTGTGATCGCCAAGGCATCCACCACATGCACTTGTTCGCTTGACCCTATAACGAGTCTGTCTCATCGACAGTCGCTACAGGTTGAGTTCTCGCGTTGTGCCGTATTCCAATTGAGCCGAACAATGAAGTTCGAATCATCTTGAGATACATCGATACAATCACAACCCGGATAGCTTTCACGTCCATCTCAAGACGCTTCCGCTATCCAAATTACTTACTTCTTCCAGATTGTTAAAGAACGACAGCCGATACATACTACGTATCACTCTGACTGGCTCAATCGCCAATGA
>NZ_QTPQ01000089.1:0-2914 GCF_003853425.1 Burkholderia sp. Bp9140
CGCAGGAACTCGGGCACATCCTTGGCGTTCGCACCGTGCTGCCGATACTCCGCCAGCGGCAGCAGATGCATGTAGAGCGAATAAAACGTCAGCGTGCGGCCTTCACCGGTCTCGGTCGTATGCTTGAGCAACACAAAACCCGTATGGCTCACGCCGCCGTCAACCCCATGCTGACAGACGCGATAGGCAACGACCTCGCCGTCGGCAATCGCGTGCACCTTGCCCTTCGTATCGGGTTGAAGATGCACACCGCAATGCCAGCGCCGATCAAAGGCAATCGGATAGACGCCGTGGTCACATTCGAACTTGTCCACCGCATCCATCATCGGATCGGGGTTCGTCCCGGTCGGGGCCGCGAGACCGGCTTCGGGCAGAAACGGGGGGCTGATGATCATGAACGTTACTGTGTGTGGCTGTATTTGGCGCTGGGCCGGTAGTCGCTCACCGGCAGTTGCGGCAAGCTGATGGACGTATTGCCGGGCCCTTCGAACGTGAACGAGGCCGCCCTGATACGGAATTCACCCGGACAGTCGAAAACAACGCTGCCGTTCTCGATGGTCATCGACGCGCCGCCGCTGGTCACCATCGCCCTTGTCTTGGCGTTCACGAGCACATTCGCGTTGGCGCTCGACACGTGCAATTGCTCGTCGGAAAAGAGATCCATCGAAGCGCCGTGTGCCTGAAGCTCGATCTTCCCTTTCGAGAAAATCTTGATGCCGAGCTTGTGCGCGCACAGCGAGATCAGGTCACCCGCCACCATGCGCAGCCTCCTGACGATGCTCACGTCCATGTCCCGGCCTGCGGTGACGATCACGTTCTCGCCCGCCGAATGCTGCGCCGATTTCGGTGTCACGAACGCCATGCCGCCGGGGGCACTGGCAAGCAGCCCCGCGTCGCGGAGCTGATTCAGGCCATCGAGCAGCACCGCCTGCGTCGCGCGGTCCGCAGGCTCTGCCTTCATCTGCGATGTCGCAGCCGCAAGTTCCGTTACGCGCTGCAATGCAGCCTTGAGCTGCGCGACAGCGGCGGGCATATCAAGGTGCGCCATCTCGGACCCGCCTGCTGCATCTGCCGAGACGAACAGCCCTTTCGGCGCACGCACCGAGCCCCAGTGCTGCGTGGTCAGTTCGAAGCCCTCGCCGCGCTTGTTCTTCCCGCGGTCGACCAGATTGCCCATATTGAGCGACGATTGCCCGAACACCGTCGCCAGACGGATGCCCTCATGGTCTTTCAGATCCTCGAAGCGCAGCTTGTTGCCGAGCAACGGAGAGCGAAACACGGCGCGGCTGTACCAGCCCTCCTTGCCATGCACGAGGTCCCGACGCGCATGGTCATGCAGGGCCCCCGCGATAAGCAGGCGATCGCAATTTCCGTGAGTCGCGACGACGCGTACTTCCGACCGCGGCAGCAAAGGAATGTGCAGGCCGCCCTGGTACGACGCGGACGTACGCAGCAGGCGCAACGGCATGCTGTTCGTACCGCGCTTGCCGCTGTGCCGGGTGAACAGGAGCCTTACCCGATAACGGCCGTATTCATCCATCCATGCGTACGGCTCGTCATCGCCGGACTCGACCACACCGATCAGCATGCCGGCGACCCATCGCCAATGCTTTTCGGGAACATATTCCGGCCGGTAGGGCTGATGCGCGGGGATCGCTTCGAAAGTGTTGATCACGGACTGGCTGCGACTGCCGGTCGTGACGAGCCTTGTGATCACCATCCCGTGCGGTGCCTCCGGCACTACGTCATTGGTGATCCGCACCACCATGCCGGGCGTCATGCCAATTGCGTTACTCGTGCCCGCGAGCCGCATCTGCCGCGTGAGCAGTTCATCGCGCCGTGCATCAGCCAACGCCTGCCCTTCTTCGACCGAATGGAAATGCTCGATGCTGCGATTCACGCTCCCATACACCGAGCGGTCGTCATTGGCTACGACCGATTCGACCTGCAGCGGATCGTCGGGTACGCGGTAGTTGTGATCCCATTCGCGCACCTTCTGCGGCACCAGCGCGCGCGTGGCTTCGAGCGTCAGAATCGCCTCATGCCAGCTCACCAGACCAGAATGCGGCAACAACGGCACCTCGAGCGCTCGCATATAGCCGCGCGGCGCATTACCGAACACCAACGTGTCGCGTTGCGGGCCGTCCTCTTTCTTCGCCTGCTTGAAGTAGTAATAGACCCCCGCACGCCGGCAATGTCGATCGATAAAATTCGCGACCGTCTCTTCGTACATCACGGTTTGCTCCAACTTCCCGTCGAGCCCCTCCAGCTCGAACTCGACATCGAACGATTGGAACAGATTGCGATCGACGATCACATTGGTCAGCAACTCGCGAAACGACTTGTCCAGAAATACGGCCGAATCGTGCACCTCTTCAAGCAGCGAGAGACGCGGCTTCAGGTGAAGTTGATAGGTCGCCTCGTCGCGAGACTTCTTGACTCGAGTCCATTGCGTTACGACGCCGTGCACGGTACGCGCAGCATGCTGAACCGTATCGATCAATCCCGCCATCGACGGCACCGACGCGTGTTCCTCGATCGTGAAAATCGCCGGCCGACCGACAATCGTCGCACCGTCGATCCATTTGTCCTTCGACGTCACTGTGATGTCCGCGAGGAATCGCGTATTCATTTCCTCGGTCAGGACGAACGACAGCACGGAGATCGGCGCGTCCAGCGTCGCGATCTCCAAATGCAGCGGTTGGGTAACGACCGAACCAGGGTGTTTCAGCACATCCTGAATGGTTAGCATGGCTGCTGTTGAACGAGAGGTTAGATATCGGCACGTTCGTCCACTCATGCAATCGGGGACGCAGTGCCACTACGCTCTCGCCAGTTGGGCCGGCCCCGGCGAAAACCGGACACGAGGTAACGCTTAAACTTTGAGGTAGTCTTCCGCCTATGTTTAAGCCTA
>NZ_QTPQ01000090.1:0-2847 GCF_003853425.1 Burkholderia sp. Bp9140
CGGCTGGTTTAAATCATAATCTTTTTAAAAAACCCGGCCCCCAATAACCCCCCCTCCCCCAATGCGCCCACCGCGGCGGCCCCCCCCCCGGGGGCGCCAGGGCGTTCGCATGCATGCGCGCCGCAACCGGCGCGCCGCGATTCGGCTTGCTCAGCCCAGGAAGTGCCGGGCGTAGCGGGCGTTGATGTCCGACAGCCGGAACAGGGTCAGGAAGTCTGCGCAGTTGAAGTCGGGATCCCAAGCCGGCGCACCGCAAATCTTCGCGCCGAGTCGCAGATAGCCCTTGATCAGCGGCGGCGGCGCGACGACGGTGCCCGTCTGCAGTTCGTCGACCGGCAGCGCCGTATGCGGGAACGCGCGGTATTCCGGTGCCGTCAGCGAGCTGGCAGGCAGCGACTGATACAGGTTCGCCGCATAGTGACCGCCGTCGGCCATCGACACGCTCGCGCAGCCGAGCATCGTCTCGTAGCCGTTCTGCATCATGTACGCGCCGAGACCGCCCCACAGCGCCATGATCACGGCGCCGCTGCGGTAGTCGCTGTGCACGCACGAGCGGCCGACCTCGACCATCTTGCCGCGCAGGTGCGTCAGGCGCGACAGGTCGAATTCGCCTTCCGCGTACAGACGGCCGACACGCGCGGCCTGGTGCGGCGGCAGCACGCGGTACGTGCCGACCACCTTCAGCGTGTCGAGATCGCGCACCAGCAGGTGGTCGCAATAGGCATCGAACGGATCGACGTCGAGGCCTGAGGGGCCGCTGACCTGCGCGCCCATCTCTTCGGCGAACACGGTGTAGCGCAGGCGCTGGGCCTCGCGCAACTCGTCTTCCGTGCGCGCCCAGGCGGCACGCAGACGGTACTCGGATGTGACGGTTTCAGCAGCGCGCGGCAGGTGACGCCGCGTCGTGTCGAGGGGAAGCGAGGCAAAAGGGAGCGTAGGCGTCGGCAGTTCTCGCATTAGGCTTTCCTGATCGTAAGGAATAGGACGACATGCCAGCCAATGTAGTAACCGGTCGTTACCGTTCTGTGGCACGACCGTGTCCTTTCAATGACGTGTCGCCGAATTGACTTTAGCAGAAAGCTTGCGGAACCGTACGATCAATACCTTCAAACCCCTTCACACCAGGTCCGGCGTCAACAGCGCGCGCAGCACGGCTTGACGGCTGCCGTCGCGCGTGCGGCTCGCGAGCCACACGATTCCGCCCTTCTTGATGCTCCAGCTGTCGTCGTTGCCGGCGATCAGTTGCGCGGCGACGCTGCCGAGCGTCGGCTGGTGCCCGACGATCACGACCGTCGGCGCGATGCCGTCCGGCCAGCCGGCGGCCGCCAGCACGTCGTCGACGCTGCCGCCCGGCGCGAGCGCATCGATGGTCCGGTACTGGTCGGTCAGCGCCTCTACGGTCTGCACGGTGCGTGCCGCCGGGCTCACGAGGATCACGCTGCTCGACTCGAGGCGGTTGCGCAGCCATTTGGCCATCGCCTGCGCTTCCTTGCGCCCGCGGGCCGTCAACTGGCGTGCGAGGTCGTTTGCCGCGTAGTCTTCGGCTTCGGCGTGGCGCCACAGGATCAGGTTCATCATGATATCTCTCCATGCGTCGGCGAACGATCCGGTCGCGCACGTGCGTGCCGGACGATCATCATCCTCATTGTCGCCAATCGTGAGCGGTTCGTGATGATGTGCGCCGTATGCATATCGTGATTGACCCGGCTACCCATTAGACGATAGAATCTTTGGCTCGTCGGAGCGTAGCGCAGCCTGGTAGCGCATCTGATTTGGGATCAGAGGGTCGTAGGTTCGAATCCTATCGCTCCGACCAAAGGAATCAAGGGGTTAGCTGATGCTAACCCCTTTTTCTTTGGTGTACTGCCGAGTCGTTGCGGTAATCTGCGATAGATACTGACATTCAGCACACCGGTTGCCTCTGACGCAACCTGCCTGGGGTCTCGCCCACCATCGATGACCGGATGACCGCGCGCGCATTCCCGTTCGAGCTTCCGTGTTGTTGTCGACGTAGTGCTCGGATACGCACAGGCCACCCCGATCCGCAGCAATCGATCGCATCAATTCGATGCCCTGCCGCTGCCTGTCTTCGGTGCGACACGTCGGACACCCGCGCCCCTTCAAGATTTCCGTACCCCATGCCATCCACTCGTGCCCCCGGTCGCACTGAAATGGGTAACGAGCCTGAATACGTTGATACAGGGACGCGAGACATCTGCCGCCGTGCTCTGCCGCCTTCGTTTGTAGCTCACAAGTCCGTCTGGCCTTCTCCGCCCATTGACAAAGCATTCTTGACACCATGCCTTACGCAAGATGTCGTAGCCCGCGGCCTCCCATTCGTGTACCGAACCGCATCTGAATCGATATTTCGCCATCCGGCCATCGTAGACGGTCGATATGCACTCGCCACCACGCTCTTGCGCACGATCCTGTATTGGCTTCAGCCCACCTTGATGTCGACGCCGCTCGGATCGTCGTTCGGTTGAGCACTTTGCGCACCAGTGACCATCCAAGACCGAAGCAGCCGTGGCTTCGAATTTATGACTTGCGGCACAGATAAAGCGGTAACGCGTATTTCTCCCGCGATACCGCTTACTCAGACACTGACCGCCTGCTTGATGGGCGATGTCGCAATTACGGATCAGGGTTTGCTTAATCCCGCACTGATGACATGTTAATGGCCCGCGGCGTCCGCGTACCCTGAGCATAAAACTCGCTCCGGACATTGAGGAAACGTGCTTGTCCGCGCACCGGAATCGATACTGATGATTGGGCCGGCCCCGGCGAAAACCGGACACGAGGTAACGCTTAAACTTTGAGGTAGTCTTCCGCCTATGTTTAAGCCTA
>NZ_QTPQ01000091.1:0-2598 GCF_003853425.1 Burkholderia sp. Bp9140
ATGGTTCGGGAAGATCCGGACGATGCGGATTCGGTACCGGTGGCGCAGCGCATGCATACGTTCAGGGAGCGGCATCATTGGCAGGGTGCGTCGCTGTATCTGCACGAACCGGGGACGTTCGTGCCGCTGGCGCGGCTGGACGAGACGCTGGTGGAGGCGGCATTCGTCGCGACGGACGCGGAGGGGCGGTTCGTGCAGGTGCCGGCGAAGACGCGGCACGCGACGCTGTTCTATCAGAACGATCATCTGGGGACGCCGCAGGAGTTGCTGGATGAGTCGGGGAAGGTGGTGTGGGTCGGGCGGTATCGTGCGTGGGGCGGGGAGAAGACGGTGTGGCGGGAGACGCCGGAGCGGAATGAGGCGGGTAACGCGATCCGGTTTCAGGGGCAGTATCGGGATGAGGAGACGGGGCTGCATTACAACCGGTATCGGTACTATGATCCGGGCAGTGGGCGGTTCATGTCGAAGGACCCGATTGACCTCGCGGGCGGACTGAACGTCTGGCAGTACGCGCCCAACCCAGTCCAGTGGATCGATCCATTCGGTTTGGCGAAATATTATCGAGGAGCCAAGGCTGGGAGTAAGCCATCGTTTGAACCGCGGCCAGGAGAGTACAAGGTGCGGGATGGCAATGTCCAGCCTACCCATGGTGTATCTGTTTTCGATAACCCAGAAAGTTGCTCATGCCGAGGATTCGTACCTCATGAGGTTGACCCTGAATCTGTTTCAGAGGATTTGAAAATAATTCAGCGGGGTAAGGATCCCGCACACTTTGAAATAATTCCGGCAAATCCCATGGCAGAGGATGACTACAAAAGTGCTCTAGGGAATATTAAGGTAAAGTGAGAGGTAAAGAATGCGTAAAATCGAAATCAAGTACCCTGGCTGGTATGACGAGCTTGCAGAATTTGAACATGAAGAAAAAGGATTTTTGGAAGGCGTTCTCGTAACCTCTGAGGAGGGTGATATCACACTGAATTTTTACGATGCGGCTAGATTCGCTCAAGATGCAACCGATGGCGTTCGCGACAACGGATTTTTTTATATGCCTAACGTCGTGGTTGTCGAGAGCGTTTCCCGAAGGAATATTGAGGCGGCGGCACAAAGAATCGTTGATGGCGGGCTAGCGGTATGAGTACGATCTGGTTCGACGTTTGCGCCCTACAACCTTGCGGAAATTCCGCAACGCCTTACTGCTGCAAGAGTGCCGCCGACCGGGACGTGTCGTGATGAGACTATGACGAGGGTTGCATTCCGTGCCACAGTCATCGTTCGTTGCGATTTGGGCGATGCGGGAGCGTGACGTATAGACGGGGCTGCATTACAACCGGCATCGGTACTACGATCCGGGTAGCGGGCGGTTCGTCAGCAAGGATCCGATTGAGCTGGAAGGCGGGATCAACGTTTTCCAGTATGCGCCGAATCCGATAAGCTGGATCGATCCGCTGGGGCTATCAGGGGTAGACGTCTATAGGGCGATGAAAACCGGGAGTGATGGGCTTCCAGTTGCCGAACCTACGGCGCGTGGGCTTGGCGCACGTCCTGGTATAGATATCCCGGTCGGCACTGACGGAAAGGTTCATCCGAACACAGGTGGCATTTCGGTTGCCCCGGAATCAGCACGCAATCTTCCGCCTCATAGGCGCCCCGAAAATCTGGGGGGAACCGGAAAGGACTGTGCTTGTTTGCTGAACACAGCGAACCTTCCGAAAAGTCTGAAGTACGTGCAGGATAGTGCCAAGCATGGGACGATCCAACCAAGCACAAGTATGTCTTTATCTGATTATCAAGCCGCACTTAGTTCAACGCGTGAAAAATGTGTGAAGCAATGACGGCTGAACTTTATGTCGTGCTGGATCGGGAATTGCGCGACGCATTGGAGGCGAGTGCCGACTTCGGCGTGCTGAGAGATATTCTCGTGAAATATCGGGAGAAAGGCTTTAGTTCGGAGTCAGTGTATGATCTGTTGGAATCTATAAGGGATGGTGTAACCGAAGATATTGAGGAGCGAATTCTAGAGCTTATGGATATCGTTTTTGGATTCTGTTCTCCGAACATGCGAGTTTGGTGATGCGTGAAAGGGCCGCGGTCGCGGCCCTTGTTGTTTCGAGGTTGGCGGCGATCCGGGGAGATGGTGATCTGTTCCGCCGGTTCTACTGCTGGAGCAATCTGGGCGGCGGTAATGGTGAGCTTGCCGAGTTCGACGTGAACGTGGAGCTTCGGGCCGGCGTGGAAGCCGACATCGTGTGTCCGCCACGGCCTGCGATCTTGAGCCGGAGGTGCAGCGGTTCGCAGTTCTCGTCATGGATGACCCTCATCACGTAGCGACCGATGTCGAGCTTGTGCTGCATCGCGATGAAACGTTCCGTGACGGTTGGAAGTGCTTTAAGACTGGCGTCAGCCATAGTCAACTCCTGAGTCGAGCTAACGGTGGTCAGCGGGCCGTGACTGTTGGCGCACTCACGGAGGCAATCCGGTGGATCCGGAGAAGATCCCGCCCCGGCCGACCGACGAACCGCTGGAGTCGGTGATGGCGCGGATGCAGCGACAGATGGCGCAGGACCGCGCATGGTGGGATGCGCATCCGGGGGAACGGTT
>NZ_QTPQ01000092.1:0-2588 GCF_003853425.1 Burkholderia sp. Bp9140
ACAACCCTCTTTGCCTGATGACCATAGCGAGTCGGTCCCACCCCTTCCCATCCCGAACAGGACCGTGAAACGACTCTACGCCGATGATAGTGCGGATTCCCGTGTGAAAGTAGGTAATCGTCAGGCTCCCTAAGCCAAGAACCCCCGCCCGAACAGGCGGGGGTTTTTGCATTTGTGGCGCCGGAAACGCGCGATGGCCGCGAGGCGGGGGGCCTGCTCGCCGGCGCCGCCGGCGAGCTGGTGCGGCAGGGCCCTCATGCGCACGCCGCACACCCATGTCGTGACAGGACCAAGTAGCTTGATCCCGCGACAACTGCCATCTCCGCGGCCAGGGCAGCAAGTCTTGCGCCTCTCGCAGAGCGGGAATCGGATCGACGTCGAGTCGTTTGATCTGATGGTGTCACGGCTGACGCATCCCGGTTCTCATCACGGCCGATAGCATCGAACCCGCGCAGCGAGATCTGCTGCATCCATCAGTTCTCGTTACCGCTGGCATCGAGCTTCGTGCCGGCTTCCATCTTTCGGACGATCGACCATCGAGCGCGTAGCCGATTGCCCTGGCGCACGATAAAGGTTTCGTCACTCATCTGGCTGCCGCCGATGGGCGTTTCATGCTCGGAGCGATCTCGTGTCCTGGCCTTTCTCCCCTTTATTTGCCGCATCGAGCACATTGCACGACTCGCCGGATGATCGCGCCTTGCTGGTTCATCATCATGGCCTATTGGCTGCATATTTCAGCTATCTCTGCTCAATATTGGCGATTTGGTCCGAGGTGCCGGGGCGTGACTGGTTCGTTTCGTGGCGAATCTGCGACGCTCCCCGAGGCTCTCGTGAGCAGGGCGAGCCCGCGGGCGCATGCCTGTTGGCGCCTGAATGACGAGCGAAACTGCCCCTCTGCCTCTCGATCCATGCGAGGCGTCGCATATGCGCCCTGGTCAAAGCCGACGCAGGTATCCGCGTTCAACTGCGCGAGGTGTGCGTCGTATCGACCCGTCGGATGTGGCGTACGGCGCGGCTTCGCTGCGATAGGCAGGCCAGACGCTCATGTTGGTCGGCTTGCACGACGGTCCGATGCAATGCGCGCTGCACCGCTGCACGCTCACTGCGACGGCGACGGCGACGGCGACGGCGACGCGCAAGCGATGCGGCAGCAAGGCGCGCAGGCGCAGATCGTCGCGTATCAGCGCCGCAAGACACATCAAGGCCGGCCGAACTGTCGGTGTCGCCCTGGGAGGCGTCACCGTCGCTGTCGGCCGGGATTAAGTGGGTCGGCATGTCCTTCAGGCACCCATGCTTACGTGATTGCTTCCGCAGTCATGGCGCTCGCGGCCGTCGCCTGCTGCCGGCAGTGGTCAAGCAACCGGCGTCGTCGGCCGGCTTCAACGTGTCATACGCAGCGCGAGCCGCCGTGTCCTTTGTGCGCCCTGAGACGTGGTTCTCGGGGAGCGCCTGCTGTCGGATCGCCGCGATCCTGTCCGCCGGCGCCATCCGTTTGGGGAGGGGCGCATGGGCTGCGGAAGTGACGAAGACTGGCGCGGGAGCAAGAGGGAAGGCCGGATGAAGCATGGGGTGGGAGAGGGGTGGAGATGCGGCTGCTTGATCGCGTGACACGGAGTGGCACGTACGCGCCGGCTTTCTGAGAGGGGGCCGACCGGAGGGGCGGTCCGATCCTGAAAGTTCGATGTGCCGCGCGGAACCGATGAGGACGGTAGCCCTATACACTGAATCAGGTTTTAGCTGCAGTGTGCCGACAGCCGCTGCAGAGACGCCAGCCACCCGGTGCCTTGCAGTACACCGATTCATACCTCCAACTTCGATCGATCAGAGTCCCTGGCGGAGGTCTCGCAACCTTCCGGCATGGAAATTGCGGATTTTTTTGCATCTACCCGCTTGGCATTATGCGCGGGACGTCGTATGATGGCGGTCTTTCGTTTTTAGCGAAGATGCAAATCGACGCTGAAGACGGAGTCTGACGAAGATGTGGGCGCCGATCGGCGATCCTCTCGTGCTTGCCTCAGCCAGGTGAGCGCGGGTGTCGGGTGAGTCGCCAGGGCGCGCTGGAAGAGAATGAAAATAATCTTCCGGATGTGCTTGACAGGAGCGCGATGCACCACCATAATCGTCAGTTCTCTACGGAGGGGTGCCCGAGTGGCTAAAGGGGGCAGACTGTAAATCTGTTGGCTTACGCCTACGTTGGTTCGAATCCAACCTCCTCCACCAAGAACATCAGCGCAGAGAGCGGTAGGGAATCGTTAGTGGCCCGTGCGGGTGTAGCTCAATGGTAGAGCAGAAGCCTTCCAAGCTTACGACGAGGGTTCGATTCCCTTCACCCGCTCCAGTTCGTGTAGTTGAAGCGTATAGCGCCCATGTGGCTCAGTGGTAGAGCACTCCCTTGGTAAGGGAGAGGTCGGCAGTTCGATCCTGCCCATGGGCACCAGCAGCAAAAAGTCAGTGTCTGTTTGCGCGCGGCGCAACCTGTGAAATTCCTTTTGGGAGTCGAAAATGGCCAAGGGTAAATTTGAGCGGACCAAGCCGCACGTCAACGTTGGTACGATTGGTCACGTTGACCACGGCAAGACGACGCTGAC
>NZ_QTPQ01000093.1:0-2476 GCF_003853425.1 Burkholderia sp. Bp9140
GTCGTAAGCGGCCAGCCAACGCATCTTGACGAGCGAGTTTAGGCGGCGGTCGAGACAGGCTGCCAGCGATGCGGCAGTAGCGCGTCGATGTCGCTGGCCTTGTGGGTCGGCAAGCGTGTGAGGACGTCCTTCAGATAGGCGAGCGGATCGAGCCCGTTCAGTTGCGCCGAACGAATCAAGCTCATGATGGCGGCCGCTCGCTGCCCCGCGCGCAGCGATCCGGCGAACAACCAATTGGACCGGCCGACTGCCCACGGACGGATTTGATTTTCGACCCAGTTGTTGTCGATCGGCACGTTCCCGTCATCGAGATAGCGCGTGAGTGCCTCCCAACGTTTCAGGCTGTAGTCCAGCGCCTTCGCAATCGCCGAACCCTCCGCAACGGGTTTGCGCTGCGCCACTAGCCATTCATGGAGGGCATCGCATACCGGTTTGGCCTGGCGCTGGCGAAGCCGCTGCCGTTCGTCGGCATTCAGTGCCGCGGCCTCGCGTTCGATGTCGTAGAGCGCGGTAAAGAACGGCAGGGCCTGCCCGGCAACCTGGCTGCTGTGGTTGGCGTGCAATTCAAAGAACTTGCGTCGGGCATGGGCCGCGCATCCGATCTCGGTGATGCCGTGCTGGAACGAGGCCTTGTACCCGCTGTAGTCATCGCACACCAGCTTGCCGTGCCAGCCCTGCAGGAACGTGCGAGCGTGCGCACCGGCGCGGCTCTCGGCGAAGTCGTAGACCACTGCGCGCAGGTTGCTGAAGTGGGTCGGCGTATACGCCCATAGGTATGCCCGGTGCGTCTTGCCCTTGCCGGGGCTGAGCATCTGCACGGGCGTCTCGTCCGCGTGCAGCACACCCTGTTGCAGGATGGCCTGGCGGAGTGCATCGACCAGCGGCTGCAACTGCACACCACACCTGCCCACCCAGGCACCGAGCGTGGATCTCGCAATGGCCAGTCCCGCACGACCAAAGATCTGTTCCTGGCGATACAGGGGCAAGTGGTCGCCGTACTTGGCGACCAGCACTTGCGCGAGCAACCCGGCAGTGGGCACGCCCTTGTCGATCACATGCGGCGGAACCGGCGCCTGGATCAGCGTCTCGCACGCCTTGCACACCCACTTGCCGCGGATATGCCGCTCCACCGTGAACACGCCCGGCGTGTAGTCCAGCTTCTCGCTCACGTCCTCGCCGATGCGCATGCGTTCGCAACCGCACTGGCACGTCGTGCTATCCGGTTCGTGATGGATCTCGGTGCGCGGCAGTTGCGGCGGCAGCGGTGCGCGTTTCGGCTGCTCGCGTTGCCGTTCAACTCGTGTCGGCTCAAGCTGTTCGAGCTCCATCTCGATGGCAACCAGGTCGCCCTCGATGGCCTCGTCGAGCAGGTTCATCTGCTCACTGTTGAGCTGTTCGCTGCGCCGGCCGAACTGCTGGCGCTTGAGGGCCGAGACCTCGTGGGTGAGTTGATCGATACGGGTCTGCCGGTAGCGTAGTTCTTGGTCTCGCTCACTGGCTTCCCGCTCCTTCTCCTTGATCGTCTGGTCCTTCGCCTCGACTTCGGCTATCAGTTGCGCTGTCAGGGCGCGCAACTGTTCCGGGCTGAGTGCGTCGAGGTCGGCAGGCAAGTTCATGCGGGCCAGTCTGCCAGAACCCCGCAGACGGCGGAAGCGCAACTGTTTACGTCCCGCGGGACTTAGACGACACGGATCACGCCGTCCTCGCCGATGCGCTGCCACGGCAAGCCCAGCACCAGGCCGGCCAGCTGTTCGTGCGTCAAGGCACGCTGCTTGGGTTCGCTGCCGAGGTGCGGCCAGGCGAACTGCCCCTGGTTCAGGCGTCGCGCGGCCAGCCAGATGCCGATCCCGTCGTGAATCAGGACCTTCATGCGGTTGGCGCGCCGATTGGCGAACAGATAGGCATGGTGTGGGTGCGCGGCGCCGAACACCTTGACCACACGCGCCAAGGCCGTATCGAAACCGGCGCGCATGTCCAGTGGATCGACCGCCAGCCAGATCTCGTCGACACGGATCACCGCAGCCACTCACGCAGCCAGGCGGCGCACTGGGTTGCCTCGGACACCGGCCAGCTCACCGTGATCGACTGATCTCCTCGGCGCACCTCGATGCGGATCTCTGGCGAATGCGGACTCGGCGTTCCCAATGCCAACGGCACAAAGGCTGGCAGTAACGGTGGTGTGGCCGGTGGACGGCCCAACGGTCTCTTGGGAAGTCGACCTTCCGCCTGATCGATCCAGCGCCGCAGCAGATTTGCGTTGAGCCTGTGTTCCAGCGCGACCGCCGCAACCGATACGCCGATTCCCTGGCAGGCAGCAACCACCTGCGCTTTGAACTCCTCGCTGTAGCGTTGCCGACGACGACGCTCCGGGAGTGCTTCCGATTCGATAGTGTTCACGTGTCCGCTTATTCGTTAGGTGGACACGATACTCCCAAGCGCCTCGGTCAAACTCAAGACGGGTTGGCTAGCCGCTTAC
>NZ_QTPQ01000094.1:0-2471 GCF_003853425.1 Burkholderia sp. Bp9140
CTTCGTGATCGCCGCGCCGATCATCATCGGCTCGGCCGGCGGCAACTACTGGGTCCGCGTGCTCGACTTCGCGATGCTGTACGTGATGCTCGCGCTGGGTCTGAACGTGGTGGTCGGCTTCGCCGGCCTGCTCGACCTCGGCTACATCGCGTTCTACGCGGTGGGCGCGTACACGGCGGCATTGCTGAGCTCGCCGCACCTGAGCTCGCAGTTCGAGTGGATCGCGGCGCTCGCGCCGAACGGCCTGCACATCCCGTTCCTGCTGATCGTGCCGATCGCGATGGCGCTCGCGGCGACCTTCGGGATCCTGCTCGGCGCGCCGACGCTGCGCCTGCGCGGCGACTACCTGGCGATCGTGACGCTCGGCTTCGGTGAAATCGTGCGGATCTTCATGAACAACCTCGACCGTCCGGTGAACATCACCAACGGCCCGAAGGGGATCACGGGCATCGATCCGGTGCACGTCGGCGGCTTCAACCTGTCGCAGACGCACTCGATCTTCGGCTTCCAGCTGCCGTCGGTCTACATGTACTACTACCTGTTCGTGCTGTGCGCGCTGCTGGTGATCTGGACGTGTACGCGCCTGCAGCACTCGCGTATCGGCCGCGCCTGGGCGGCGATCCGCGAGGACGAGATCGCGGCGAAGGCGATGGGCATCAACACCCGCAACGTGAAGCTGCTCGCGTTCGCGATGGGCGCATCGTTCGGCGGCCTGTCGGGCGCGATGTTCGGTTCGTTCCAGGGCTTCGTGTCGCCCGAGTCGTTCACGTTCTGGGAATCGATCGTCGTGCTGGCCTGCGTGGTGCTCGGCGGCATGGGCCACATCCCGGGCGTGATCCTGGGCGCGGTGCTGCTCGCGATCTTCCCGGAATTCCTGCGCTCGACGATGAGCCCGCTGCAGCACGCGATCTTCGGCCACGACATCGTCGATACCGAAGTGATCCGTCAGGCGCTGTACGGCCTCGCGATGGTGATCATCATGCTGTACCGCTCGGAAGGCCTGTGGCCGGCGCCGAAGCATGAGGACAAGATCGCGAAACTGGCGAAGCGCAGCGCCAAGTCGGTGCGCGCTTAACCGACGGACAAGGGGATATCACACATGAGCGACAAACAAATCCGACTGTCCGTCAAGGGCGTGAACAAGCGCTTCGGCGGCCTGCAGGCGCTGTCCGACGTCGGCCTCGAAATCAAGGAAGGCGAGATCTACGGGCTGATCGGCCCGAACGGTGCCGGCAAGACGACGTTCTTCAACGTGATCACGGGCCTCTACACGCCGGATTCCGGCGAGTTCAAGCTCGATGGCACGGAATACAAGCCGACCGCGGTGCACCAGGTCGCGAAGACGGGCATCGCGCGCACGTTCCAGAACATTCGCCTGTTCGGCGGGATGACGGCCCTCGAGAACGTGATGGTGGGCCGCCACGTGCGGACCAAGCACGGGCTGCTGGGCGCGGTGTTCCAGACGCCGGCCGAGCGCCAGGAAGAGCGCGAGATCAAGGAACGCGCGATCGAGCTGCTCGAATACGTCGGCGTGCTGCAGTACGCGGACTACACGTCGCGCAACCTGTCGTATGGCCACCAGCGCCGTCTCGAGATCGCACGGGCGCTGGCGACCGACCCGAAGCTGCTCGCGCTCGACGAGCCGGCGGCCGGGATGAACGCGACCGAGAAGGTCGAACTCACGCGCCTGCTCGACAAGATCCGCTCGGACGGCCGCACGATCCTGCTGATCGAGCACGATGTGAAGCTCGTGATGGGATTGTGCAACCGGATGACGGTGCTCGATTACGGCAAGGTGATCGCCGAGGGTCTGCCGCAGGACGTGCAGAAGAATCCGAAGGTGATTGAGGCATATCTCGGCGCAGGGGTGCACTGATGGCAGCGGCAATGTTGAAAATCAAGGGCTTGCAGGTCAACTACGGCGGCATCCAGGCCGTCAAGGGCGTTGACATGGAAGTCCGCCAGGGCGAGCTGGTGACGCTGATCGGCGCGAACGGCGCGGGCAAGACCACGACGATGAAGGCGATCACGGGCCTGAAGCCGTACTCGGCGGGCGACATCGAGTACGACGGCAAGTCGATCAAGGGCGTGCCGTCGCACGAGCTGCTCAAGCGCGGCCTCGCGATGGTGCCGGAAGGCCGCGGGATCTTCGCGCGGATGTCGATCATCGAGAACATGCAGATGGGCGCGTACCTGCGCAACGACAACGAGCAGATCAAGAAGGACGTCGACCGGATGTTCGGCTTCTTCCCGCGGCTGAAGGAGCGTGCGTCGCAGCTCGCGGGCACGCTGTCGGGCGGCGAGCAGCAGATGCTGGCGATGTCGCGCGCGATTCTCTCCAAGCCGAAGCTGCTGCTGCTCGACGAGCCGTCGATGGGGCTGTCGCCGATCATGGTCGAGAAGATCTTCGAAGTGGTGCGCGAGATCTCGAAGGAGGGCATCACGGTGCTGCTCGTCGAACAGAACGCACG
>NZ_QTPQ01000095.1:0-1957 GCF_003853425.1 Burkholderia sp. Bp9140
GGACGCGTGCTGCAGCAGACGATCCAGCGGTCGACGTCGCCCGCGCCGCTTGCCGAGCGGCGGTATCGCTATGACGCGGCAGGACAGTTGTCGCGGATCGAGGATAGCCGCAAGGGCGGCACCGACTATCGGTACGATCCGGTCGGGCGGTTGATCGAGGCGATCAGTCCGGTTGCGAAGGAGCGGTTTGCGTTCGATCCGGCGAGCAACATCATCGATCCGGTGCGAACTACGGAAACGCCCGCGTCGCGTCCGAGCCCGGTGCGGCCGGAAAGCACGTTGCCAGTCGAGGTGCCGAAGGTGCTCGGCAACCTGCTGAAGGCGTATGCGGGGATGCACTTCGAATACGACGCACGCGGGAATCTGGTGCGCAAGCGTACGCCGTCGGGTGAGCAGGATTACGAGTGGGACGAGTTCAATCGCTTGCTGTCCGCTCGGGTTGCGGAGACGTCGCGGCAGAGTCAGTCACGGTATTTCTATGACGCTTTCGGTCGACGGATCGCCAAGGAGGTGAACGGCGAGCGGACGGTGTTCGGGTGGGATGGTGACACGCTGGCGTATGAGAGCGATGGCGAGCGTGGTACGCACTATATCTACGAGCCGGGGACGTTCGTGCCGCTGGCGCAGTACGTGGCGGAGCCGGTCGAGGGAATCGCGACGCCGGAGTGGAAGAGTACCGACCGCTATGTGCCGGAGGAAGATCCGCTGCAAAAGATGCCGGAGCGTCGGGCGGATGCCAAGCTGTTCTATTACCACTGTGACCAGATCGGTACGCCGCGGTTGCTGACGGACGAAGACGGCGATGTCGTGTGGGAGGTATCGTACAAGGCGTGGGGCGAAGCGTGCGAGGTGATCGCACGGGCGCCGAAGGCGGCGGGGATCGCGGCGAGGAATTCGCTGCGGTTTCAAGGGCAGCAGGTTGATGAGGAGAGCGGGCTCGCTTATAACCGGCATCGGTATTACGATCCCGGCATTGGACGGTTCATATCGAAAGATCCCATCGGCTTGACCGGCGGAATCAACATGTTCCGGTATGCGCCGAATCCGATTCAATGGATCGACCCCCTTGGACTCACCACGTGCGCTGGTAAAGCAGTGATCCGACACTACGATACTGGTAGTCGAACTGGACACTATACGGTTGAAGTGCAAAGTCCGACTGCATCGGTTCATACACATCAAGTAATCACGGGTGATACGACTACGACGGTTGTGAACGAGAGGCGTGAAAGGTTAATGGTGGATGATCCTGTGTTGCATACTACGGAAGTACCACTTCCCAACGCCAATGCAGCGATTGCTTATCAGCAGGCCCAAATCGGACGGCAGTTAGGTCAATATGACGAGAGGGCAAATAGTTGTGTTGATCACGTCGCTAATGTTTTGCGGGCTGGCGGCGAGAACGTTCCCACGGGACCGTTGGGGCAATCAAGATATCTTGCCCAGCGCGGATTTAAAATGAAGGTGAGGTAATATGGCTTACGCAATATGTGAAAAGCACGGCTCTCAACCTGCTGAATTGGTTACCAATAACGCTATCCTTGTGATTCGGGGGGAGGGGGGGGCTGACGTAGGGCGGGTGTTTCCGATGACATTGGTTTATGAGGATCTGGAATATCCCGGCTACGGAACTACAGAAGATCGGACTATTCTTCAACGTATGGGGGGAGTTTGGGAGTCGGTTGAAATATGCAGGTTTGCCGATGAAGCTGCGATGGAGAGGGCGATAGGATTATTTACTGCGATTTGCGCGAAGTGCTTGGCGGAGGTGCTTTGATATTCAAGCTTTTGTAGTTGCCCCCGAGGATCAGGCGAGTCGGAGCGTTTGTCACCGACAAGCAAGGCTTGATGGGTTATCTGAAGGAGCGGTGTCGAAAAGGGAACCTGTCCGCGTTTTTGTGGGCGAGGCGGTTGAACGGCACGTTATCCGCGCGCCTGCATAAATCGCTCTCCGAAC
>NZ_QTPQ01000096.1:0-1900 GCF_003853425.1 Burkholderia sp. Bp9140
CGTTCGGCCGCGCGGCCAGGCCTCAGGCCCAAATCCACTACAGCCTGGATTACCTTCAGACGGTCGAGTTCTCGCATGTTCAATGTCACCAGTGCTGTTCGGTGCATCGCCGGCTCCATGATCTGACGGGGAGCCGGCAAGCTTACCGAGGTCCAAACGCGACATTTCAACTTTGCCCAGATGCGACATTACAACTTTGCTCTTACAACTATGTCATACCCGGATTCAGATGTCCACCTTCCAGCTATTTACAAATGTCCGGTTTTAAGCTTGGTTTTGCTGCGTCCTTTTTCTCGTTTTGACCGTTACGCCGTGTCGAAGGTCGGCGCCTGAACGGGCAGGGCGCTCACGCTTGTTTCTCCAGCTTTTGGAGACCGACGGCCAGGTTTGTCTGCTGGCTTGGCGGGTTGCCTACGTTGCGCCAGATCCACGATCACATGCTCGACGTCGGCCTGCGTGATCTCGCGTTGCTTCTTCTTGCCCGCTTGGGGTTCGTTTCGGTCGGTCCGGGTTGAGTCGCCGCGATGTGTTCGTGACGGCGCTTTACCGATTCGGCTGTTATCGCGTTGCGCCTGAAGCGCTTGCGCGACCTGCAGCACATGACTCAAGCGCTTGTGCTCCACGACTGCGCCTTGATCGATTTCGGTTAGGCGATCGTACTGTCTGTAGTCCAACACCCGGTCGTCAGCCCGTAGTTCAATCCGCCCATCCGGGTACTCCCACACCTCGATCTGCCGGTCGATCAGCTTCCGGTTGACCGGCGTGTCGTCCAGCAAATACATCACCCGGTCGTACTGAACCGTGAGCGACTTCGTCACTTTCCGCGGCTCGCGCCACGTCAGCGCCCGCTCCAGGCTCTCGTCGGCCCGCAACGGCCGGTGCGCATTGAAGTCGCTCTTTGGCGGCTTCGCGAAGCGCGTGTTGTAGGCGGCCATGAAGGAGGGCGCGTAAGCGTTGGCGTCGGCCACCGTATTGATCCCGCGCAATCGCATCTCCTTGACCAATCGATCCTGCAACGTCAGGTGCGCTCGCTCCACGCGCCCCTTGGCTGAACTGCTGTTCGCGCAGAACGTGTCGATGTTCAGCTCGTACATCGCCCGGCCAAACGGCGTCACGCGATTGCCAGTCTTGCCCGGCTTCACGTTGCGAAACACGCTGGCCTTGTCGCTGTAAAACGCTCCCGGCTTGCCATGGCGTTCGATGTACGCCCGCGTTGCCTCGAAGTAGCTGAAGGTCGACTCCGTCTGCGTGAAGTGCAGCATCATCAGCCGGCTCGTCGCGTCATCCACATACACCAGCAGCGTGCAGGCCGGCGCCCGTTCCTCGAACCATCGATGGTCGCAGCCGTCGATCTGGATCAGTTCACCGAGGCACGCCCGGCGCGCTCGCGGCTGATAAACCTTCGGCGGACGCTGCCGGCGCGGAATCCAGAGCCCGGCGTCCGTCATCAGCTTCCTGACCGTTTCCTTGGCCAGCCGAATGCCGTGACATTCCCAGAGCTTCTCGCAGGCCAACGTCGGCCCGAAATCGGCGTAGCGGTCACGGATGATCGACAGCACCCGGTCGGCGGCTCCCGGGTCGAGACGGCGGTTGCCGGGCTTCGCTCGGTGTCCCGACACCAATCCCGCCGCGCCGTGTTCCCGCAGCCGGGCGACCAGCCGGCGAACCTGCCGGGTCGTCAACTCCAGCCGTTCCGCCGCACGCCATGGCTTGAGCTTGCCGTCGGCTACGTCCTCAATGACCTTGAATCGGTCCAGTTCGCGCATCGTCATGGTGATCCGTTCCGTTGCAGCCATCGCAGCCTCCGGCGCCGGACACCCGGCGGCCGGACAGCTTACGCGGCGCGAAAGCGGACATTTCTATGTAGCCAAAAGCGGACATTTCAATTTAGCCACTACAA
>NZ_QTPQ01000097.1:0-1891 GCF_003853425.1 Burkholderia sp. Bp9140
AGCTGGTCGAGGATCGCCGGGTTCTCGAGCGTGGACGTGTCCTGCGTGATCGCCTCGCCCTTGGCGAGCGAGCGCAGCAGGCGCCGCATGATCTTGCCCGAGCGCGTCTTCGGCAGGTTGTCGCCGAAGCGGATGTCCTTCGGCTTCGCGATCGGCCCGATCTGCTTGCCGACCCAGTCGCGCAGCGCCTTCGCGAGCGCCGCCGCTTCCTCGCCTTCCGGACGCGAACGCTTCAGCACCACGAACGCGACCACCGCCTCGCCGGTCGTGTCGTCCGGGCGGCCAACCACCGCTGCCTCCGCAACCAGCTCATGCGAGACCAGCGCCGACTCGATCTCCATCGTGCCGAGCCGGTGGCCCGACACGTTCAGCACGTCGTCGATCCGGCCCATGATCGTGAAGTAGCCGGTGTCCTTGTCGCGCACCGTGCCGTCGCCGGCCAGATACAGCCGGCCGCCGAGCTCCTCGGGGTAGTAGCTCTTCCTGAAGCGCTCCGGGTCGCCCCAGATCGTGCGGATCATCGCCGGCCACGGGCGCTTGATGACGAGGATGCCGCCTTGCCCGTTCGGCACGTCCTGGCCCGTCTCGTCGACCACCGCGGCCATGATGCCCGGCAGCGGCAGCGTGCACGAACCGGGCACCGTCGGCGTCGCGCCCGGCAGCGGCGTGATCATGTGGCCGCCGGTTTCCGTCTGCCACCACGTGTCGACGATCGGGCAGCGCTCCTGGCCGACGTGCTTGTGGTACCACATCCACGCTTCCGGATTGATCGGCTCGCCGACCGTGCCGATGATGCGCAGGCTCGACAGGTCGTAACTTTTCGGATGGACCTTGTCGTCGGCCTCGGCGGCCTTGATCAGCGAGCGGATCGCGGTCGGCGCGGTATAGAACACGGTGACCTTGTGATCGCCGATCATCTTCCAGAAGCGGCCGGCGTCGGGGTAAGTCGGCACGCCCTCGAACACGACCTGCGTGCCGCCGCACGCGAGCGGGCCGTACGTGATGTACGTGTGGCCCGTGACCCAGCCGATGTCGGCCGTGCACCAGAACACGTCGGTCGGCTTCCAGTCGAAGGTCCACTTCATCGTCTGCGCGGCCCACAGCAGGTAGCCGCCGGTGCTGTGCTGCACGCCCTTCGGCTTGCCGGTCGAGCCCGACGTATACAGGATGAACAGCGGATGCTCGGCGCCGACCCATTCCGGCACGCACGTGTCGGACTCGCCGTCTGCGATTTCGTGCATCCACAGGTCGCGCCCGGCATGCCAGTCGATCTTGCCGCCGGTGCGGCGATAGACGATCACGCTCTTGACCGCTTCGCAGCCGCCCATCGCGATCGCTTCGTCGGCGATGCGCTTGAGCGGCAGCGTCTTGCCGCCGCGCGCCTGCTCGTCGGCCGTGATGAGCGCAACGGCGCCGACGTCGACGAGCCGCTCGTTCAGCGATTTCGCGGAGAAGCCGCCGAACACGACCGAGTGCGTGGCGCCGATGCGCGCGCAGGCCTGCATCGCGATGATGCCCTCGATCGACATCGGAATATAGATGATGACGCGATCGCCCTTGCCGATCCCGCGTTTCTTCAGTGCATTCGCGAAGCGCGACACGCGTGTGAGGAGCTCGGCATAGGTGATGCGCGTGACGGTGCCGTCGTCGGCCTCGAAGATCACGGCGACGCGCTGGCCGTTGCCGGCTTCGACGTGGCGGTCCAGGCAGTTGTACGACGCGTTGAGTTCGCCGTCGTCGAACCACTTGTAGAACGGCGCGTCGCTCTCGTCGAGCACCTTCGTGAACGGCTTGTGCCAGCTGAGGCCCTCGCGCGCGAGACGCGCCCAGAAGCCTTCGTAATCCTGCTCGGCCTCGGCGGCCAGCGCCTGGTAGGCCGGCATGCCGGAAA
>NZ_QTPQ01000099.1:0-1786 GCF_003853425.1 Burkholderia sp. Bp9140
GCGAGTGAAGTGAAGCGCAACTGCATGAGGGTGACCGAGTGTGGGGAGGAAGCGTGGAGCGTAAATCGCGAGCCGATGAACAAGAACCGCATAGAAGGCGTTGCCGAGCAGGGCGAGCGGGCCATAAACCGCGAAGCTCTCGTGACCAAGGCGAGGCGGCGTAAATGAGGCGGTTGTGCGATGAAGGAATGCGTTCTTACCTGGGGAGGTCTCGCTTTATGCCTGAAAGGGCGACGGCGGCAAGCCGGAGCGAGAAGTCAGCAGAGGCCATAGTAGCTGCGGGGTTGGTGGCGAAGGGCCGAACGAGTAGGAGGGCCGAAGGCCGTGTCGCTCGGACGTGCAGTGCATCAGAAGCCCGCGCAGGCGGGGCGTAACGCGGGATGGCGAGGTGAAGCCGTGCCTGAAGCGGTGCGTGATGAAGCTCGGACGGCGCGGCGCGAGACTGGAGGCTCAGGGCGAGATGGCCTGCTCTCGCAGGCGCTCGCGAGAGCGAATCTGGTGATGGCGTGGAAACGCGTCAAAGCCAATCGCGGCAGTGCCGGGGTGGATGGGAAGTCGATCGCCGAAACGGCGGAACACCTCAAGACGCACTGGCCCCGGATTCGGGAAGCGTTACTGGAGGGAAGCTACCGGCCCGCGCCGGTGCGGCGAGTCCAGATTCCGAAGCCCGGCGGCGGGATGCGTGAACTGGGGATTCCGACGGTGACGGATCGCCTGATCCAGCAAGCCCTGCTGCAAGTCTTGCAGCCCATCATTGATCCGACCTTCTCAGAACACAGCTACGGCTTCCGACCGGGGCGTCGAGCGCGTGACGCGGTGCTGATGGCGCAACGTCATGTACAGGATGGCTACCGAGTGGTGGTCGATGTGGATCTGGAGAAGTTCTTCGATCGGGTCAATCACGACATCCTGATGGAGCGGCTATCGAGGCGGATCGACGACAAGGCTGTGCTGCGGCTGACTCGTCACTACCTTGTGGCCGGGATCATGGATGGCGGAGTGGTCAGTGAGCGATACGAGGGCACGCCGCAAGGCGGGCCGCTCTCACCGCTGCTGGCCAATGTGCTGCTGGACGAGGTGGACCGGGAACTGGAGAGGCGAGGACACAGGTTCGTGCGCTATGCCGACGACTGCAACGTGTACGTGCGCAGTGGCCGGTCGGGCGAACGGGTGCTGGAAGGACTGCGCAAGCTCTACGAGCGGCTCCACCTGAAGGTCAACGATGCCAAGACGGCGGTTGCGCAGGCGACGGGTCGCAAGTTTCTGGGCTACGCGCTATGGCGTGGCGCAGGCGAGCGGATCAAATGCGCGGTGTCGTGGAAGGCGCTAGCGACCTTCAAGCAACGCATCCGGGAACTGACACGCCGCTCGGGCGGGCGAAGCCTGCCGGAGGTGGTGGAGCGCCTGAAAGCGTATATGCCAGGCTGGAAAGCGTACTTCCAGCTGGCGCAGACGCCGAGGGTGTTCCGCGAACTCGACGAGTGGATAAGGCACCGGTTGCGCGCAGTGCAGCTCAAGCACTGGCGTCGAGGCGCGACGATGTATCGGGAGTTGTTGGCATTGGGCGCCTCACCAGAGGATGCCCGGCGGGTAGCCGCGAACAGTCGGCGCTGGTGGCGAAACAGCCGCCTGCTACTGAATCGCGTCATGCCGATCGCCTACTTCGACCGACTTGGCGTACCACGGCTCTCATGACCTCAACTGCTCGAACCGCCCGGTGCGGACCCGCATGCCGGGTGGTGTGGGAGGGGATCGGTCAGGCTACCTGACCGCCCCTATCCCGATT
>NZ_QTPQ01000100.1:0-1757 GCF_003853425.1 Burkholderia sp. Bp9140
TAGGCTTAAACATAGGCGGAAGACTACCTCAAAGTTTAAGCGTTACCTCGTGTCCGGTTTTCGCCGGGGCCGGCCCAGTACATGAGAGAGGCAATGTCGAAGCTTGACAGTTCGATCTCACGATCGGAGTCTGCCTTCACACTCTTACACAGGCGAATGGCCTTACGAAGACCACCTTTAATCGAGTCGCAGCGGTCGCCAACGCGGGCAATGTGCAGGAATGGTTGGTTGCGGATCGTCTCGCCGGTTTTCTTATCGTAAATCCTAACGCCGCGGTGCTCGTCTCTTTCGGTACTCTGGTAGTCCTCGGTATCGAGCCAGTGCGCCGGCACGACATCCACAGAGCGCTGCAGGGAAGCGCCGGAAACTTTGACGGCCTTGCCACCCGAAATGTCAACGTCGGCCGCTGGAAAAGCCGCTTTTAGATCGACTTCGACTTGGGCGCGAAGGCCTGCGAGCTTCTCTTCGCTGGTCTCATTTGTATTGCTTCGGTAGAGTCCCTGTCTTGCCTTGATGCCGTTCGCAGCGTAGGTACTGTAGTCCGTTCGGATGGTCAGCAGGTCAACGTCGCTAACGCGCCTGATGTGAACGTCTAGTGGTACGGAGCCCTGCAGTTTGAATTCGGCCTTGACGCCCGCGGTGTACAGACGGTCATGCAACTGATCCGCCACCCGGTTGGCAGTGGCTATGCTGACCTCGGTATACTTCTTGCCCACTGCCTCCATCGCGCCGATAGCATACTTCGTCCAGCGTTGACTAGAAGTTCCGCGTGTCTCCCAGGATTCAGGGCCCGCTGCGTCTTCTGCAAAACCGGCTTGAACCGAGTCCGCACGAGAAAGCGATTCCGTCTTAGTGGAGCTACCGGTACGCCTCTGCCTCAGTTGTGAAAGACGCTTGTTGATATCGGTGGTCATCAGTTCCTCTTCGTCCAGGTCATCGTGCCGAAAGTCATACGACCACGGCCAGTGAAATACTCGCCAGTTGCGGACCCAAGATCCCTGGCGATCGTCATGACGGAGCACCCAGTGTGAGCTCTCAATTCGGCAGCTTCCGGCCGGGGGTCGTTCCGGTAGTGGTACAGCAACACGACGCCGTCGACGCTGTCGTGAGCGAGTGCAGCAGAGATGCTGTTCGAACCGGATGTTTCGGTGGTCAAGCGGATCCGCAGCTTGTCCCAAGACTGGACAATCCTCACTTCGCCACGCCACTCGAACTTGGTCGTTCCATCTGGAGCGAGCGTTTTGCCCTGGCAATCCCAAGTCCCAGACAGGACGGGGACCTTCAGCCAAGTCCCGACTCCGTACCATTTCCAAGCCCACATATTCAGCACCCAGTACAGAGCGCCGAAGACGGCACCGGCTCCCACTAGCGACAGCAAGGTCGGAGGAACGTTGACGTTCCATCCGAGTTTCTTGGCAATATCTACAAAATGCAAGATAACAAAGACTAGGCCGCCCGAAATCGCGCTCGCGGCGAAGCTGAGGAGCCGGCCTACCTTGGCTCGATTAGCACCGCCCATCACTGAATATTCGTGGTCCTGCACCGCCACCATAAACATCCCCTCGTTCCGGAACAGGACGATGCGCCTGTTATCGAGCGCAAATGGAGGCATAGTTGCCGCATTCAATAGCGCACGATTCAGAATTCGAGAGAAATATGCCAAGAACTGACCGACTGAACGTAAGCGGCTAGCCAACCCGTCTTGAGTTTGACCGAGGCGCTTGGGAGTATCGTGTCCACCTAACGAATAAGCGGAC
>NZ_QTPQ01000101.1:0-1678 GCF_003853425.1 Burkholderia sp. Bp9140
CGTCATGTCAGACCGCCCAGCACGAACAGCCGAACGCACCCCAGAAGCCCTTCGCGTCCGACGTCGGCAACGTGCGGCTCCACGCGCCCGCATGCGCATGACCGTGCATGCCGCACGCGCTCGCGCAGCCGCACATCGCGGCGGCCGCCGCCCGTTGCAGCGGCGCGCCGTCGCGCTGCGTCGCGCCCCAGCCGCCATAGCCGCCGTATGCGCGCACGGGCGACCAGTCCGGCATCGCGGGCGGAATCGGCGCGTCGTGCGATGCGAACGGCCCTGCACCCCACACGATCCGGCCGCCGACCACCGTCAGCAACGCCGTCGTGTCGGCGATATCGTCCTCCGCGCACGTGAAGAAATCGCGATCCGGGACCATCAGGTCGGCGAGTTGCCCGACCGCGATGCGCCCCTTCTTGCCCACCTCGTTCGAGAACCACGTCACGTACTCGGTCCACATGCGCAGCGCGGTTTCGCGATCGAGCAGGTTGCGCTGCGGGTACATGCGCATCCCGCCGACCGTCTTGCCCGTCACGAGCCACGCGAGCGACACCCACGGGTTGTACGACGCCACCCGCGTCGCATCCGTGCCGGCCGACACCTTGATGCCTTTCGAGAGCATCTTCGCGACCGGCGGCGTCGCCTCGGCTGCCTGCGCGCCGTAGCGCTCGACGAAGTACTCGCCCTGGTACGCCATCCGGTGCTGCACCGCGATGCCGCCGCCGAGCGCGGCGATCCGGTCCATCGATTTCTCGGAGATCGTTTCCGCGTGATCGAAGAACCAGTTCAGCCCTTCAAGCGGAATGTCCTCGTTCACCTTCTCGAACACGTCGAGCGCGCGGCTGATCGTCTCGTCGTAGGTCGCATGCATGCGCCACGGCCAGCGGTTCTGCGCGAGCACGCGCACGACGCCTTCGAGATCGTCTTCCATCTGTGCGGGCAGGTCCGGGCGTGCCACGCGGAAGTCCTCGAAGTCGGCCGCGGAAAACACCAGCATCTCGCCCGCGCCGTTGTGACGGAAGTAGTCCGTGCCATCGTGATACTTGACGCTCTTCGTCCAGTTCACGAAGTCTTCCTTCTCCGCGTTCGGCTTCTGCGTGAACAGGTTGTAGGCGATGCGGATCGTCATCTCGCCCGCGTCGTGCAGCTTGCGGATCACTTCGTAATCGTCGGGATAATTCTGCGAGCCGCCGCCCGCGTCGATCACGCCCGTCACGCCGAGCCGGTTCAGTTCGCGCATGAAGTGGCGCGTCGAGTTGTACTGATACTCGAACGGCAGCTTCGGGCCCTTCGCGAGCGTCGCGTAGAGGATCGTCGCGTTCGGGTTCGCGAGCAGCAGGCCCGTCGGGTTGCCCGCGGCATCGCGCAGGATCGTGCCGCCCGGCGGCTCCGGCGTGTCCTTCGTGTAGCCGACCACGCGCAGCGCGGCCGCGTTCAGCAGCGCGCGATCGTACAGGTGCAGGATGAACACCGGTGTATCGGGCGCGACCGCATTGAGCTCGTCGATCGTCGGCAGGCGCTTCTCGGCGAACTGGTGCTCGGTGAAGCCGCCGACCACGCGCACCCACTGCGGCGCCGGCGTGATCGCGACCTGCTGCCGGAGCATTTCCATCGCGACCGCGAGCGAGCGCACGCCGTCCCAGCGCAGCTCCATGTTGTAGTTCAGGCCGCCGCGAATCACGTG
>NZ_QTPQ01000102.1:0-1602 GCF_003853425.1 Burkholderia sp. Bp9140
TTACATGTTCGGGTAATTCGGCCCGCCGCCGCCTTCCGGCGTGACCCACACGATGTTCTGCGTCGGGTCCTTGATGTCGCAGGTCTTGCAGTGCACGCAGTTCTGCGCGTTGATCACCAGGCGATCGCTGCCGTCGTCGTTCTTCACGAACTCGTACACCGCCGCCGGGCAGAAGCGTCCCTCCGGCCCCGCGTAGGTGCGCAGGTTCACGTTCACCGGCACGCTCGCGTCCTTCAGCGTCAGGTGCGCCGGCTGGTTCTCCTCGTGGTTCGTGTTCGAGATGAACACCGACGACAGCCGGTCGAACGTCAGCTTGCCGTCCGGCTTCGGATACTCGATCGGCTGGCATTGCGACGCCGGCTTCAGCATCTCGTGGTCCGCATGCTTGTGGTGCAGCGTCCACGGCACGTTGCCGCCCATCACCTTCTGCTCGAGCCCGACCATCAGCGTGCCGAGGTACAGCCCCTTGGCCATCCACTGCTTGAAGTTGCGCGCGCGATACAGCTCCGTGTACAGCCACGACTGCTTGAAGGCGTCCGGGTACGCGTTGAGCTCGTCGCTCTGACGGCCGGCCTGCACCGCGTCGAATGCGGCATCGGCCGCCAGCATGCCGGTCTTGATCGCCGCGTGGCTGCCCTTGATCCGCGATGCGTTCAGGAAGCCCGCGTCGTCGCCGATCAGCGCGCCGCCCGGGAACACCGTCTTCGGCAGCGACAGCAGCCCGCCCGCCGTGATCGCACGCGCGCCGTACGACACGCGCTTGCCGCCTTCGAGGAACGCGCGGATCGACGGATGCGTCTTGTAGCGCTGGAACTCCTCGAACGGCGACAGGTACGGGTTCGTGTAGCCCAGGCCCACCACGAAGCCGACCACGACCTGGTTGTTGTCCATGTGATACAGGAACGAGCCGCCGTACGTGTCGGACTTCAGCGGCCAGCCGGCCGTGTGGATCACGAGGCCCGGCTTGTGCTTCGCCGGGTCGATTTCCCACAGTTCCTTGATGCCGATCCCGTAAGCCTGCGGATCGGCGTTCGCGTCCAGCTTGAACTTCGAGATCAGTTGGCGGCCCAGGTGGCCGCGGCAGCCTTCGGCGAACAGCGTGTACTTCGCGTGCAGCTCCATGCCGAGCTGGAAGTTCTCGGTCGGCTCGCCGTCCTTGCCCACGCCCATGTTGCCGGTGGCGACGCCCTTCACCGAGCCGTCGTCGTTATAGAGAATCTCCGCGGCCGGGAAGCCCGGGAAGATCTCGACGCCCAGCGCCTCGGCCTGCGCCCCCAGCCAGCGCGTGACGTTGCCCAGCGAGATCACGTAGTTGCCGTGGTTCTGGAAGTTGGCGGGCAGCGCCCAGTTCGGCGTGGTGACCGCGCTGTTCTCGGACAGGAACAGGAAGCGGTCTTCGGTCACCTCGACGGTGAGCGGCGCGCCGTGTTCCTTCCAGTCGGGGAACAGTTCGGTGATCGCGCGCGGGTCCATCACCGCGCCCGACAGGATGTGCGCGCCGATCTCGGAACCCTTCTCGAGCACGCACACGCCGATCTCGGTGCCTTTCTCGGCGGCCAGCTGCTTGAGCCGGATCGCCGCCGACAGCCCGGCGGGGCCGCC
>NZ_QTPQ01000103.1:0-1549 GCF_003853425.1 Burkholderia sp. Bp9140
GACTAGTCAGTATGACTCCCCGTGAGGCAGAGGGGCTGGCCTGCAGCAAGGAACCAAACGCGGGTTAGCATCGCTGCCAGAGCCGCACGGTGTGGACGCGCCACACCCGGCGATTTCCAGGCGGAGGCCAGCATGGAACACGATAGCACGCTGTACGTGGGTCTTGACGTTCACAAGGACTCGATCACCGTTGCCTACGCCTGGGGCACAGGAGAGGTCGAACTCCTTGGCAAGGTCAGTACGACGCAGGTCGATATTGATCGCCTGTGTAAGCGCTTGCAGTCGAAGGCGCAGTGCATCAACATCGTCTACGAGGCTGGCCCGTGTGGCTACGGGCTTTACCGGCAACTCGCGCAGAAGGGATTCGACTGCATGGTGTGCGCACCGTCGTTGATTCCCAGGAAGCCGGGCGAACGCATCAAGACCGATCGACGTGACGCAGTGAAGCTCGTGCGTTCGCTGCGCGCGGGCGACCTGTCAGCGGTGTACGTGCCCAGCGTCGAAGACGAGGCGTTCCGCGATCTGGCCCGCGCGTGGGTCAGCGCCAAGGACGATCTGAAGCGTGCGCGGCAACGGCTGAAGGCCTTTCTACTCTCGCATGGGGTGCGCTATACGGGCCGTGCCGACTGGGGACCGGCGCACCGGCGCTGGGTGAGCGCGTTTGCGTTCGGCCACGCCTGGCAGCAACTGGCGTTCGAGGAGTTCCGGCGCGCGATCGAGGATCGCCTCGTGCAATGTGATCGGCTCGAGGCTGCGTTGCGCGAGGCGGCCGTCAACTGGCGCTTCTATCCGGCCGTCCTGGGCCTGCAAACGATGCGCGGCGTGCAGTTCACCACGGCAGTCGGAATGCTCGCCGAACTCGGCGATCTGTCGCGCTTCGCCCACCCACGCCAGTTGATGGCCTGGCTGGGGGTGACGCCATCCGAACACTCGTCGGGCGCGAAGCGCCGTCAGGGCAGCATCACCAAGAACGGCAACAGCTACGCGAGAAAGCTGCTCGTCGAAGCAGCCTGGAGCTACCGATATCCAGCCCACGTGAGTCCCGAGATCCAGCTGCGCCACGAAGGCATCCCCAAGCCCATTGTGGATCGCGCCTGGGACGCGCAAGTTCGCCTGTGTCGACGCTACCGGAAGCTCGTCGCGCGCGGCAAGGAGAAGAACATCGCGGTGGTCGCGGTCGCCCGCGAACTCAGCGGGTTCATCTGGGACATCAGCCGGCTTGCCATGTCGCTGGCCGTACCGCGTGCAGCGCTCCCCGCCTGACGCGAAACCCAAGCCCACCCACGACTGGAGGAGCAGTTTCCTGAAGGCGGCGTAGCCCGGCACACGAGTAACCCGCGACGCGGCTACGCAACGGATTGCATCCGACTTGCGGGACTAGATAGCGGCAGGCTCATTGGGCGGACCTCTGTAATGCGGTAGCCAACCCGCGGATATCAGCGTGATCCACCGTCGAGATTTACTGCTACGTCGCCCTCAGGAAATTCAGACAACATGCATTCGAAAACTGAAAGAACCGATCCCGATTGACACGGGGAGTCATATCAGC
>NZ_QTPQ01000104.1:0-1374 GCF_003853425.1 Burkholderia sp. Bp9140
GAACCTGTCCGCGTTTTTGTGGGCGAGGCGGTTGAACGGCACGTTATCCGCGCGCCTGCATAAATCGCTCTCCGAACAGGATAGCAAACTGGTTCATCGCTGATTTCCAATCGAAGGCGGACCGCACGGTCTTGGCCAGCACGTTGCGCAGCGCCAGCCAGAGCAGCTTGATCGCCGCCTCGTCATTCGGGAAGTGGCCCCGGGTCTTGATGATCTTGCGCAACTGCATGTTCAGACTTTCTATGGCGTTTGTCGTATATACAAGTCGTCGAATCTCCGGCGGGAACACGTAGAACGGTACGACGTGCTCCCATGCTCGCTGCCACGATTGCACGATGGTCGGGTATTTCTCCCCCCAAGGGCCGTCAGCGAAGTCCTGTAACGCCTGCCTTGCGGCGTCTTCGCTGGCGGCCGCGTAGATCGGGCGCAGTGCTGCGGCGAGTACCTTCCGGTCCTTGTAGCTGGCGTACTCCAGACTGTTGCGGATCAGATGCACGATGCAGGTCTGAACGGTGGTCCGTGGATAGGCTGCGCTGATGGCCTCGGTCAGCCCCTTCAAGCCGTCGACCACGGCGATCAGGATGTCCTGGCAGCCGCGCGTCTTGAGTTCGTTGAACACCTTGAGCCAGAACTTGGCGCCCTCGGTCTGCTCGATCCAGAGGCCCAGCACGTCGCGCTGGCCATCGGCCTGAATGCCCAAGGCCAGATAGACGGCCTTGTTACTGACCACGCCGTCGTCGCGGATCTTGACCCGCAGCGCATCGAAGAACACGACCGGATACATCGTCTCAAGCGGGCGACTCTGCCAGCTCAACGCTTCGGCCATCACCTCGTCAGTGACCGAGCTGATGAAGTCGGGCGAAACCTCGGTGCCATAGTGCTCGGCCAGAAATCCCTGAATCTCGCGCACGCTCATGCCGCGGGCGTACATCGCGATGATGCGTTCGTCGAAGCCGGTGAAACGGCGCTCGTGCTTGGGGATCAGGATCGGCTGGAAACTGCCGTCCCGGTCACGGGGCACGTCGACCCGGACCGGACCACGATCGGTGATGACCGTCTTGCCGCTGGCGCCGTTGCGTTCGTTGGCCTGACCAGAAGGCTTGGGCTGGCCGGGAGGGTAGCCCAGATGCAGATTCATCTCGGCGCCCATCGCGCGCTCGATGACCGCCTTGTTGAACGCCAACATCAGGTCCTGCACCTCGGCCGGCGTCATCGGCCCCTTGACCAACTGGTCCAGCAGTTCCTTGGGCAGCTCAGGCAGCGGCCCTCGGGCCGCTGCCTGACGCGCTACAGTTTGTCTTTTCTTCTTCATCGGCATATCCATGGCCTTTACACCTCATGATATGCCTCGCCCACGAAATCACGGATAGGTCC
>NZ_QTPQ01000105.1:0-1361 GCF_003853425.1 Burkholderia sp. Bp9140
CTGATCTGGAACATGATGATGTCGATGTCGGGCGGCTGGTTCTTCGTCGTCGCGTCGGAGGCGATCACCGTCGGCAATCACACGATCACGCTGCCGGGGATCGGCGCGTACCTCGCGCAGGCGATCTCGGACCAGAACTTCAGCGCGATCGGCTGGGTGATCCTCACGATGACGGTCGTGATCCTCGCGTACGACCAGTTCCTGTTCCGTCCGCTGATCGCGTGGGCCGACAAGTTCCGGATGGAGAACACCGCATCGGGCGATGCGCCGCAATCCTGGCTGCTCGACCTCGTGCGCCGTACGCGCCTGATCCATCAGCTGCTGGTGCCGGCCGGCTGGTTCTTCGCGAAGGCCGCGCGGATTCCGCTGCGCCTGCCGCTGTCGGGCGCGATGCGCTTCACGCTGCCCAAAGTCGAGAAGAAGGCGTCGCGCACGGTCGACATCGCGTGGGCGGCGCTCGTGCTGATCGGCACGCTCTATATCGTGTGGCGCGTCGTCAGCTTCGTGTCGACCGGCGTGACGATGGCCGAGGTCGGCCACGTGATCGTCCTTGGGCTCATCACGCTGCTGCGCGTGGTGGTGCTGATCTCGATCGCATCGGTGATCTGGGTGCCGATCGGCGTGTGGGTCGGGCTGCGCCCGAAGCTCGCCGAGAAGCTGCAGCCGCTCGCGCAGTTTCTCGCCGCGTTTCCGGCCAACCTGCTGTTCCCGGTGTTCGTGATCGTGATCGCGCGTTTCCACCTGAACGCCGACATCTGGCTGTCGCCGCTGATCGTGCTCGGCACGCAGTGGTATATCCTGTTCAACGTGATTGCCGGCGCGACGTCCTATCCGAACGATTATCGCGAAGCGGCGACGAACTTCCGGATCCGCGGCTGGCAGTGGTGGCGCCAGGCGATCCTGCCGGGCATCTTCCCGTACTACGTGACCGGCGCGATCACTGCGTCGGGCGGCGCGTGGAACGCGAGCATCGTGTCGGAAGCGGTGCAGTGGGGCACGACCAAGATCGAGGCGCACGGCATCGGTGCGTATATCGCAGAGACCACGGCCGCCGGCGACTTTCCGAAGATCATCCTGGGCATCGCCGTGATGTCCCTGTTCGTTACCCTGTTCAACCGCCTGCTGTGGCGCCCGCTGTATGCCTTCGCCGAAGCGAAGCTGCGGCTCGACTGAGACCGATTGAGAGCGAAACGCGATGCACAATCCGAATGCTGTAAACGCCCCCGTCCAGACGTCCCAGCCACCGCGCCTCGGCGAGGAAATCCTGCGTGTCGATCACGTCTGCCGCGGCTTCAACAAGACGCAGGGCGAACTGCTCGTGCTCGACGACGCGAACCTGTCGCTGCGCGAAGGCGAGATCG
>NZ_QTPQ01000106.1:0-1336 GCF_003853425.1 Burkholderia sp. Bp9140
TGGACTTGCCCCTGCATGACCGGACACGCAGTCACGCTTAGGTTAGCGAATTTTCTTGCTGGCGAAACTCGCGTGGCGAGCGATATTTCAGGGCGCTGTGCGGATGCGATTCGTTGTAGTGGTCGAACGCGATGGCCAAGTTTTGCAGCGCCACCCTGACGTCAGGCTTGGGCATCCACGAAACGTAGTCACGCTTCATCGTTTTGACGAAGCTCTCGGCCATGCCGTTGCTCTGGGGACTTCTGACGGGTGTCGTGACCGGCTTCAAGCCGATGGCCCGCGAGAACGTCAACGTCTCGTCAGCAATGTAGCAGGAACCGTTATCGCTCAGCCACTCGATTTCGCTGTCCGTTTCCAGCGCCCCATGGAAGCGGTTCTCGACGGCCTGAAGCATCACGTCTCGCACCATGTCGCCGGTGTAGCCGCCCGTGCTTGCCACCCAACTCATGGCCTCGCGGTCGCAGCAGTCCAAGGCAAAGACGACGCGCAACGGCGCACCATCGTCACAACGGAATTCGAAACCATCCGAGCACCAGCGCGCATTGCTGCGCTCCACCGCGACCTTGCCGTCGTGCCGGCGCGTGGACTGGGCATGACGAGGGCGACGCTCAAGCAACAGGCTGTGTGCACGCATGACGCGATAAACCCGTTTTGCATTCACGCGAGGGCGCGCCTGCGCATCCCGGCTTCGCCGCAGCAATGCCCACGCGCGGCGGTAGCCGTAGGTGGGCAGTTCAGCAACCAGCTCTCGAAGCTCGGTGACCAGCGGCTGGTCGTCGAGGACTGGCGTCTTGCGCCGGTCAATCCATTCAGCGGAGCGCTTCGATTTGACCGCAAGATTGGAGCGCGACACACCCAGGACTTCACAGACCGTCTTCATCGGTCGTCCCCCGGCAGCAATGGTGAGCGCGCAATCAATTTTTTTGCCCGACCGTACTCCACGGCTTCGCGGAGAATTTCCACTTCCATTGTCTTCTTGCCCAGCAGCCGCTGGAGTTCGCGAATCTGCTTCATCGCTTCGACCAGGTCGGATGCCGGCACCACCTGTTCGCCGGCACTCACGGCTGACAGGCTGCCATCTTGATACAGCTTGCGCCAAGCAAACACCTGGTTCGCATTCACCTGATGGCGACGGGCCACCCCGGAAACGGTCGCGCCGGGCTCGAAGGTCTCACGCACTATCGCGAGTTTCTCCTCGACAGAGCGGCGCCGGCGCTGTTCGGGCTGGGTCAAAACCTCGATGGGTTCTACATTAGGGCTAGGCTTAAACATAGGCGGAAGACTACCTCAAAGTTTAAGCGTTACCTCGTGTCCGGTTTTCGCCGGGGCCGGCCCA
>NZ_QTPQ01000107.1:0-1312 GCF_003853425.1 Burkholderia sp. Bp9140
TGACCCGTCCTGAAATAGGTTGACACTTTTTCGACGAATCGAAGAGGTGCCAAGTGGAGCAAGGGATCAAGCGGACGCAGCGGGATTACAGCCTGGCTTTTAAGCTGTCGGTGGTGGAGCAGGTAGAAAAAGGCGAGCTGACCTACAAAGAGGCGCAGCAGCGTTATGGCATCCAGGGGCGCTCGACGGTGCTGGTATGGTTACGCAAGCACGGCTTGCAGGATTGGACGGACCCATCCGGTCGTGCGCCATCGGGTTCCACCATGCCAAAGCGAGAATCGAAGCCGCTCACGCCGGAGCAGCGCATCAAGGAACTGGAGACGCAGTTGCGCGAAGCGCAGGAGAAAGCCGCGCTGTTCGAGGCGGTGCTCGACGTGATGCGCAAGGACTACGGGATCACCGTAAAAAAGCCTTCGGGCAGGTCGTCGCGCAAAGGCACGTCAAAAAGCTGAGCGTCGAGCGAGCCTGCCGATACATGGGCATCAGTCGCCAAGCGTATTACAAGCGTTGCCAGAGCGAGGAGCGTCGCCGCTCGGAAGCCGAGACCGTGACGGCACTGGTTCGGCACGTCCGGCTGCGTCAGCCACGTCTGGGCACGCGCAAACTGCACCATCTGCTCGGGTCGGCCTTTGCCGGGCACGGCATCAAGCTGGGCCGGGACGGGCTGTTCGACGTGCTGCGCGCAGCGCGCCTGCTGGTCGTGCCGCACCGGGCGTATCACAAGACCACTCAGAGCCATCATCGCTTCCGGCGTCATCCGAATTTGCTGAAAACCGGGCCGGAGCAAGTCGTGCCGACTGCGCCCGAACAGGTCTGGGTCGCCGACATCACCTATTTGCCGACCGCTGGCCCGTTCGTGTATTTGAGCCTCGTGACCGATGCGTTCTCGCGCAAGATCGTCGGCTACCACGTACACGACAGCCTGCAGACCGAGCAGGTCAGTCAGGCGCTCAAGAAGGCGCTGCGTACGCGCCGAACCGACCAGCCGTTGATTCACCACTCCGATCGCGGGGTCCAGTATTGCTCGACCGACTATCAGGACATCCATCGGCATCACGGCCTGCGCTGTTCAATGACGGACGGCTACGACTGCTATCAGAACGCGCTCGCCGAGCGGGTCAACGGCATTCTCAAGGGTGAGTTCCTGTTGCAACGCCCCGCCAACCTTGAACAAGCCGCCAAGATGGTCGAACAGTCGGTGCGCATCTACAACCATGAGCGGCCGCATACCGCGCTGAAATACAAAACGCCCGATGCGGTGCATCGGGCGTTTTAGGTCAAAACTACTGTCAACCTATTCCAGGACTTGACA
>NZ_QTPQ01000108.1:0-1211 GCF_003853425.1 Burkholderia sp. Bp9140
TTCAGGTTGCCCAGGTTCTCGTTCGTCGCGAACAGTTGCGAGCCGTTCACCGCGTCCGTGCTCGTCGACGACAGCTCCGCGGCCTTCACGTTCGTCAGCTTCGTGCCGCCAACGCCAGCCAGCGTCGCCGACTTGTAGTTCGCCGTGCCGTCCGTGTTCTTGTCGTAAGTGATTGCAGCGAGCGACTTGCCGTCCTCGCCGATCAGGCCCGACGACTTCAGTTGCGACACGTTCACCGCGTCCAGGTCGGCAGTACCGGCTGCCACGTTCGTCAGCTTCGTGCCGCCTTTACCCGCCAGCGTCGCCGACTTGTAGTTCGGAGTGCCATCCGCGTTCTTGTCATACGTCACCGCAGCACGCGTGTCGCCATCGCTGTCCACCAGGCCCGTGTTCGTGAACTGGTTCTTGATGTTCGTGATGTCGCCCGTGTTGCTCGCCACACGACCATCCAGGTTCTCCAGCGCATCGCCCACCGTGTGATAGTCGACCTGCTTCGAGCTGTCCGCCGGATCAGCCAGCGTATACGTCGGCGCCGTGAGCTTGCCGCTCTCGTCCACCGTCGAACCGCCGCCCAACGCGTCTGCCACGCTCTTTGCCGTGGCGTGCAGTTGCGAACCGTTGACCGCGTCCTTGCTGTCCGCGCTCACCTTGCCCGCATTCAGGTTCGTCAGCGTCGTGCCCGTCTTGCCGGCCAGTGTCACCTTGTCCTTCGTCACGCTGTCGTAAGACACGGCCAGCGGGTTCATGCCGCCTTCCACGTCGCTGATCGCTTTCGTCAGTTGATCGACGTTCACTGCGTCCGTGCCGGCCTTGCCCTTGGCCACGTTCGACAGCGTCACCGGACCCGTCGACTTCCCGCCGCCCAGCGTCACCGAGTTGTAGTTCGCCGTGCCGTCCGCCTTCTTGTCGTACGTCACCGCGGCAAGCGACTTGCCATCCTCGCCGATCAAACCCGACGACTTCAGCTGCGACACGTTCACCGCATCCAGATCCGCCGTACCGGCCTTCACGTTCGACAGCGTCGTGCCCGTCTTGCCCGCCAGCGTCACCTTGTCCTTCGACGTGCTGTCGTACACCACCGCCAGCGATTCGCCCGTCGTCTTGTCGAGGACGCCGCCATCCGTCAGCGCGTCCTTCAGGTTGCCCAGGTTCTCGTTCGTCGCGAACAGTTGCGAGCCGTTCACCGCGTCCGTGCTCGTCGCCGACAGCTC
>NZ_QTPQ01000109.1:0-1201 GCF_003853425.1 Burkholderia sp. Bp9140
TTGACCTTACCCCGCCGAGTACACCATTCGTAAGTTAGTGGGCTCGCCGTTTTTAGGTTGATGCAGTTGCCGGAATTGGTCCGGCGCCAGTTGCCCCAAGGCGCTATGCGGGCGCACCGAGTTGTAGTCCGTGCGCCACGCTTCGATTCGCGTGCGTGCATCGTCGAGACTGACGAACGCATGCTGATTCAAACACTCTTCGCGCAGCCGTCCGTTGAAGCTCTCGATGTGCGCGTTTTCCACCGGCTTACCTGGACGGATGAACTGCAGCTTGACGCCATGTTCGTGCGCCCATGCATCGAGCGCCTTGCTGACGAACTCTGGCCCGTTGTCGACCTGAATCAGATTAGGCTGCCGTCCCTGCTGACGTAGCTGCTCCAGCACACGCGCCACGCGTACACCCGTCAGCGAGAAGTCGACCTCGATGTGCGGGCACTCGCGATTCCACGCGTCGATGATGGTCAACATGCGAATACGTCGGCCATGCACCAGCGCGTCAGCAACAAAGTCCATCGCCCAGCTTTCGTCTGCGCCGTTAGGCGTCGGCATGACCACGCGCAGATGACTCGGGCGCTTCTTTCGCCGTTTCAGGCGAAGCGACAGACCTTCTGCGCGGTACAGGCGCTCAGTGCGCTTGTGGTTCTGGACCAGGCCCTCCCGACGCAGCAAGACATGCAGGCGCGGCGAGCCAAACCGTGGCCGCTGCTGTGCCAGCTCGCGCAGCCGCTGCCGCACTTCGTGGTCGACGTCAGGTGGCACTGGCCGCCGGAACGTCCGGCGATTCAGGCCAACGAGCGCGCACGCCCGGCGCTCCGAATAGTCGTGCTGCTCCATCACCTGCTGCACGACTTCCCGGCGCTGCGCGGGCGAACTCACTTTTTTCCGAGCACGTCCTTCAGAACCTGGATATCCAGCGCCTGGTCGGCCACCAGCCGCTTGAGTCGCTGGTTTTCCTCCTCCAGTTGCCGCAATCGCCGCGCTTCCGACACATCCATGCCACCGTAGCGGCTACGCCAGTTATAGAACGTTGCATCCGATATGCCGTGCTTGCGGCACAAGTCCGCGACCTTCATGCCAGCATCGGCTTCCCTCAGCACCCCGATAATCTGCTCTTCGCTGAACCGCGACTTCTTCATGACAAGGTTTCTCCTGCGGCCTTGCCACTAACTTTACAGTGGGATACTTCAGAGGGGGAAGGTCA
>NZ_QTPQ01000110.1:0-1154 GCF_003853425.1 Burkholderia sp. Bp9140
ATGACGGACGTAGTGATCGTATCGGCCGCGCGGACCGCGGTCGGCAAATTCGGCGGCTCGCTTGCGAAGGTCGCGGCACCGGAGCTGGGCGCGACGGTGATTCGCGCGGTGCTGGAGCGCTCGGGCGTGAAGCCCGAGCAGGTGAGCGAAGTGATCATGGGTCAGGTGCTGACGGCGGGCTCGGGACAGAACCCGGCGCGCCAGTCGCTGATCAAGGCCGGCCTGCCGAGCGCGGTGCCGGGCATGACGATCAACAAGGTGTGCGGCTCGGGCCTGAAGGCCGTGATGCTGGCGGCGAACGCGATCGCGGCGGGCGACGCGGAGATCGTGATCGCGGGCGGCCAGGAAAACATGAGTGCGTCGCCGCACGTGCTGCCGGGCTCGCGCGACGGGTTCCGGATGGGCGACGCGAAGCTGGTCGACACGATGATCGTCGACGGCCTGTGGGACGTGTACAACCAGTACCACATGGGCATCACGGCGGAGAACGTCGCGAAGGAATACGGGATCACGCGCGAGGACCAGGACGCGTTCGCGGCGCTGTCGCAGAACAAGGCGGAAGCCGCGCAGAAGGCCGGCCGCTTCAACGACGAGATCGTGCCGGTGTCGATTCCGCAGCGCAAGGGCGAGCCGCTGCAGTTCGCGATCGACGAGTTCGTGCGTCACGGCGTGACGGCGGAATCGCTGGCGGGCCTGAAGCCGGCGTTCGCGAAGGACGGCTCGGTGACGGCGGCGAACGCGTCGGGCCTGAACGATGGCGCGGCGGCGGTGCTGGTGATGTCGGCGCAGAAGGCGGCGGCACTCGGCCTGACGCCGCTCGCGCGAATCAAGGCATACGCGAACGCGGGTGTCGATCCGAGCGTGATGGGCATGGGTCCGGTGCCGGCATCGCGCCGCTGCCTGGAGCGAGCGGGCTGGACGCCGGGCGACCTGGACCTGATGGAAATCAACGAGGCATTCGCGGCGCAGGCGCTGGCCGTGCACAAGCAGATGGGCTGGGACACGTCGAAGGTGAACGTGAACGGCGGGGCGATCGCGATCGGCCACCCGATCGGCGCATCGGGCTGCCGGATCCTGGTGACGCTGCTGCACGAGATGGTCAAGCGCGACGCGAAGCGCGGGCTGGCGTCGCTGTGCATCGGCGGCGGGATGGG
>NZ_QTPQ01000111.1:0-1113 GCF_003853425.1 Burkholderia sp. Bp9140
CGACGACCGTCCGTTCCTCGCACGCCTGTCGGTCATCGACTGGCTGTTCGCCCTGGCACTCGTGGTCGGCGCGGGCTATGCGTTCGTGCACTACAACGAACACATGGATTACTACGACAAGGCGGTGATGATCGGCACGGTGCCGGCGCTTGTCGTGCTCGGCTGGCGCTGGAAGCCCGCGCGGCTGATGATGGCGTCGATCGCGGTGCTGTCGCTGCTGTCGATCCAGATCTACCAGGGCGATCTCGCGCGCGCCGAATCGGCGTTCTTCCTCAAGTACTTCCTGTCGAGCCAGTCGGCGATCCTGTGGATGAGCGCGCTGTTCGTGCTCGCGACGGTCTTCTACTGGATCGGCTTGCTCGCGCGCTCGGCGTCGGGCTCCGCGATCGGCCAGAAGCTCACGTGGGTCGCCGTGCTGATGGGCTTCACCGGCCTGATGGTGCGCTGGTACGAGTCCTACCTGATCGGCGCCGACGTCGGGCACATCCCCGTATCGAACCTGTACGAAGTGTTCGTGCTGTTCAGCCTGATCACCGCATTGCTTTATCTGTATTACGAAGGGCACTATGGCACGCGCTCGCTTGGCGCATTCGTGCTGCTGGTCATCAGCGCGGCCGTCGGCTTCCTGATGTGGTACTCGGTCGCGCGCGATGCGCAGCAGATCCAGCCGCTCGTGCCGGCGCTGCAGAGCTGGTGGATGAAGATCCACGTGCCGGCGAACTTCATCGGCTATGGCAGCTTCGCGCTGTCGGCGATGGTGTCGGTCGCGTACCTGATGAAGGAGCGCGGCGTGCTCGCCGATCGCCTGCCGACGCTCGAGGTGCTCGACGACGTGATGTACAAGTCGATCGCGGTCGGCTTCGCGTTCTTCACGATCGCGACGATCCTCGGCGCGCTGTGGGCCGCCGAGGCATGGGGCGGCTACTGGAGCTGGGACCCGAAGGAAACCTGGGCGCTGATCGTCTGGCTCAACTACGCGGCCTGGCTGCACATGCGCCTGATGAAGGGCCTGCGCGGCGCGGTTGCCGCCTGGTGGGCGCTCACGGGCCTGCTCGTGACGACGTTCGCGTTCCTCGGCGTCAACATGTTCCTGTCCGGGCTGCACAGCTACGG
>NZ_QTPQ01000112.1:0-1053 GCF_003853425.1 Burkholderia sp. Bp9140
CCGCGGCTTCAACAAGACGCAGGGCGAACTGCTCGTGCTCGACGACGCGAACCTGTCGCTGCGCGAAGGCGAGATCGTCGGGCTGCTCGGCCGCTCCGGCTCGGGCAAGTCCACGCTGTTGCGAATCATTGCCGGGCTCATCGAGCCGACCGGCGGTGAGGTGACCTATCTCGGCAAGCCGCTGCGCGGCCCGGCCGAAGGCGTCGCGATGGTGTTCCAGACCTTCGCGCTGTTCCCGTGGCTGACCGTGCTGCAGAACGTGGAAGCCGGGCTGGAGGCGCTCGGCGTCGGCGCGCGCGAGCGGCGCGAGCGTGCGCTTGCCGCGATCGACCTGATCGGTCTCGACGGCTTCGAGAACGCGTATCCGCGCGAGTTGTCGGGCGGGATGCGCCAGCGCGTGGGCTTCGCGCGCGCGCTCGTCGTCGACCCGACGATCCTGCTGATGGACGAGCCGTTCTCGGCGCTCGACGTGCTGACGGCCGAGACGCTGCGTACCGACCTGCTCGACCTGTGGACGCAAGGCCGCATGCCGATCAAGTCGGTGCTGATCGTCACGCACAACATCGAGGAAGCGGTGTTCATGTGCGACCGCATACTCGTGCTGTCGTCGAACCCGGGCCGCGTGATCGCCGAGATCAAGGTGCCGTTCAAGCATCCGCGCAACCGGCTGGACCCGGCCTTCCGCAAGCTGGTCGACGACATCTACGCGAAGATGACCGCGCGCCAGACCGGCGAGGCGACGAAGAAGGGGCTGGAGCTCGGCAGCTGGCTGCCGCAGGTGTCGACCAACCTGATGGCCGGCCTGATCGAGACGCTCGCGATGGCGCCGTACCACGGCCGCGCGGACATGCCGGAAATCGCGCGCACGCTGCATCTGGAAGTGGACGACCTGTTCCCGATCGCCGAAGTGTTGCAGTACCTCGGTTTCGCGGACGTGCGGGAAGGCGACGTGTTCCTGACGCCGCCGGGGCGCGTGTTCGCGGAGTTCGGCACGCAGGAGCGCAAGCTGATGTTCGCGGATCACCTGCTGAAGCACGTGCCGCTCGCCGCGCG
>NZ_QTPQ01000113.1:0-1019 GCF_003853425.1 Burkholderia sp. Bp9140
TTCGCGGAGTTCGGCACGCAGGAGCGCAAGCTGATGTTCGCGGATCACCTGCTGAAGCACGTGCCGCTCGCCGCGCGAATCCGGAAGGTGCTGAACGAGCGCCCGGGTCATCGCGCGCCGCGTGTGCGCTTCGAGCAGGAGCTGGAGGATTTCCTGTCGGACGACGCGGCCGAGGAAACCCTCGACGCGGTGATCGACTGGGGGCGTTACGGCGAGGTGTTCTCGTACAACGACAAGACGGAAGTGTTCAGTCTCGAGGATGTGGAGTCCTGAAGTCTGGAAGTCGATACATGGGGCGCGACATCCAGCCGTCATCGATGTCGCGCCGACATCGGAGCGTGCCGCACAGCCGGCGGCGCTGCCGACGAGGCCGGCCGTGACGGTGCCGGCCAGCCCCCCAAATAGTTATCCGATGAGATCGGCAACGAACCCGAACGTCATTCCGGCTTCGGCGCAACGCCATGCCATGTCGGACATCTGATCGTTCTGCCGGTCTGACGGCCCCGGTTAATCATCAAAAAATAGCGAGATCGAATCGTCGCAACGATCGTGTGACAATTTTCTACATTGTTCGATTCGATGGTTTTCGGGCCTAATGGGTCTTGTTGTAAGGCGGTGCACAGACTCTGATGATGTTTTTTGAATGCGTCTCGATCGATCATTAACTCGAATTTCAGGGGGATTGATTTTCCGTGATGGGACGTTGCACTGGAGGGCGGCTGCCGTGCACCTATAGAGCATGAGGCTTGCGGACCCGTTGCTCCCTCCAAGGATTCAGCTCTATCGATGTCTTGAGATGAGGGATGTTGAAATGGCCCAGAGCGAGAAAAATAAAAACAGAATTAGTTAAATGCGGTACGGTGTTTGGAGCATATCTTAAGAAATAACGGCTTATCAGGTCTGAGGCAGTGTGTTCATTTTCGTGAGCATATGCTTCACTGGTGGACTTGCCCCTGCATGACCGGACACGCAGTCACGCTTAGGTTAGCGAATTTTCTTGCTGGCGAAACTCGCGTGGC
>NZ_QTPQ01000114.1:0-953 GCF_003853425.1 Burkholderia sp. Bp9140
ACGACCGCCGAATACCGCGCGCTCGACGCCGCGCACCACATCCACCCGTTCTCGGACATGGGCGCGCTCAATCGCGCGGGCAGCCGTGTGATCGTGAAGGCCGACGGCGTCTACCTGTGGGACTCGGACGGCAACAAGATCATCGACGGGATGGCCGGCCTCTGGTGCGTGAACGTCGGCTACGGCCGCAAGGCGCTCGCCGACGCCGCGTATCGCCAGTTGCAGGAACTGCCGTTCTACAACACGTTCTTCAAGACCACGCACCCGCCGGTGATCGAACTGTCGGCGCTGCTCGCCGAAGTCACGCCCGCAGGCTTCAACCACTTCTTCTATTGCAACAGCGGCTCGGAAGGCAACGACACCGTGCTGCGCGTCGTGCACCAGTACTGGCGCGTGCAGGGCCAGCCGCAGAAAAAGTTCGTGATCTCGCGCAGGAATGGCTACCACGGCTCGACGATCGCGGGCGGCACGCTCGGCGGGATGGGCTACATGCACGAGCAGATGCCGTCGAAGGTCGAGCACATCGTGCACATCGACCAGCCGTACTTCTTCGGCGAAGCGCAAGCCGGCGAGACGCCCGAGGCGTTTGGCCTCGCACGCGCGCAGCAGCTCGAGGCCAAGATCCTCGAACTCGGCGCGGAGAACGTCGCCGCGTTCATCGGCGAGCCGTTCCAGGGCGCGGGCGGCGTGATCTTCCCGCCGTCGACGTACTGGCCGGAAATCCAGCGGATCTGCCGCAAGTACGACATCCTGCTCGTCGCCGACGAAGTGATCGGCGGCTTCGGGCGCACCGGCGAATGGTTCGCGCACCAGCACTTCGGCTTCGAGCCGGACCTGATCACGATGGCCAAGGGGCTGACGTCGGGCTACGTGCCGATGGGCGCGGTCGGCATTCACGAGCGCATCGCGCGCCCGATCATCGACCACGGCGAATTCAATCACGGCCTCACGTA
>NZ_QTPQ01000115.1:0-912 GCF_003853425.1 Burkholderia sp. Bp9140
GACTTAGAAGCGCTAACACAATGAATTTTGGAGCTGTCGCCAGCAGATGATGCAGCAGGCGATTTTCATGAATGCCTCGTGTACGACTGCGAGGCGTTCGAAACGAACGCGCAGTCGCCTGAAGTTGTGCAACCAGGCAAATGTGCGCTCAACAACCCATCGGGTTTTGCCGAGCCCACTGCCATGCGGCTCACCCCGGCGGGCGATTTGGGTGGTGATGCCGACGGCATGCAGTGGCCTGCGATACTTGTCGTGGTCGTAGCCGCGATCGGCCTGAACAACGCAGGGTTTCGACAGCGGTCGCCCCCGTTTGCCGCGAATCGGCGGGATCGCCTCGACAAGTGGCAATAGTTGAGTGACGTCGTGACGGTTCGCGCCCGTCAGGATCAGCGCGAGTGGGATGCCCTGCGCTTCGGTGACGAGGTGGTGTTTGGAACCGGGTCGCGCACGATCGGTGGGATTGGGTCCTGTTTTTGACCTGATCCCACAGCACGAATGGAGGAGGAATCGATGACAACACGTGACCAGTCGATGCGATCGGCCGCCCGAAGCTTTGCGAGTAACACCTCGTGCAGCCGATCCCAGACGCCCGCTTCCTGCCAGGTGCGCAGTCTGCGCCAGCAACTCATGCCTGAGCCACAACCCATTTCCTGCGGCAGCATCTCCCAGGGAATGCCGGACTGCAGCACGAACAGGATGCCCGTCAGGACTACGCGGTCGTCCAGGGGCTTGCGCCCCGGGTATCGCATTCGCCGTGGCTTTGGCGGAGGTAGAAGTGGTTGGATCAGCGTCCACAGTTCGTCATCGAGTATTGGTTTAGCCATTGCCTCCTCGTCAACGAAACAACGAAGAGGTTAACAGAGCGCGAAACGGGTTAACAGCCCCTTCGACTCATTTTGTTAGAGCTTTTTA
>NZ_QTPQ01000116.1:0-865 GCF_003853425.1 Burkholderia sp. Bp9140
ACGGCCGAGCAGAGCACCGGTGTCGCGCAGGTCGACCAGGCGGTCGTGCATCTGGACAACATCACGCAGCAGAACGCCGCGCTGGTCGAGCAGAGCGCGGCGGCGTCGGAAAGCCTGAAGCATCAGGCGACGCGGCTCGTCGATGCGGTAAACGTGTTTCGGTAATCGTCGGGGCGTGTGCCTGCGCGCCCCGTCGCGACGCGGCGGCGAATCTCCGGTTTTCCGATTTGACTGGATTCGAACCTCGCTCGAACGAGAGGGATTCACATTCGAGATTCCGGATCGACTTGCCAATCCGGTCAAAAAGGCGTGTCTCGAGTAATCAGAAAATTGACGTCCAGATACTTGATAAAACTCGATTTTTATTCATCCATAAACAAAGTTTTCAGCTAAATCAAGATGATGCAAAATTAATGCATATTTACCCGCGGGCGGCATAATGTTTTCGTCAGAATTGCCGAAAGCGCAGGAGTGTGATCGAACGCATGCGGGCCGACCGCGATGCGTACGGTCTCGGTCCAATCCACAAGCGGACGCAAGATCCGCAACCCGGAACTCCACACCATGCGCAATAACCAGCCTGTCACGCAACGCGAATTCGAATTTCCCGACGACGCGACGCTGATGTCGACCACCGACGCGGACAGTTACATCAAGTACGCGAATGCCGCGTTCATCCAGGTCAGCGGATTTTCTCCCGAGGAGATCGAAGGCCAGCCGCACAACGTCGTGCGGCATCCGGACATGCCGAAGGAGGCGTTCGCCGACATGTGGGCGACGCTGAAGAACGGCGAACCGTGGACGGCGCTCGTGAAGAACCGCCGCAAGAACGGCGATCACTACTGGGTGCGTGCGAACGCGATAC
>NZ_QTPQ01000117.1:0-834 GCF_003853425.1 Burkholderia sp. Bp9140
CCCAGGCGGATGCCGCTCGTCACGAACGGCTTTTCCGGATCGTTCGGGATCGCGTTCTTGTTCACCGTGATGTGCGCCGCGCCCAGCGCCGCTTCCGCTGCCTTGCCCGTGATGTTCTTCGCGCGCAGGTCCACCAGCATCACGTGGCTTTCCGTGCGGCCCGACACGATGCGCAGGCCACGCTTGACCAGCGTTTCAGCCAGCACGCGTGCGTTCTCGACCACCTTTTCCTGGTATGCCTTGAATTCCGGCGAAAGCGCTTCCTTGAACGCCACGGCCTTCGCCGCGATCACATGCATCAGCGGGCCACCCTGGATGCCCGGGAAGATTGCCGAGTTGATTGGCTTCTCGTACTCGGCCTTCATCAGGATCACGCCGCCGCGCGGGCCGCGCAGGCTCTTGTGCGTCGTCGTCGTCACGAAATCCGCGTGCGGCACCGGATTCGGGTACACGCCCGCCGCGATCAGGCCCGCGTAGTGCGCCATGTCGACCATCAGGTACGCGCCGACCGACTTCGCGATCTTCGCCAGACGCTCGAAGTCGATCTTCAGCGCGAACGCCGATGCGCCCGCGACGATCAGCTTCGGCTTGTGCTCGTTTGCCAGCTTCTCGGCCGCTTCGTAGTCGATGTCTTCGTTTTCATTCAGGCCGTAGCTCACGACGTTGAACCACTTGCCCGACATGTTCACCGGCGAGCCGTGCGTCAGGTGACCGCCGTGCGCGAGGCTCATGCCCATGATCGTGTCGCCCGGCTTGAGCATCGCGAAGAACACGCCCTGGTTCGCCTGCGAACCCGAGTTCGGCTGCACGTTCGCGGCTTCCGCGCCGAACAGC
>NZ_QTPQ01000118.1:0-773 GCF_003853425.1 Burkholderia sp. Bp9140
CGTTACTGCATGAACCAGCCGTGGCTGACGACGAACGACTGGCCCGTGAGCGCGGCGCTCGGGAACGCCGACAGGAACAGCACCGTCTGCGCGACGTCCTGCACCGTCGTGAACACGCCGTCGACCGTGTTGCCGAGCATCACCTTCTTCACCACTTCCTCTTCGCTGATCCCGAGTTCCTTCGCCTGCTCCGGAATCTGCTTGTCGACCAGCGGCGTGCGCACGAAGCCCGGACACACGACGTGCGAGCGCACGTTGTGCTTCGCGCCTTCCTTCGCCAGCACGCGTGCGAGGCCCAGCAGCCCGTGCTTGGCCGTCACGTACGCCGACTTCAGCGGCGACGCTTCGTGCGAGTGCACCGAACCCATGTAGATCACGACGCCGCCGCGATCGTCCTTGTACATGTGCTTGAGCGCGGCCTTGGTCGTCAGGAATGCACCGTCCACATGGATCGCCTGCATCTTCTTCCAGTCGGAGAACGCGTAGTTCTCGATCGGGTTGACGATCTGGATGCCCGCGTTCGACACGAGGATGTCGACCGAGCCGAACGTTTCGGCCACCTTGTCGATGCCGCTGTTCACGGCGTCCTCGCTGGTCACGTCCATCGCGACGCCGATCGCCTTGCCGCCGGCCTTGTTGATCTCGTCGGCAACCGCGTTGGCGCCGTCCTGGTTCAGGTCGGCGATCGCGACGGCCGCGCCCGCCTTCGCGAGCTCCAGTGCGATTTCCTTGCCGATGCCGCTTGCGGCGCCCGTGACGACTGCGGTCTTGCC
>NZ_QTPQ01000119.1:0-760 GCF_003853425.1 Burkholderia sp. Bp9140
CTCTACATGCATCTGCTGCCGCTGGCGGAGTATCTGCAGCACAGTGCGAACGCCAAGGATATGCCTGAGTTCCTGCGGATGCCGACCGGTTCGGTGAACAAGGGGGCGGTGACGCCGGCGGTCTCGGGGGAGGGCAAGAAGGTCCGGCGCAAGGACGTGTTGGGGTGGCGTGGCGAATATGAGGGTATGCCGCATTTGCATTTCGAAATCTTCATGTTGCCGGTGGATTTCGACGCGTATTTCGGGTGTACGCAACTGGGTAACAGTACGCCCACCCCGCCAACCGGAACGGACTGGTGGGGGCATGCGTATTTCGTCATTCCGGCAGGTAGCCAGTTTCGTCGTTTGCCTGAGAAGGCCGATGCCCGCAACAAGTTGCATGGGATTGAATTCAAGCCAGGTCAAGAGGGCTCGAACTCCCTGCCGTTGCTCGTTGAGACCTACTTCAGCGTCGGCTCGAAATACACCAATGTCTGGAGCCTGGCGCAAGACGGCACTCGCACGCTGCTCACGCCGCAACCCGTCAAGGAAAAGGACTACGAATACGATCTGTACAAGCGTGCGACGGCGCTTTATCCGTCTTGTCCAAGCGACGGTTACGAGCTGCTGCGTTTTGGTCGCATCCTGTCTCCATCCCAAACTCTGGCGGCAAATGCGCGCGCGACGTGGATGCAGGTCAACTGGGCGGCAGACAAGGTTGGCTACATCGATATCAATGATTCAAGTATCCACAAGTTCTCCGATGCGGACTTCCTGTCTT
>NZ_QTPQ01000120.1:0-719 GCF_003853425.1 Burkholderia sp. Bp9140
ACGATTTCCGGGTGGCGGAACAGCGCGTTCGAGTCGAAGTTGAACTTCGCGTCGAGTGCGATGACCTTGCCGTCGCCGGAGACGTTCAGCGGGTTGATTTCAGCCAGCGACGCGTCGGTTTCCCAGAATGCCTTGTACAGGCCTTGCAGGATGGCGCGCGCTTGCGGAATCGAAGCAGCCGGCACGCCGATCTTCGCGGCCAGGTCGTCGGCCTGGGCGTCGAGCAGGCCGGTCGACGGCTCGACGATGACCTTGTGGATCAGTTCCGGGTGCTTTTCGGCAACTTCCTCGATGTCCATGCCGCCTTCGCTCGAACCCATCAGAACGATCTTTTGCGACACGCGATCAACGACGAGGCTGACATACAGTTCCTGCTTGATGTCGGCGCCTTCTTCGATCATCAGACGGTTGACCTTCTGGCCTTCCGGACCGGTCTGGTGCGTGACGAGCTGCATGCCGAGGATCTGGTTCGCGTATTCGCGAACCTGCTCGATCGACTTCGCCACCTTCACGCCGCCGCCCTTGCCACGACCACCCGCGTGAATCTGAGCCTTCACGACCCACACCGGGCCGCCGAGCTCTTCCGCAACCTTGACGGCCTCGTCAACCGAGAACGCCGGCTTGCCGCGCGGTACCGCGACGCCGAATTTCCGCAGGATTTCCTTACCCTGGTACTCGTGAATCTTCATGCGTGATTCCCTTCAGTCTGAGAGTTGGAT
>NZ_QTPQ01000121.1:0-627 GCF_003853425.1 Burkholderia sp. Bp9140
GCCGAAATACAGTTCGTTATACACACCGTTCTCGATCACCGGCATGTCCGCTTTAGTTGCAAACTCAACCAGTTCGCGCTTGCGCTCGTCGGGCATCTGGAAGCCGAGCGGGTTCTGGAAGTTCGGCATCACCATGCATGCGGCGATCGGCTGCGACTTCGCGATCGCCGCCAGCGCCGCGATGTCGATTCCGTACTCCGGATGCGTGGCGACCTCGATCGCCTTCATCCCCATCCGCTCGATCGCATGCAGCATCGCGTAGAACGTCGGCGACTCCACCGCGATCGTGTCGCCCGGTTTCGCGACCGCCTGCAGGCACAGGTTGATCGCCTCCGTCGCGCCGACCGTCACGATGATCTCGTTCGGATCGACCGACATCCCGTTTTCCAGGTAGCGTCGCGCGATCTGCCGGATCAGGCGCGGATGGCCCGGCGGCAGGCCGTCGGTCACGCCCCACAGTGACTTGTCGCGGCCGGCCGCATATGCGTAGCGGTTCAGCTTCTCGAACGGAAACAGGCTCGGGTCCGGATACGGCGAGCCGAGCGGCACCGCGTCGTCCGTGCCGATCGCGCGCAGCGTCGACAGCACGAGCCGGCTCATGTCGACCGACGACGAGATCGCGATCGG
>NZ_QTPQ01000122.1:0-602 GCF_003853425.1 Burkholderia sp. Bp9140
AAGTCCTTCGCGCGATCCGACTTCGGATTCGAGAAGAAATCGTCCTTGCGGTCGTCCTCGACGATCGCGCCCTTGTCCATGAAGATCACGCGATGGGCGACCTTCTTCGCGAAGCCCATTTCGTGCGTGACGACCATCATCGTCATCCCTTCCTGCGCGAGCTCGACCATCACGTCGAGCACTTCGTTGATCATCTCCGGATCGAGCGCGGACGTCGGTTCGTCGAACAGCATCGCGATCGGATCCATCGACAACGCGCGCGCGATCGCGACACGCTGCTGCTGGCCGCCCGACAACTGGCCCGGGAACTTGTGCGCATGCGCCTTCAGGCCGACGCGATCGAGCAGCTTCATGCCCTTCTCGTTCGCTTCGTCCTTGCCGCGGCCGAGCACCTTGATCTGCGCGAGCGTCAGGTTCTCGGTGATCGACAGGTGCGGGAACAGCTCGAAATGCTGGAACACCATCCCGACCTTCGAGCGCAGCTTCGACAGGTTCGTCTTCCTGTCGCCGACCGGCTGGCCGTTCACGCGGATCTCGCCCTGCTGGAACGGCTCGAGGCCGTTCACGGTCTTGATCAGCGTCGACTTGCCCGAACCCGACGG
>NZ_QTPQ01000123.1:0-602 GCF_003853425.1 Burkholderia sp. Bp9140
CGCTGGTCGAGAAGCTGAAGACCGAAGCCAAGGTGCTGTAAGAGGGAGCGGAAAGAAATGACGATTCTGGTTATTGCGGAACACGACAACGCGTCGATCAAGGCCGCGACGCTGAACACGGTGGCAGCGGCGGCGAAGATTGGCGGTGACATTCACGTGCTGGTCGCGGGTCATAACGCGCAAGCGGCGGCGGACGCGGCAGCGAAGATCGCAGGCGTGTCGAAGGTGCTGCTGGCCGACGCGCCGCAGCTCGAAGCGGGCCTCGCGGAAAACGTCGAAGCGACCGCGCTGAACATCGCGAAGGACTACTCGCACATCCTCGCGCCGGCCACCGCCTACGGCAAGAACATCGCGCCGCGCATTGCCGCGAAGCTGGACGTCGCGCAGATCTCGGACATCACGGCGGTCGATTCGGCCGACACGTTCGAGCGTCCGATCTACGCAGGCAACGCGATCGCGACGGTGCAGTCGAGCGATCCGGTCAAGGTCATCACGGTGCGCGCAACGGGTTTCGATCCGGTTGCGGCGGAAGGCGGCAGCGCGTCGGTCGAGAAGATCGAAGCGGCGGCAGACGCGGGCGTGTCGCGGTTCATCAGCCGCGA
>NZ_QTPQ01000124.1:0-582 GCF_003853425.1 Burkholderia sp. Bp9140
CGCTGGTCGAGAAGCTGAAGACCGAAGCCAAGGTGCTGTAAGAGGGAGCGGAAAGAAATGACGATTCTGGTTATTGCCGAGCATGACGGGGCACGCGGCGCTTCGACGATCAAGGCCGCGACGCTGAACACGGTGGCAGCGGCGGCCGAGGTTGGCAAATTCGTCGGCGGTGACATTCACGTGCTGGTCGCGGGCCACAACGCGCAAGCGGCGGCGGACGCGGCAGCAAAGATCGCAGGCGTGTCGAAGGTGCTGCTGGCCGACGCGCCGCAGCTCGAGGCGGGCCTCGCGGAAAACGTCGAAGCGACCGCGCTGAACATCGCGAAGGACTACTCGCACATCCTCGCGCCGGCGACGGCGTACGGCAAGAACATCGCGCCGCGCATTGCCGCGAAGCTGGACGTCGCGCAGATCTCGGACATCACGGGGGTCGATTCGGCCGACACGTTCGAGCGTCCGATCTACGCGGGCAACGCGATCGCGACGGTGCAGTCGAGCGATCCGATCAAGGTCATCACGGTGCGCGCAACGGGTTTCGATCCGGTTGCCGCGGAAGGCGGCAGCGCGTCGGTCGAGAAGATC
>NZ_QTPQ01000125.1:0-581 GCF_003853425.1 Burkholderia sp. Bp9140
GGCGGCGGCGAGCTGAACCTGCTGCCGTGGCCGAAGGTCGACTTCTCGAAGTTCGGCCCGTTCGAGGCGAAGCCGCTGTCGCGCATCAAGAAGATCTCGGGCGCGAACCTGCATCGCAACTGGGTGATGATCCCGCACGTCACGAACAACGACGAAGCAGACATCACCGAGCTCGAAGCGCTGCGCGTGCAGCTGAACAAGGAGCACGAGAAGGCGGGCGTGAAGTTCACGATGCTCGCGTTCGTGATCAAGGCGGTCGTCGCCGCGCTGAAGAAGTTCCCGACCTTCAACGCAAGCCTCGACGGCGACAACCTGGTGTTCAAGCAGTACTACCACGTCGGTTTCGCGGCCGACACGCCGAACGGCCTCGTCGTGCCGGTGATCCGCGATGCGGACAAGAAGGGTCTCGTCGACATCGCGAAGGAAATGGCCGAGCTGTCGAAGGCCGCGCGCGACGGCAAGCTGAAGCCGGACCAGATGCAGGGTGGTTGCTTCTCGATCTCGTCGCTCGGCGGGATCGGCGGCACGAACTTCACGCCGATCATCAACGCGCCGGAAGTGGCGATCCTCGGGTTGTCGCG
>NZ_QTPQ01000126.1:0-551 GCF_003853425.1 Burkholderia sp. Bp9140
GACTCGACCCGCTCGACACTCGCGCCGATCAGCGTCTTGATTTCCTTCGCCGCGTTCGCGCTGCGCTGCGCGAGCGCCCGTACCTCGCCCGCGACCACCGCGAAACCGCGCCCCTGTTCGCCCGCGCGCGCCGCCTCGACCGCCGCGTTCAGCGCAAGGATGTTGGTCTGGAATGCGATCCCGTCGATCACGCCGATGATGTCGGCGATCCTGCGCGAGCTGTCGGTGATGTCGCGCATCGTCGTGACGACCTCGCTCACCGCCTGTCCGCCGCGCTCGGCCGCCTCGCTCGCGGACACCGACAACTGGTTCGCCTGCAGCGCCGTTTCCGCATTGCTCGACACGGTCGCCGTCATCTCGGCCATCGATGCAGCGGTCTCCTGCACACTCGACGCGGCCTGTTCGGTGCGCGCGCTCAGGTCGTTGTTGCCTTGCGCGATCTCGTTGCTCGCGCGCTGCACGTTGTGCACCTGCTCGCTGACGTCGTCAACGAGCCAGCGGAACATCAGACCGAGCTGGTTGATCGTGCGCAGCGTCATGCCGATCTCGTC
>NZ_QTPQ01000127.1:0-545 GCF_003853425.1 Burkholderia sp. Bp9140
AATTCCGGCAACTGCATCAACCTAAAAACGGCGAGCCCACTAACTTACGAATGGTGTACTCGGCGGGGTAAGGTCAATTTCGTTCCGGCGTGGACGGCGACGACGGGATCGACGGCAATCCGGACAGCTACACACCCCGCCTCGCGGCCATCGTGCGTTTCCGTCGCGCAAATGCAAAAACCCCCGCCTTTCGGGCGGGGGTTTCTGGCTTAGGGAGCCTGACGATTACCTACTTTCACACGGGAATCCGCACTATCATCGGCGTGGAGTCGTTTCACGGTCCTGTTCGGGATGGGAAGGGGTGGGACCGACTCGCTATGGTCATCAGGCAAAGAGGGTTGTCGCGTTGCTTCGCAACGCGACCAATCTTGGAAGAAGCAGTAATTTAGGTTGTGTGTATCACACACGAGAATCCAACTTGTCGCCTCGATCTCGCTCAGTGCTTGCGCACGGCGCCGATCTACAAGGCAGACTTGTTATAGGATCAAGCCTTACGGGCAATTAGTATCAGTTAGCTGAACGCATTACTGCGCTTACACACCTGA
>NZ_QTPQ01000128.1:0-539 GCF_003853425.1 Burkholderia sp. Bp9140
GGCACGAACGAGGACCTCGGCAAGAAGATGCTGGCCGATTCGGGCCTGCCGATCATCTCGGCGGACAGCATGGAAGAGGCTGCGCAGAAGGTCGTCGCGGCTGCCGAAGGCAAGTAACACGCTATCGAACACGCATGGCGGCGCGGTTTGCACGCGACGCCAATCGAACAGAGGTCAAAATACATGTCGATTCTGATCAACAAGGACACGAAGGTCATCACGCAGGGCATTACCGGCAAGACCGGTCAGTTCCACACGCGCGCCTGTCGTGAATACGCAAACGGCCGCGAAGCATTCGTCGCGGGCGTGAACCCGAAGAAGGCCGGCGAAGATTTCGAAGGCATTCCGATCTACGCGAGCGTCAAGGAAGCGAAGGAAGAAACCGGCGCGACCGTGTCGGTCATCTACGTTCCGCCTGCAGGCGCAGCCGCTGCGATCTGGGAAGCGGTCGAAGCCGACCTCGATCTCGCGATCTGCATCACGGAAGGCATCCCCGTGCGCGACATGATCGAAGTGAAGGACCGCATGCGTCGCGAAGG
>NZ_QTPQ01000129.1:0-505 GCF_003853425.1 Burkholderia sp. Bp9140
TTCGTCGCGAACAGTTGCGAGCCGTTCACCGCGTCCGTGCTCGTCGCCGACAGCTCAGCGGCCTTCACGTTCGTCAGCTTCGTGCCGCCAACGCCAGCCATCGTCGCCGACTGGTAGTTCGGCGTGCCGTCCGCGTTCTTGTCGTAAGTGACTGCAGCCAGCGACTTGCCGTCCTCGCCAACAAGGCCCGACGACTTCAGTTGCGACACGTTCACCGCGTCCATGTCGGCCTTGCCGGCCGCCACGTTCGTCAGTGTCGTGCCCGTCTTGCCGCCGGCCAGCGTCACCTTGTCCTTCGTCACGCTGTCGTAAGACACGGCCAGCGGGTTCATGCCACCTTCCACGTCGCTGATCGCTTTCGTCAGTTGATCGACGTTCACTGCGTCCGTGCCGGCCTTGCCCTGTGCAACATTCGACAGCGTCACCGCACCCGTCGACTTCCCGCCGCCCAGCGTCACCGAGTTGTAGTTCGCCGTGCCGTCCGCCTTCTTGTCGTACGTCACCG
>NZ_QTPQ01000130.1:0-467 GCF_003853425.1 Burkholderia sp. Bp9140
AGCGGCTTCGCCTCGAACGGGCCGAACTTCGAGAAGTCGACCTTCGGCCACGGCAGCAGGTTCAGCTCGCCGCCGCCGGCCGGCGCGGCCGCTGCGGCCGGTGCCGCGCGCTGGCCCGTCATCACGCCCTTCACGAAACCGGTGATGTCTTCCTTCGTGATACGGCCCTTCGGACCCGAGCCCTGCACGCGTGCGACTTCGACGCCGAGTTCACGCGCGAACTTGCGCACCGACGGCGATGCGTGGCTCGCGCGGTACTCGCCCGACGCAGCGGCCGGCGCGGCGGCAGCCGGAGCCGGTGCAGCCTGCGCGGGTGCCGGAGCGGCAGCGGGTGCCGGAGCGGCAGCGGGTGCCGGAGCCGGCGCGGCAGCGGCCGGAGCCGGTGCGCTCGCCTGCGGCGCGGCGGCAGCCGGTGCGCCGGCGGCGTCGAGCAGCACGATCAGCGTGCCTTCCGACACCGAATCGCC
>NZ_QTPQ01000131.1:0-429 GCF_003853425.1 Burkholderia sp. Bp9140
CTTACTTCTTCCAGATTGTTAAAGAACGACAGCCGATACATACTACGTATCACTCTGACTGGCTCAATCGCCAATGACAAGGACTCGACCACGTCGAACGCTTGTCATTGAGGATTGGTGGAGGCAGACGGGATCGAACCGACGACCCCCTGCTTGCAAAGCAGGTGCTCTCCCAGCTGAGCTATGCCCCCATGAGTACAGATGCCTCAGGTGTGTTACCGCCAGACAATGGTGGGTCTGGTTGGATTCGAACCAACGACCCCCGCCTTATCAAGACGGTGCTCTAACCGACTGAGCTACAGACCCCTGAGTCTGTCTTTAAATTTACAGCCGATAAGCGTGAGCGCTCAATTTTGCGAGAAGCTCTGGAAAGGAGGTGATCCAGCCGCACCTTCCGATACGGCTACCTTGTTACGACTTCACCCCAGT
>NZ_QTPQ01000132.1:0-392 GCF_003853425.1 Burkholderia sp. Bp9140
ACCGCCCGGTGCGGACCCGCATGCCGGGTGGTGTGGGAGGGGATCGGTCAGGCTACCTGACCGCCCCTATCCCGATTGCATCGGGATCGTGTGTTGGGCAGCGCGTTAAAAATTTTTGCGCACAGGCTTGGCAAAATGATCGGGGATGAATTAAACTTGCTGGCTCGCTGGTTGTTGATGCCGAAACGCAGATCGCAGCCAGAACGAATCGGAAACGGGTGCTTAGCTCAGCTGGTAGAGCGGCGCCCTTACAAGGCGTAGGTCGGGGGTTCGAACCCCTCAGCACCCACCAGTTTCCCGATTCAGCCAGACCAAGGAGCGGTAGTTCAGTCGGTTAGAATACCGGCCTGTCACGCCGGGGGTCGCGGGTTCGAGTCCCGTCCGCTCCGCCA
>NZ_QTPQ01000133.1:0-383 GCF_003853425.1 Burkholderia sp. Bp9140
GCGCCCGGAATCCACGTCGCCGTGCCGTCCTTCGTCCGCTCGATCCGGTCGATCTCGTGCGCCGCCGGCGGTTTCGCAAAGCGCCTCGCTTCCCGAAGCCGATGCACCACGTCGTACTTGAACAGCCACGTCACGCCGCCCGGTTCGACCCGGCGCACCAGATTGCCGTATGCATCATGCTCGTAGCGCGTGCGGCTCAGTTCCTTCAGCACGTTCCCCACGCACTTCGGCAGCGCCTTCTCCCAATCCCACAGCGCCTCGCACTCGCCCGCCACCTGCATGCGCCGCGCGAGCTGCGCCTCCGGCAACCGTTCCCCCGGATGCGCATCCCACCATGCGCGGTCCTGCGCCATCTGTCGCTGCATCCGCGCCATCACCGACTC
>NZ_QTPQ01000134.1:0-380 GCF_003853425.1 Burkholderia sp. Bp9140
GTCTGGTTCGAATCGTCGTCGATCGCCTGCTTGCCGAGGATCACCAGCTGCGGCTGTTCCTTGTCGACCAGCGCCTTGAGGATCTTCGCGACGGCCAGCGGCTCGACACTGTCGTTCGACTCGACGAGGATCGCGCGATCCGCGCCGATCGCCAGCGCCGTACGCAGCGTTTCCTGCGCTTGCGCGACACCGACCGACACCGCGATCACTTCGGTCGCGACACCCGCTTCCTTCAGGCGCACGGCTTCTTCCACCGCGATTTCGTCGAACGGGTTCATCGACATCTTCACGTTCGCGATGTCGACGCCCGTGTTGTCCGACTTCACGCGGACCTTCACGTTGTAATCGACCACTCTTTTCACTGGCACCAGGATTTTCAT
>NZ_QTPQ01000135.1:0-377 GCF_003853425.1 Burkholderia sp. Bp9140
GGCATCATGCCGGGTCACATCCACCGCAAGGGCCGCATCGGCGTCGTGTCGCGTTCGGGCACGCTGACGTATGAAGCCGTTGCTCAGCTGACGGCACTGGGCCTCGGCCAGTCGTCGGCAGTCGGCATCGGCGGCGACCCGATCAACGGTCTGAAGCACATCGACGTGATGAAGATGTTCAACGACGATCCGGATACGGATGCGGTCGTGATGATCGGCGAAATCGGCGGTCCGGACGAAGCCAACGCCGCTCAGTGGATCAAGGACAACATGAAGAAGCCGGTCGTCGGCTTCATCGCGGGCGTCACGGCGCCTCCGGGCAAGCGCATGGGCCACGCCGGCGCGCTGATCTCGGGCGGTGCGGATACGGCCGAAGC
>NZ_QTPQ01000136.1:0-344 GCF_003853425.1 Burkholderia sp. Bp9140
GGCGACGGCAAGGTCATCGCACTCGACGCGAAGTTCAACTTCGACTCGAACGCGCTGTTCCGCCACCCGGAAATCGTCGCGTACCGCGACCTGGACGAAGAAGATCCGGCTGAAATCGAAGCGTCGAAGTTCGATCTCGCGTACATCTCGCTCGACGGCAACATCGGCTGTCTCGTGAACGGCGCAGGCCTCGCGATGGCGACGATGGACACGATCAAGCTGTTCGGCGGCGAGCCGGCGAACTTCCTGGACGTCGGCGGTGGCGCCACGACCGAGAAGGTCACGGAAGCGTTCAAGCTGATGCTGAAGAACCCGGACCTGAAGGCGATCCTCGTGAACATCTT
>NZ_QTPQ01000137.1:0-328 GCF_003853425.1 Burkholderia sp. Bp9140
GCATACGCCTTGCGCAAGCGCCGCAGGTGATGCTCGTAACCGTCGCGTTCGAGAAACTCGGCGATCGCGAGCTGCGGCAGCGACGGCGTCGCCAGCGTATTCAGGAACTTCAGCTTCTCGACCTGATCGCGATACCGGCCCGGCAACGCCCAGCCGATCCGGTAGGCCGCCGTCAGGCTCTTCGAGAACGACGCGCAGTGCAGCACGATCCCGCTGCGGTCATAGGACTTCAGCGTGCTTGGATGCGACTCGCCGAAATACAGTTCGTTATACACACCGTTCTCGATGATCGGCATGTCCGCTTTAGTTGCGAACTCAACCAGTTCGC
>NZ_QTPQ01000138.1:0-315 GCF_003853425.1 Burkholderia sp. Bp9140
GTCGAGAAGATCTTCGAAGTGGTGCGCGAGATCTCGAAGGAGGGCATCACGGTGCTGCTCGTCGAACAGAACGCACGCCTTGCGCTGCAGGCGGCCGATCGCGGCTACGTGATGGATTCCGGCACGGTCACGATGGAAGGCGACGCGAAGCAGATGCTCGACGATCCGAAGGTGCGGGCCGCGTATCTGGGTGAATGATCAATCTCAGCCATATTCGGATGTGTGAAAGGAAAGTCAAATGAAAATCCTGGTGCCAGTGAAAAGAGTGGTCGATTACAACGTGAAGGTCCGCGTGAAGTCGGACAACACGGGCGT
>NZ_QTPQ01000139.1:0-303 GCF_003853425.1 Burkholderia sp. Bp9140
CCCCCAACGGTGGTTCGGGGACTTCGGGGACTTCGGGGACTTCGGGGACTTCGGGGACTTCGGGGACTTCCGGCACTTCCGGTACGTCGGGTACTTCCGGAACCTCGGGCACTTCCGGTACCTCGGGTACTTCCGGTACCTCGGGTACTTCCGGTACATCGGGTACTTCCGGCACATCGGGTACTTCCGGCACTTCGGGTACTTCCGGTACCTCGGGTACTTCCGGTACTTCGGGGACTTCCGGCACTTCCGGCACGTCGGGCACTTCCGGTACGTCGGGCACTTCCGGTACGTCGGGCACTT
>NZ_QTPQ01000140.1:0-289 GCF_003853425.1 Burkholderia sp. Bp9140
CTTACTTCTTCCAGATTGTTAAAGAACGACAGCCGATACATACTACGTATCACTCTGACTGGCTCAATCGCCAATGAGAAAAACTCGAACCAAACTTCATTCGAATGTTTGTCATTGAGAATTATCGAAAGCGGCCGGCATTATAACCGATTAAACCGCTAACAGACAGTCTTTCTGTCTTTATCAACAGCCGATAAGCGTGAGCGCTCAACTTTGCGAGAAGCTCTGGAAAGGAGGTGATCCAGCCGCACCTTCCGATACGGCTACCTTGTTACGACTTCACCCCAGT
>NZ_QTPQ01000141.1:0-236 GCF_003853425.1 Burkholderia sp. Bp9140
CACGCGAGTTTCGCCAGCAAGAAAATTCGCTAACCTAAGCGTGACTGCGTGTCCGGTCATGCAGGGGCAAGTCCAGTGGATGAGCCGAATGGCAGTTGCGTGGAATCGAGCTACTCGGTCCTGTCACGACACGGGTGTGCGGCGTGCGCATGAGGACCCTGCCGGACATGCATCGCAGATCGGTTGAGTCCGCGACGGCCACGCCCCCCGCCTCGCGGCCATCGCGCGTTTCCGGC
>NZ_QTPQ01000142.1:0-234 GCF_003853425.1 Burkholderia sp. Bp9140
TGTCCCCTTCGTCTAGAGGCCTAGGACATCACCCTTTCACGGTGAGTACAGGGGTTCGAATCCCCTAGGGGACGCCAGATTCAGCGGCGTTTCGTAGAAGTGTCGCGAGGCTTGCAGGAACGTAACCGACGTCCTGCAGGTAACGGTGCAGAAAGTTGGAGCGGTAGTTCAGTCGGTTAGAATACCGGCCTGTCACGCCGGGGGTCGCGGGTTCGAGTCCCGTCCGCTCCGCCA
>NZ_QTPQ01000143.1:0-218 GCF_003853425.1 Burkholderia sp. Bp9140
TGGCGTCCCCTAGGGGATTCGAACCCCTGTACTCACCGTGAAAGGGTGATGTCCTAGGCCTCTAGACGAAGGGGACAACGTACTGCTTACACCTTTAACGCAAAAGCCCGTTCAAAACGTTCATCTGAACGGGCTTCGTTCTGGCGGAGCGGACGGGGCTCGAACCCGCGACCCCCGGCGTGACAGGCCGGTATTCTAACCAACTGAACTACCGCTCC
>NZ_QTPQ01000144.1:0-206 GCF_003853425.1 Burkholderia sp. Bp9140
AGCTCGATCACGTCGCTGTCCACCTCGACTTCGACCGGTATCAACTCGCTGTCGACGGGCCTCAGCTCGACCAACAGCTCGGTCACTTCGCTGTCGTCGTCCACGTCGACTGGACTGTCGTCGGCTAACAGCTCGATCACGTCGCTGTCCACCTCGACTTCGACCGGTATCAACTCGCTGTCGACGGGCCTCAGCTCGACCAACAG
>NZ_QTPQ01000145.1:0-202 GCF_003853425.1 Burkholderia sp. Bp9140
TGTAGATCGGCGCCGTGCGCAAGCACTGAGCGAGATCGAGGCGACAAGTTGGATTCTCGTGTGTGATACACACAACCAAGATTACTGCTTCTTCCAAGATTGGTTCTGTTGGCCACGCCAGCAGAACAACCCTCTTTGCCTGATGACCATAGCGAGTCGGTCCCACCCCTTCCCATCCCGAACAGGACCGTGAAACGACTCT